>CAYWKN010000055.1:0-12441 GCA_964458765.1 uncultured Verrucomicrobiota bacterium
GCCCAAGCGGAGGCCACAGTCACAGCGACGGAACCCGTGGCATGACCGCCACAGGGCTCGGCTGACCGGTTACTGGCCCGTCTCCTGTACCCGGAGTTTTTCCGTCCGGATCCGCAGGCGCTTCAACTGTCCGGCCAGGCTGATCTTCTTGACGGCGGACATCCGGTCCACCAAAAGCACCCCGTCCAGATGATCCAGTTCATGCTGGACGGCGCGGGCCAGCAAACCCTTGCAGTGCAACACCCTGACTTCGCCCTTCCAATCCACGAATTCCACATCCACCTCGGCGGCGCGCTGCACGGCCGTGTGGATCCCGGGAAAACTCAGGCACCCCTCCTCCCGGCGCGCCAGTTCGCGGCCGCGCGCGACGATGCGCGGATTGAACAGGATCAGCGGCATCGGCGCATCGGGGTTGAGGCGGGTATGGCCGTCCTCCGCCATGTCCATGGCCGGCGGTATATCGATCACGCACATTGCGATTGTGCGTCCCACCTGCTGCGCCGCCAGACCCAGGCCCTCGGCAGCGTACATGGTCTCCATCATCCCGTCCGCTACCCGCTTGAGTTCCGCGGTGACGGATTCCACGGGGCTGGACTTGACACGCAGGACGGGGTCGCCGAACGTGACGATCTCAAACCGCATATCCGTTTTCTTTCAGCCAGTGGGAGAGATGCAGTTTGGTCTGCGCCAGCAATTCCTCGTCGGTTATGGCCGTGGTCCGCCCCGCATCGTACTGGGTCATCATCCACTCGTAGATCTTCTGCACGCCGGGATCCGTCTTGGAGACGTGCTCCTTGGCATGCTTGAAGTACTTCTTGATCCACAGCGCAACACCTGCCTGTCCGCTCTTGTCCGTCACCGCCAGATCCACCGGCCGGTTCAGCAGTTTCTCCGTGTTGAAGACGTTGTAGATTTCCTCGTTCTTCAGCAGCCCGTCGGCATGGATTCCCGCCCGCGTGACATTGAAGCTCCTGCCGATCAGGGGTTGGTTGGAGGGAATCTGCACCTTGAGTTCGCGCTCGAAATACTCCGCGATCTCGGTGATCACAGTCGTATCCACGTTGCAGTCGTTCCCGCGCAACTGGAGATAGTTGACCACCATGCCCTCGAGTGGCGGATTCCCCGTGCGCTCCCCGATGCCCAGCAGCGTTCCGTTTGCCGCCGAACAGCCGTAGAGCCACGCCGTGACTGCGTTGGCCGTAACCAGGTAGAGGTCGTTATGCCCGTGCCACTCCAGCCATTCGCTCGGGAACCCGGCGTAGTACTGAAGACCGTAGATCAGGCCCGGCACCGACCGCGGCATCGCCACGCCGGGATACGGGACCCCCAGCCCCATCGTATCGCAAATCCGGATCTTGACCACCGACTTGCTTTCCCGCGCCAGGTTCATCAGCTCGAAGGCAAACGGAACCACAAACCCGTAGTAGTCGGCACGCGTGGCGTCCTCGAAATGGCACCGCGGAATGATGCCGACCTCAATGGCCTCCCGGACGACCCGCAGATACTCCCGCAAGGCCTGCCGCCGGGTCATCTTGAGCTTCAGATAGATGTGGTAGTCGGAACACGACGTGAGAATCCCCGTTTCCTTGAGCCCCATCTTCTTGGCCAGTTCCAGATCCTTGCGGCGGGCCCGCACCCAACCGGTCACTTCCGGATAGCGGTATCCCAGCCCCTGGATCTCCTCGACGGCCTGCTGGTCCTTCTTCGTATACAGGAAGAACTCGCACTGCCGGATCAGGCCCTTCGGCCCGCCCAACCGGTGCATCATCTTGTAGATATCCACCACCTGCTTGACGGTGTACGGCGGCATGGCCTGCTGCCCGTCGCGGAAGGTGGTGTCCGTGACCCAGATCTCCCTCGGCATCTTCATCGGGACCAGGCGATGATTGAAACCGATGCGGGGCACCTCATCGTACGGGAAGGCATTCCGGAACAGTTGCGGTTCCCGGGGACTGTTCAGATTGACCGTGTAGGAATCCGAATCAAATGTATTGTAGCCCGGATTGAAGGTTAACTCGAACATATCGCTTCCTCACGCCATTCCATTCACACGCAACAAGTCACGCCAATGAACCGGGTATACTACAGAACGCAGCCTTCCCTGACAATCTGAAATGGGTCATGCCTTCCAGGCAGCCTTCCGTGGCCAGGAACCCGGCCCAGGCGCGCAATGCGGCGTCGAGGGCACGGGCGCGGTGCGATATACGGTTCTTGATCGAACTGTCCAGCTCCGCGAACGTCTGGTCGTGGCCGTCGGGAACGAACAGCGGATCGTACCCGAATCCGTGCGTTCCCCGCAGCGCGGTCAGGACGCGGCCGGGGCAGGCGCCCGACACCGTTTGCGCCACGCCCCCGGGATCCGCCAGCGCAATCACGCACCGGAACCTCGCCCCGCGGTCCGTGACATCCCCCATCCGAGCGAGCAACCTGGCATTGTTGGCGCCGTCATTCGTGGGAAGGCCCGCATATCGGGCCGACCACACCCCGGGTTCGCCGCCCAGGCAATCGACCTCCAGCCCGGAATCGTCCGCCAAGGTCCAACAGCCCGTGAACCTGGCCAGCGCCGCAGCCTTGAGTACCGCATTCTCCTCAAAGGTCGCTCCGTCTTCCACAACCTCCGGCGGATCCGCGACCTCCCACAAACTGAACAGTTGCATGTGCGGCACCCGGAGTATGGCGCGGATTTCCCGGAACTTATGCCGGTTGCCTGTGGCGACAAGGACTTTCATGATTCGATGCTCCTGACGGGCGAGGGTCGGGCCGAGTCCTCGTACTGCCGCCCGGCATGATAGCTGGACCGCACGAGCGGCCCCGACGCCACACCCGCAAATCCCGCCTCCCGCGCCCATCGCGCGTATTCCGCAAAGCCCTCCGGCGGCACGTACCGCGCGACGGGGAAATGCCCCTGCGACGGCGCCAGGTATTGACCGATCGTCACCAACCCGCAGCCGGCAGCCCGCAGGTCAAGCAACGCCTCCCGCACTTCCGCATCCGTCTCCCCCAATCCAACCATCAGCCCCGACTTGACCATGACTCCGCTGGGACTTCCCCCGCCGCCGGCCGCCCCATCCCTCCACCTTGCGGCATAGCGCAGGACCGCCAGCGACCGCTCATAGTCCGCCTGCGGCCGGATGACGCCCTGCAAACGCCGGACTGTTTCGAGATTGTGGTTAAACACATCCGGCCGCGCACCCAGCACGGTGTCCAGGCTTCCCCTGTTGCCCAGGAAATCCGGGACCAGCACTTCCACGCGGGAGTCGGGCAGACGCTCCCGGATGGCCCGGATCGTGGCCGCGAAAACACCCGCGCCCCCGTCCGAAAGGTCGTCGCGCGTCACACTGGTCACAACCACATGACGCAGATTCAGGCGTGCCGCCGCGTCCGCCACGCGCCGGGGTTCGTCGCTGTCCACCGGCAGCGGAGGTCCGGCCTTGACCGCGCAGAAGCGGCAATGCCGGGTGCAAGTATCCCCAAGGATCATGAAGGCGGCGGTTCCCTGCCGGAAACATTCGGGCTTGTTCGGGCACTGCGCGCCGGAGCAAACCGTATTCAATCCGCATTCGCCAATCAGGTCATTCACCGCCTGGGCTGCCGCCCCTCCGCCAAGGCGGACTCGGATCCAGGGCGGCAATCGTGGCGCGGTTATTTTCTTCTCCGTGGACATGGCTTTCGTGCTATACTACCAGAGAATGAGTACGTCTGACAAACCTCACGCTGCCGCGCTGTTGCCACCGGGGGTTGCCCGTGGCAGCGCCACCCGCCGCCAGTTTCTCGGCGGCGCGACCCTGGCGTTCCTGGCGGGCACCTGCGGGCGGCTTGCCGCAGCCGGAGCCAGCGGACCTCTTCCCGAAGGCATTGTGCCCCGGGAAGCCGAGTTCTGGACGCGGCTGGACAACAACGCCATCCGCTGCGACCTGTGTCCGCGTCATTGCCGGGTGGCGGAGGGCAAGCGCGGCTACTGCCGCGTGCGCGAGAACCGCGGCGGGAGCTACTTCACCCTCGTCCACAGCCGTCCCTGCGCCATGCACCTGGACCCCATCGAAAAGAAGCCGTTCTTCCATGTCCTGCCGGGGACCAAGGCGTTTTCGCTGGCAACGGTGGGCTGCAACCTTCACTGCAAGTTCTGCCAGAATTGGGACATTGCGCAGGCATCCCCCGAAGACGTTCCCGCGGCGGTCCGCCCGCCCGATTCCATCGCGGAAGCCGCGGCCAGGGCCGGGGCGCGGACGCTGGCCTTTACCTACAGCGAACCGACGGTGTTCTACGAATACATGCGGGACTGCGCCAAGGCCGCCGCCGGCCGTGGCATCCACAGCATCCTGATTTCCAACGGTTTCATCAACGAGGCCCCCCTGCGCGCGCTGCTGCCACACCTCAAGGCCGTCAAGATCGATTTGAAGGCGTTCACGCAGTCGTTTTACGGCGATGTGTGCGATGGTCTCCTGGCTCCCGTGCTGGAAACCCTCAAGATCATTGCCGGATCGGGCGTCTGGCTCGAAATCGTCTGCCTTGTCATCCCGACGCTGAACGACCATCCCCAGGAACTGCAGCGGCTGGCGGCATGGGTTGTAAAGGAACTGGGGCCTGATGTTCCGTTGCATTTTACGCGGTACCAGCCACTCTACCAGCTCCGCAACCTTCCGCCGACGCCGCCCGCCACCCTGCTGCGCGCCCGTGACCTTGCCCTCCAGGAAGGGTGCCGTTTCGTCTATACCGGCAATGTGCCCGGCCTTTCAGGGCAGGACACGGCCTGCCCGTTCTGCGGAAAGACGCTCGTGTCCCGGTACAGTTACGTCATCCGCGAGAATCTCCTCCGGGGCAATCGCTGCCCGTCCTGCCAGCGAGTCATTCCCGGCGCATGGGAAGCATGATCCGGGCATGGAGCTCCGCCTGCCAGGGCCGGAAAGGCCGGTCTTGTCATGCGGGCCGGCAATCTGTCATACTGATTCCCCAGATGCCAACGGCATCTTTGGGAAAGGATTCGTCATGGAAGACAAGATCAGAGCCAAACTCGAGAAACTCCGTGGATTTCTGCAGGCCGACGGCGGCGACATGGATGTTGTGAGCATTGACGGCGCCAATGTGAAATTGAAGCTCAAAGGCGCCTGCGGCGGATGCCCCCATGCCACCATGACCATCAAGCAGGGCATCGAGCGAATCCTCCGCGAGCAGGTGGACAAGACGATCGTCGTCGAGCAGGTCCGCTGACCGGGCCAACATGTCGAAATCGGCGGCACAGTTCATGGCGATCTCGGGGCTGGCCTGCAAGGATCTGTTGCGCCAGCCCGTTTGCCTCCTGGTGGTTCTGACAGCGAACGTGCTGATCCTTTTCCTCCCGCAGCTTGTCGCCCACCAGATCGGCCAGCAGGCCAGTCTCACCCGCGACTCCGCCCTGGCGTTTCAACTGGTCTTCGGGGTCATTCTGGCCGGCTACGCCGCATCGTCCACGCTGCATTCCGAATGTGCGGCGGGAACACTGCTTACGGTCTTCAGCCGCCCGGTGGGCCGCGCCACCTTCTTCCTGGCCAAGTTCGCCGGGGTGGCCCTGGTCGTTCTCCTGTTCGTCTGGGCATCCTCCGCCGCATCGCTGCTGGCCATCTGCCTGGTTCCCCGGCAACAGGAGCTTCCCACGGGGGGGCTGACGGCCGCCGCGCTGGCGATGCCCGCGGCACTCGCCGTGGCAGCCCTGCTGAATTTCCGGCAGGGGCGCTCCTTCCCGGCGTGCGCACAGTTCCTCCTGCCCTTGGCGCTCACTCTTGCCGCCCTGTTTGCCGGATCGCGGGCGCCCGGCGGAGAGCCCATTCCTTTTGTCTCGCATCTGGACTGGCGAATCCTTCCCGCGTGCCTCATGGGGGGCATGGCTCTGCTCGTGCTCTCGTGCATCGCCCTTACCCTTTCCACCCGTCTGCAGCCGGCTCCGGCGGTCACCCTGCTGGCGGCCTTCTTTTTCGCGGGACTCATCGCCGACTACTTTGTGAACCTCTGCCCGCCGCTGCCGGCGTTGCGGTTCGCGCTGCAGGCCGTTCTTCCGGATATTCAATCCTTCTGGATTGCGGATTCACTCACCCCGCAGACCGGGGTGCGTCTCAACGAATTGCGGCATGGCGCCGCCTATGCCTTCGCCTACTGTACCGGCGTGGCCAGCCTCGGGATCCTCTGCTTCCGCCGCCGACAGTTCTGATCCAGAGGCGGCGCCCGTCCCCCGCCGGCGCCGCGCGCTGTTTCCTCATCCGTTCAGAATGGCGAGATACCGGGAGCGGTAGATTTCCTCCCACCGGTCGCTGTCACGCGGTTCAAACCGTTCCACCGGCGACGATTGCACCGCCACCTGGCTGGCTTCCTCCCAATTCGCGATCTCTCCCGCACTGCGAAGCTGGCCGATCAGGTTCCCCATGGCTGTGGCCTCACTGGACCCGCACACCACCTGCAGACCCGTCGCATCGCTTGTCATCTGGTTCAGGGCCCGGTTGTTCACCCCGCCGCCAATGATGTTCAGCGTGCCGGGTTTGATCCCCGTGAGCCTGGACAGGATCAGCACCGTGTGTTTGTATTTCAGTGCCAGGCTTTCGCTGATGCATCGCATGTACGCGCCTTGTGTGGCCGGCACAGTCTGCCCGGAGGCGGTACACAGCGCCGCGATCTTCTCCACCATGTTGCCGCGGTGGAAGAGGCTTTCGTGATCCGGATCGATCAGCGGTCCGAACGGACGCGAAGCGCGCATTTCGGCGTCCAGGAACTCGAAATCCACCCGCAGTCCGGCGGTTTTCCAGCTCCGGCGGCACTCATTCACCAGCCACATCCCCATGATATTCCGCAGCACGCGATACCGTCCATCGGCCGTCCGCTCGTTGGTCAGCTTCTGATCCATGGCCTCGCGCACGACCACCGGCCGGTCGGACAGGATGCCCAGCAGAGACCAGGTTCCGGAAGACAGTAACAGCGGGCTCTTCTCGCCCGTCGGCAACGCAAGCGCGGCCGATGCGGTGTCATGCGTTCCGGTTGCGTGCGTGGGCACCGGCTCGCTCCATCCAAGTTCCTCCCGGATGCCCGGCAGCAGGACCCCGCAGCGGTCCGGCACCTTGTAGATCTCGGGGAAGATATGCCCCGGCAACCCCAGCCGGCCAATCACATCCCAGGCCCAGGTTTCCCCGCGCAACTGCAGCAGTTGGGTCGTGGAGGCGTTGGACAACTCACAGCCAATGCTGCCGGTCAGCAGGTAGTTCAACGCATCGGGCATCAGCAGGAGAGTCCGCGCGTTTTCCAGGATCCACGGTTCCCGGACCTGGGTGCCCAGCAGATGATACAAGGTGTTGAACGGCTGGGACGCGATTCCCGTCTTCTCGTACAATTCGAATTGAGGGATGCGCGAGAAGCAAACGGCGTCCATGCCCGCACTCCGTTCGTCGCGGTAACAGACCGGGTTCTGGAGCAACTCGCCCTTCCGGTCCAGCAGGGCGAAATCCACGCCCCAGGTATCAAACCCGATGGAATCCGGAGGTGCGCCGTATTGCTTCCGGAACGCTCCCATGCCATGGAGGATGTTCTGGAGCAGGCCGAACAGGTTCCAGAAATAGTGATACGGGGTTCGCGCCGGAATGTTGTCAAATCGGCAGACTTCCTTCAGCACAAGGCTCTTGCCGTCGAACTCTCCCGCGATTCCGCGCCCGCTCGAAGCGCCAAGGTCAAAGGCGAGCAGATGCTTCTTCTTCATGATCTCCTCCGCTTCCGTTCAGCCGCCAAATGGCAACGAGATAGCAACTGACAACCGGCAAGTCAATGCCGATGACCTTGCCGGATGCAATCTGGTCTTGTTTACTCCGGACCAATCTGTTATCAAACGCGAATTCTATTTGGAACACACCCATGGCCCAATCCTTCTCATCCAAAGCCGTCGCGCCGGAAACAGCCGGAGCGAAAAACCGCCAACCGCCCCGGCAGGAACCTTTCCTCCGTTTTGTCGACTGGAGCGCCTTCTGGACTGCCACCATTCTCTCGCTGATCGTATACGGCATGACACTGGCGCCGACTGTAACGCTGGAAGACAGCGGTGAACTGGCGGTCGGGTCCGACCATCTCGGGGTTCCGCATCCGCCGGGATACCCCATCTGGACCATCATCACGTGGGTCTTTACCAAGGTGTTCGCATTTGTCACGTTCCGCGGCCAGCCCAATCCCGCCTGGGGATCGGCCTTCGCGTCCGCCGTCTTCGGGGCTTTGGCCAGCGGTTTCACCGCCATCCTTCTGTGCCGCAGCGGACGCGACATTCTCCGCAGCATCAAGCGGACAACGGAACTGATCGGCGAGCGCACCGAAAGCATCATCTGCTGGAGCAGCGGCGTGGCCGCCAGTCTCGTGCTCGCCTTCAGTCCCGTCGTCTGGTCCCAGGCGGTGATCGTCGAGGTGTACGCCCTCAATGCGTTCTTTCTGGTCGTGATCATGTTCGCGGCCTACGTCTGGATGCGGAAACCGGAGGAACCGATCCGTGGCGTAACCTGGCTGATCCTGGCCATCGCCCTGACCTGCCTGGTCGTCATGGGTTCACGCGTCATCCGCCACCTGATCCGCTTCGATGACTTCTCACAGGTCGGCATCCACTACGTACTCGGCTACACCACCCTGGTCGCCATGACCGCCACCCTGGCATGGCTCTGGCGCAAGCACCCGGCAAACCGTCTTCTGTACCTGATGTCGCTGACGTTTGGCCTCGGGTTGACCAATTACCAGGTGCTGCTGCTCTTTCTGGTGGCCCTGGCCGTTGTCATCCTGGTTCGGGACGTGAAGCTTTTCCGCGATTTTGTTCTCGCGGGGCTCCCCTATGCCGTGTTTTACATCATGGCGTCGAAAGGTGTGATCCAGGGCCTTGTCGGGCCCGACCAGCGCGTGTCCTTCATGGGCATCATCCACCCGTCGCACCCCTTGACCTACTTCTACGTCCTGGCGAATTTCGGATGGCTTGCGCTGGTATATCGCAAGTTGCCGAACGGCCGCCAGGTCGCTCCCGCCATTCTCGGGCTGGAACTGGGCCTGGCTGTCTACATCTTCATGCCGCTGGCGTCGGAAACCAATCCACCGATCAATTGGGGCTACCCCCGCACCTGGGAGGGTTTTATCCACGCGATCACCCGCGGACAGTACGAAAAGATCGTTCCTGCCGACATTTTCTCGGCCCAGTTTGTCCGCCAGATCGGCGAGTACATGAGCGATCTGCGGGCGAAGTTCACGCTGCCCGTGGCCCTTCTCGGCATCCTGCCGTTCACCGCCTGGAGCGTCCGGATCAACGGCCGCCGCTTCAAGGCTATCTACTTCGCCATCCTGCTGGCCTTCCTGGCTGTCGTGCTGATCACGGCGGAGGAAATCCTCGTGCCGACAGGCGCCGAGATCGCAATCCTCAGCCGCCTCTACCGGTTACCCATCCTGGGGGCCGCCATCCTCATGGCGGTCGGAGGAGCCACCCTGCTCCTGCACGAGATCGAGGAACTCGTCTTCAAATTGACCAACCGGACACCCTGCACTGTCTCGGAGCGCGTGACCATCGGAGGCGTCCTGCTCGTGGGCCTGCTGGTTGTCCTGTATATCGCAGGGAAACTGCTCGGTATTGCGGTGAATCCCCAACTCGGATTGAACGCGGGCGAAAAGATGGGCATCCTCATGGCCATCCTCCTGCCCGCCGCCGCAATCGGTCTCGTCTATCACCTGATGCGCGGCAACGGCGCCCTGGAAGTGGACATCGACAGCGACGACAGGAAATGGATCCTGGCCACCCTTTCCGGTTTCATGGTGATGAGCGTGGTCATGATCGCTCTCTCCAACCCCAAAGGCGACATCCAGGATGCTTTCATCCAACGGGTCAAGTTCATCCCCTCCCACACGCTGTTCGCCTTCTGGATCGGCTATGGACTACTCCTCACGCTCGCCGCCGTGGATACCTTGTTCAAGGGCAACAAGGCCGTGATCTGGGCCGGCGTCATCTTCGCCAGCGTCGCCCTGCCCGCCTGGCCGATCCTGCAGAATGCCTACAACAAGGAACTCCTCCGGACGGACGGCGGCGCCGAGCAGAACAGCCATGACTACGGATGGCAGTTCGGCAACTACCAGTTGCGCGGGTGCGAAGGCATCAACGAGGAACTGTCCGGGGAGGAGGAACCCCTCCCCGACCCCACCTTTCCGCCCGAAATGGGACCGGGCGCCGTCTTCTTCGGCGGCACGGATCCGGGCCGGTTCGTTCCAACCTACATGATCTACTCCGCGGAGGTCCGCCCGGACGTGTATCTCATTACGCAGAACGCCCTGGCGGACGGCACGTATATGAGCGTCATGCGGGATCTCTACGGCGACTCCATCTGGATCCCCTCCGTCATCGATGGCAACAACGCCTTTCAGCGGTACGTCGAGGATGTACGCTCGGGCAAGACCCCCGCGAGCGCCGACATCAAGATCGAGGGCGGCCGCGTCAGTGTACAGGGCGTCGGCGGGGTAATGCTGATCAACGGAATCCTGGCCCAGATGATCTTCGAGCACAACAAGGCGCACCACAACTTCTATGTCGAGGAAAGCTACGTCATCCAATGGATGTATCCCTACCTCACCCCCCACGGGCTGATCATGAAGATCAACTCCGAACCCCTTCCTTCCCTTGCGCGCGAGAACGTGCAGCAGGATCTGGACTTCTGGGACTGGTATACACGCCGCTTCATGCATGACCGCCGTTTCCTGCGTGATGTCTGCGCGCGCAAGTCGTTCTCCAAGCTTCGCAGCGCCATTGCCGGCGTCTACGTCGTACGCGGCCAGTTTGGCGAGGCGGAAACCGCCTTCCGCGAAGCCATTGAACTCTACCCCCTGAGCCCGGAGGCGAACTTCCGGCTGGCAGACTTGTATCTCCGGTGGAACCGGCCGAACGACGCCATCGTGCTGATGGAAGCTTTCTGCCGGCAGGACCCCGGAAACGACCGTGCCGGGGGATTCGTCACGGAATTGAAGGACCGCAACGACATGTCGGCCAAGCGGCGGGAACTGGAAACCCTGCTCAACTCCGGGAAGGCCAGTGTGGGTGTGGCTCTCGAACTGGCGGACATCTACCGCAAACTGGGCCTTTCGGACCTGTTCCAGCAGTTGTGCCGCAACCTGCTGGCGCAAAAGCCCATGCCTCCCCAGATGTACATGCGCATTGCCCAGTTGGCGGCCGAGGACCGCAAGCCGGACCTCATGCTTGCCGCGCTCCAGTCCTACACCGAAGCCGTGCCCGCGGATATGAGAGGATGGGTCGATCTGGCCGCCATCCAGTTCGCGCTCGGCAAGCAGGAGGATGCATTCCGGTCGCTGCGGCAAAGCGTCAGAGTGGGCGGAGAAGCGGCCCTCACTCTTCTCCGGGAGGACCCCCGCTTCCAGCCTGTCAGGAACTTGCCGGCCTTCCAGCAGTTGCTGGCGCCCCTCTGAGGCAGCCGCCTTCCCCGATCCAGCACTCGTTCAGGAAGCCGGTACTGCAGGGACGTGGTTCCGGCCCCTACCGTCAAATTCGTACGCCAGGACACTCAAGCCGTAGAGGGCTGCCGTTTCGACACGCAGGACGCGGGTTCCGTAGCTCACGGGAACGGCCCCTGCCCCCCTCGCCGCCTTCAACTCCTCCGGCGAAAAATCGCCTTCCGGCCCGATCAGCAATGCGGCCGTCCGCGGAGGCTCTTCCGCCGTCGCCCGGAGAAATCCCTTCATGCAGACCGCATCCGGCTCCAGCGAACCGACAAGAAGGAGATCCTGGCCAAGCCCCGTCGCCAGCAGGCGCTTGAGGTCCGCGATCGGGGCCACCTGCGGAATCCATGCCGTACGGCACTGCCGCGCCGCCTCCGCGGCGATCCGCCGCCAACGTTCGACCCTGTGCTCCGCCCGCTCGCCCGTCAACTGCACCACGCCACGGTCGGTCAGCACCGGCATAATCCGCCAGACGCCGATCTCGGTCGCCTTTTGGATGATCCATTCCATCTTCTGCGATTTGGGAATGGCCTGCACAAGCGTGACCAGAACCATGTCCGCCGGCTGATGCCGCCGCTCGAGGACTTCCACCGTCACGCTCCCGCCAGCCGACACGCCCGCAATCCGGCAGAGCGCCTCGCCGCCGCGCCCGTCGCAGACCACCACGGTATCCCCTACCCCCTTGCGCAGGACATCCGCCAGATGATGCGAATCGTCGTCCTGCAACCGCAGGTGTGCGTTGTCCCAGAGTGCCGGCTCAACAAAACAGCGGGGAATCATGAACGCGGTCCGGAATGCTTGAGTTCGTCGCGCGCCCGCAGGAAGGATTCCGCCTGGGCGCGGGACTTTCCGGCAAGCGGATAATTCTCCTCCGAACACACATCCATGAAATCTTTCAGGGCCTTCTTCTGCCGGGCGTTCAAGCGCACGGGAACCTCGATGCTGATCTTGACGTGCAGATCCCCGGCCCCATACCCC
>CAYWKN010000056.1:0-12376 GCA_964458765.1 uncultured Verrucomicrobiota bacterium
AATGCTACCGTCGGCCGCCAAAACTTCGCGCAGAAACATCATTCGTTCCCGTATTTGTTCTACGTATTCGGCTCGATCAATCTTATCACTGTAACTATCCTCCCCTGCGCCACCGTCAAAATCCCCCCGCGTCGCGAACGGCGGATCAATGTAGATCAACTTCACCTTCCCCTTGACCTTGTCCTTAATGATGGGGTCCTGGTTGAGGAAGCAGGTCTTGAGAAACTGGAGGTTATCGCCCTGGACGATAAGGTTCTTCCAGCCGGTCTCGTAGGTCTCGTCGGCTTCCTTGGCGAAAAGATCCATCTGGTCGGCGGTCTTCTTGAGCTTACCGCCCTGGAAGAAGCGGACGACCTGGAGCGGGGAACCCGCGCCGAAGGCGGAGGCTTCGTTGAGGATGGCGGCCTCGGGGCGTTTCCCGGCGTACTCGATGGTGGGGATGCGCGCGCTGTTTAGCACCCGGAAATCGAACTTGGCGGTGACGGACGGAAAGAGCTTGGCGGCCAGGTCGGCCGGCGGCTCGACATGGTCGCTCAGGCACCGGGCCAGCGTGGCGGCCTCGGCTTCGGAAAGGATGATCTCAGGCATTTGATTCCTCTTTTCGCGCGGTTTCCAATTCATAGAACTCGTGCAACTTGCGTTGCAACAGATCCTTATCCGGGAGTTGGGTCTGATATTGCGCCACCACGGCCGGCGACAGGCTGCGGCTGAGCGCATATTCCACCACCTCGCTATCCTTGGACTTGCACAACAGCACCCCAACGCTGGGTTTCTCGTCCGGCTTGCGCACGTCCCTGTCCAGCGCCTCCAGATAGAACTCGAGTTTGCCCAGATACTCCGGCTTGAAGTCGTCGATCTTCAGCTCGAACGCCACGAGGCACCTGAGGCCGCGGTGGAAGAACAGCAGGTCGAGGAAGAAATCCTTGCCGCCGACCTGAAGGCGGTATTCCTCGCCGATAAAGCAGAAATCCGGGCCCAGCGCCTGGAGGAAACGACGGATATCGTGCACCAGCCCGCGTTGCAGGTCGGCTTCGGAATGGGGCTCGGGCAGATTCAGGAAATCGAGGGCATAGGTATCCCGGAACACCTCCGGGGCGGAGGGATATCCGCGAGCCAAGGCTGGCGTCATTGTCGGTGGAGACAGCACAACCTGCTCGAACACGCAACGATCGATTTCCTTCTCCAGGACCCTGCGTGACCAACGCCGTTCAATCGCCAGCCTGAGGTAGAACTCGCGCTCTTCGGCCCGCTTGCAGCGGCCCAGTATCACAAGGTTGTGAGACCAGGGCAATTGTCGCACCAGTGGCGCGACTTTCTCATCCGCGCGATAAGCGTCATAAAACTGCCGCATTCGAAACAAACTCGCACGGGTAAAACCACGAATATCGGGATGCCGCCTGAATATATAGGCGGCCAGTTGCTCTACAGTACCTTCGCCCCATGCTTCAACCTCGATTTTACGGCTTACATATTCCCCCACTCGCCAGTAGAGATCCACCAACGCCGTGTTCACGGCTTGGAAGGCACGCTGCCGCGCCGCCTGAATTAGACCAACGACTTCAGCAAAAGAGGCATTCAGGGTGTCGGGGGTTGATTGCCGCACTTGCATATTCTTATCGCTCATACAAACGCCCGCTCCAATCTTTCGTTCAACACATCCACGGCGGTTTCTCCGGCCCGGCTGGGCAAGAGGCTGAACTTGTTGATGCGCAGGAACCCGTAGCCAAAGCTTTCCAGTTCCAGTTGACGCTGGACGTCGTATTCCAGGTATTCCCGGTCGAAATTATGCGCGGTCACTAGATCCGGGTTGCGGGTATGGTATTCCACCCCATCGTACTCGATGATCAGGGACTTCTCCTTGCCGTTCCGGGCGAGCGTCAGCAGGAAGTCCACGCGATAAGGCGGCATGAAGCGGTGGTACTCCTGCCGGATATACTTGCCAATCTCGAATTGGGCCACCAGGCGGCAGTCCCCCCGGTGTCGCTGATAGAACGGCGTCTGGAGGATGAGGTTATAAAGCCGTTTTTCCGCCGGGGAACCGAACACGGTTTCGTCGGTCACATAGTTGTCATGACAAGCCTGGCGGATGTTCCAGTAATGCTTCAGAGCATCGCCGAGGCGGGTATCGGAGTAATCGCCCAGGGGCATGCTGTGGACGAAGACCAGGGTATCCTTGGCGCGGCTGAACCCGACGTTCAAACGCTGCATCTTGAGGCGCCGGATGTTGTCCGCCGTGCCGCCCACCTTGGGATAGATGGCCACGAGGTCCGCGTTATCCAGCTTCTTGTCCTGGACGAAGGAATAGTAGATCAGTTCGCGTTCCTCCCCCTGGACATCCCCCACGAACCACACCTTGAACTGGTGATCCCGCTCCAGTTCCGTATAGAACGGCAGTTCCTTGCGCAGCAGCTCCTCCATTCGCGCGGCCTGCTCCTTGAACGAGCAGATCACGCCCAGCGTGCCCTTGTAACCCGAGGCATGGAGGCGTTCAAGGTCACCCCTGACCGCCTCGATTTCGTCCAAGTTGACGTTCCGTCCCGAATTCCCCTGGGTTTCCACGGGCAGGAACCGGAGCACCTCGCCGATCGGCTTGGTGCGGATGCGATTGGGCACGAGGTCAATCTGGCTGGGCCGGTAGAAGAACTCGTTCGAATAGCTGATGATCTCCGGGAAACTGCGATAATGGATGTTGAGCGAGTCCGGGTAGTTCTTGAGCGCCTTGGCAAATTGCAGAGTGGAGGTCCGGACACTGAAAGTCTTGAGCCATTCCCGCGTTCCGTCCCCGACCTTGCCGACCGCGCCGACCTCCACGTCCTCCTCATCCACGTTGCGGGAGGCCTCGGCGGCAAGACGCTCCCGCTCGGTCTCGGGAATGGCTTCGTTCGCGTCGAGGGCGTAGTCGCGCAGGATGTCCTTGAAATACTGCGAGGCATAGCGCTCCGCCACGTTGACCGCGCCCACGGCCCCATATTGCAGCTCATCCCCGAACACGATGGTCTGGCGGGCGCGCAACATCAGGGAGATGGATTCCGCGATGGACACCTGGGAAGCCTCGTCAATGATCAGGTAGTCCACCAGATCCTCGGTCATGGGGAAATGCCGGGAAATCAGGGCCGGTTCGGCAATGACGCAGGCGAGCGACTCGAAGATCGGCTTTACCTGTTCGGTCGTCAGCCGTTTCCCGGACTTGATCGCGATCAGGGTGCGCGCCACGTCGCCCGAATGATGCTGGAGGTGCTTGAACCGGCCATCCAGTTCGTGATCCAGCAGCTTGTGGGTCTTGAGGTAATAATCCTGCAGGGTTTGGCGTGAGGGGGGACGGGCTTCCGGATAACGGTTGAGGCGGACATGCAATTCGATATAGCGGAGCACCTCGGACGCTTTGCCGCCAGAATCCAGGGCGGCAAACGTCTGCAGATTATCGGCGGCAGCGCCAACGACCGCCAGGAGCGGCGCGTAGGTCGTTGTCAGGACCGTCAGCAAGGACAGATCCTCGGGAGTCAGCGCCGCGATCACGGCCGAGGCCTCTTTCAGGAACGCATACAACGCGGGCAGGTCGGTAACAGGAATGCCGGCAATACCCGCCAGGGCTTCCAGGCGCGAGGCAAGTGCCTGAACGTCCCGTAACCGACGGAGCCCCGCAACGGCATCGCGAATCCGGGCCAGGGGCATCCGGAAGAAATCGTCATCTCCGATCGCGGCGATCAAGGCCACCGTGTCTCGGAATTCGAGGCTATGCAAGCGGGTAGCCAGTTCAGCCAGCCGGATGGGAGACAGACGGGCATGGCCATGAACAAGATAATCCGGCGCCAGCCAGGTTTCGGCATCCATGACCGACTCCACGGTGGCAGCCGCATTGGAATACTCATCCGCAAGGGGCTGCACCGATCCCCCCGCCAGACGTGCGGCCAACGCGGGCAATGCCGCCAAGCGTTCACGTCGCTTCGCGACCTCCTTGCCGGGAAACAGGCGCCCCAGAAGCTGGCGCTCCTTCGCGGCGAGGAATCCGAGGTCATCCCGAACCCCGCACAGGGCTTCGTAACTCGTGATGCCGGACAAGGCCAGCAAAGCCGCATCCGGAATCAGCCAGCGCCCTTCTGCCAAACGGGCAATTGGCGCGTCCTCACGGCATACGCCCACCAGTTCATCGACCAGCTCGGCCAAACGGTCAATGGTTGTCGGTACGGGGACATTCACGGCCTCGAGTTTCGGCCCCAGCGTCCGGCGCAAGTCATTCATCCGCTCGCAGAGGGCCAACGCTTCGGGCAACTCATGCCGCCTCGCAACCAGAGCTGATAAAGCGGCCAGCGAAACGGGGTGTTTCAAGGTTGTGAAGACGGAAGCCCACCGGCGGACAGTCCCGGCATCCACCTGCGTATCCCTGGGCGGACGCGGAATCTCCACGGCTCCGACGCCATCCCCGGACTCCGGGAACAGACCGCCGTGCAGGCACCCCAGTTCAGCCACGTCGGCAAGCATGGCGGGATACGCCTCGGCCCCTTGCCAAAGGGCATTGTTGTCCGTCTCCACGGTCGCCAGCAGGCTTTGGCGGTCCCGCTCGACAGCATCGGCATTACCGGCGGCGTGGCGTCGCATGGCGGAGGCGATGACGGGGTCGGAAAGGGTGTTCTGGGGCTCGTTGACACTCCTGTCGTCCCCCGACAACAGGCGCAGCACGGGCGGCTTGGCGCGCGGGTGAACCGTCTTGAACTGCTCGGTCAGCGCATTATCAATGACGTCCAGTGCCTGTTGCTTGTGGGACGTCACCAGGACGCTCTTCCCCTGCAGGCTGGCTTGATAGATCAACGCCGTGATGGCATGCGACTTGCCCGTTCCCGGCGGACCATCAACCACGATGATCCGGTTTTCCGGGTTCTCGGCCGCCAGGAGGAGCTTCTTCTGGGGTTCATTGAGAGGAAGCGGGATCAGGGATGCCGGATGGACCAGTTGATCGACCGACTTGGAGGGGTAGCGCTGGCGATAACCGGCCAGCACGTCATCCGCCGTGCTCTTGACATTCCCGGCGACGTATTGATCCACGAGATCAATGAACTTCCGCCCCACCCCTTGATCGAGGGTTGTCAGCAACTCCGAATAATCCAGAACCCGGCGATCCTCATCACCCACAACGTGCAAAGCCATGCGGAAACGGATATCCGGCAGATTATCCGCCACGACGGGCGAAAACCCCTGCTCCAGCAGGAAAGGCTTGGGCGCATGATATTTGGCCTTCAGGAACTGCTCGATGGCCTGAAGCGCGGGGACGGCATCGGCATAACGGCAGGCCCGGGGCGTAGTCAGGACACTGTCGAATTCAAAACTGTTGATGGCCGGGGTGTTGAGCATGAAGGCATCGTGCGTGCTCCGCAGCAGGCAAGACTCGCCTTCGATATCCAGCGCGACCTCGGCACAGAACAAGGGATAGCGCGCCTGATCCTCGCGGCCGATTTCGTGAAAGAACAGGTACAAGGGTTGGGCACCCATACCGTGGGCGCACGACAACAACACCATGGCCAGGTCAAAAAGCACGAAATCGCCGATCGTGGACTCCACCTGGCGCTCCACCGCCGCCACGTACCCGGCAGGATCCATAGTCGTGGCAATCAGCGCCTGCAGTTCGTCGAAAAACTTCTGTTCCACCTGCCGCGCGGCCAGGCATATGGGGGGAAAGCTGTTCTCCAAGCCAAGCCGGACCTTCAGTTCGTTCAATTTCGCTTGCTGGATTTCCAGAAGCCCCCGGGCATACTCCTTCCGGAGCCTGAGGTTATACTCCCGGCATGAGAGCATCCATTTCTGCTGGCGGTTGACAGGCTGTGCAAAGAGGTCGCCCGGACCATCGCCCTGCGGCGCCGGCTGCGGATCGTGATCGAAATCATGATCGGAAAGGATTTTTCGTAGCGTGTCCGGATTGAGATCGCCACGCAGGAAAGTCTTCAGGCGCCGTATCAGAGGCGCCCCCTCGATGGGAATCGAATAGTCACCCGGCCTGACGCGAAGTTGGAGCGGCTGATTCGCCGCAATACCGCCGAGGATGCGAGCTTGAAATTCCGGGAAGATGGCCAGATCCAGGACATCCAGCGAATGCTGGCTCTGATCCGCCCATTGATAAGCCAAGCGCCTCGTCCCGAAGCGGAACCGGGTCTCGTTAAACGTCGCGAAGTAATTCAGAATGCTCTTGGCAAAGTGCTTCATAAACCAACCGCTGCCAACTGCTTAGCTCGAACGGGATACAACCGGCATATGCGAGCACTCTACTTCTTCCAGAAGAGAATGCAAGCCATCGCAAGCGCAGCCAATCGTCATTGGGTTACAGCCCACCCGCTACCCTCATCCCGGCCGGGAATCGCTGCGCGGAGCGCCAACGGGACGAACCACGGCTTCCGCGATCCGGTTCCGCCGCACCTTGCGCACTACCACATCCACGCCGGCGATGCGAAGGGTGTCGCCGCTCCGGGGCGAAAGCTCCCGCGAGCGTTCCACCCATTCCGCCAGCGTCAGCTTGCCGTCACTTTCCTGCACTCCAACCCACGCCGCCACCTTGGCCAATTCGCTCATCGCAACACCACCCCCCGCCAGCCAGCCTTCGCCAATCGGGTTCAAGTGCGCCGGCAGGCGGTCATATTCGTCGCGGATGTCGCCCACAAGCTCCTCCACGATGTCTTCCATCGTGATCAGGCCGCAAACCTGGTCCCCTTCCGTGACAAGCGCGATATGCACGCGATCCCGGATCATGTCCGTCAGGGCCTGCGACAGCTTTGTGCCGGCCTCCATCCGCCGGATCGGGCGGAGAATTCCGGGAAGCCCGGCGCCACGGGGATCCACCTTCAAGGCGGTGACAATGTCCTTGAATGTCACGTATCCCTTTATGCTTTGCGGATTGCCGGGTTCGGCGCTGACCGGATACCGCGTATGCATGTGCAGATGAGCCTCGATCAGGGCGTCCATCAAACCGGCGCCCGCTGGAATGGTGGCGATGTCCCGAGCCGGCACCATGGCATCCGCCACCGTTCGGACCGACATCTGCACCGCCGATACGACGATGCGTTCCTCCAGCGGCCCGATAATGCGCGTGGCACGGGCCAGAGACGCCGCCGCCCTCAGTTCAAGAAGCCCGCTCCGGTCGTCCGCCGCACCTGCGCCACCCGACTTGCCCTGCCCCAGCCGCATCACACGCTTCACGATCCACTCGAATGCGAACACCGCGGGATAGAAGGCCATATACACGCCCTTCATCACCGGCGAGAGCGCCAGAACCACTCCCTCCTTGTTCCGGATGCCAACCATCTTGGGCACGAGTTCGGCGAAGGTGATCGTGACGGCGCTAAGCGGCAGGACAAAGATCACCAGTGCCACGAATTCCGCCGTCCCTTCCGACAGCGCAAACCGCGCCGCGAGCCACGGCGACAACCGCTCATCCACTGCCGCCCCGCCGGTGGCCGCCGCGATGGCCCCCGCCAGGGTGATGCCCAGCTGGATGACCGCCAGACTGCCTTCCATGCGGTCCTTCATGTAGGCGGCGCAACGGGTGCCCCGCCGTCCGGTGTGGAGCAGGACTTCAATCCGTGTGCGCGATATCGAGGCCAGCGCCATTTCATAGGCGGCGAATACGGCATTCACCGCCAGCATTACGGCAATTACGATGAGCTCGACCATGTCAGTCCCTATGTCACTGTTGCGAATGTGGCGCCGGAGAAGGATTGGAGCGGGAGATGGGGATCGAACCCACGACGTTCAGCTTGGGAAGCTGACATTCTACCACTGAATTACTCCCGCCCAGTGGGAAAACAGGCAAAAATCTATTCCACACCGCCCGATTTGTCCAGCCCGCATTTCCACGGGACACTGATCACTGATTACCGATCACCGACTACCCTTCGCACCCCACTCACGCCGACGGCAGATGCGTCAACGCCGCGAAAGCCTTGAACCGGATCTCAATCTGCGCGCGATCCAGCCTTCGCAGCCGGTCGAGGCTGAACTCCTCGACGCCAAACGAAGCCACCACACTTCCATACGCCATGGCCCGCCGGATGGCAGACGCATCCACCTTACCGTTTTCCGCCAGGGACCCCATGAAACCGCCCGCAAACGTATCGCCCGCCCCCGTAGGATCATGAACCACTTCGAGCGGATACGCTGGCGCCACGTAAACGCCCATCGGCGAGAAGAGCATCGCCCCATGTTCCCCTTTCTTGAGGACCACATACTCCGGTCCCATCGCCATGATCTTCCTGGCCGCCTTGACCAAGTTATGCTCGCCGGACAAAAGCCGTGCCTCGGAATCGTTCAACGCCAGCATGTCCACCGCCGCAATCACCTCCAGCAATGGCTCGCGCGCTGTGTGGATCCACAGATCCATCGTGTCGGCCGCCACGAACCGTGGCGACGAAACCTGGGACAACACATGCAACTGCAGCGCCGGAGCGATGTTGGCCAGGAAGAGAAACGGCGCCTGGCGGTAGTCCTCCGGCAAGACGGGCTGGAAGTCGGCAAACACATTCAGTTCCGTCAGCAACGTCCGGCGGTGGTTCATATCCGCCTCGTACACCCCCGACCACCGGAAGGTCTTGCCGGCAGCCTTCTGCAGTCCGCGCAGGTCAATCCCGAACCCCCTGTAGGTCGCCTCGCAAGGTTCGGGGAAATCCTCGCCAACCACGCCCACCATCCCCACCGGGGCAAAGAACGACGCCCCGGCACAGGCATAGCTGACCGACCCGCCCAGGATCTCCTCGTGCCGTGCCCAAGGCGTTTCAATCGTATCCAGCCCGATGGATCCGACCACAACCAGTTCAACAGGTTTGTTCATAGGGTTCACGGTTCAGAGGTTAAGAGGTTCAGAGGTTAAGAGGTTCAGCGGTTCAGAGGTAAGAGGTTCACGGTTCAGAGGTTAAGAGGTTCAGCGGTTCAGAGGTAAGAGGTTCACGGTTCGGAGGGTAAAGGGTTTGACCGTTGACAATGAAAAATCAGGGGTGTGGGGATATGTTGACGGATTCGCAGGCTTCCTCGCTCCCCTCCCTGGAGGGGTTGGGGGTGGGTTCTTCCTGCGAGGTGCAGCCAGTGAGAACAGTGCATGGATGAATGTAAAGAGCCGGAGTTGAACCATTGAACCGTGAACCGTTGAACCGTGAACCCATCAACCATTAACTATTCCTCATCAACCATTCTTCTTCATCTGTCCTGCCAGGGCATCAATGCCGAGCCGATAGCTCGCGGCGCCGAACCCCGAGATCTGCCCGATGCACGCCGGCGCGGTCAGACTGGTCTGCCGGAACCCCTCCCGCGCATGAATATTGGACAGGTGGACTTCCACGCAGGGGATCGCCACAGCCTGAAGGGCGTCCCGAATGGCCACGCTCGTGTGCGTGTACGCCGCCGGATTCAGGACAAGGCCGTCCACCTTCCCCCGGCTTTCCTGGATCGCCGTCACAATGGCGCCTTCGTCATTATGCTGGACCCACTCCACCTCGATGCCGGCCTTGCGCCCGTGCTCCACCGCGGCCTGCATGATGGCCTCCAGGGTCTGGTTTCCATAGATCCCCGTTTCCCGCTTCCCCAGCAGATTCAAATTCGGACCATTGATAATCCTGATCTTCATCATCGCTTCTCCTTATTCCTGCCGGTTCTTCCGCCTTCGGCTTCCACCACACTCACGCTTCCCCCGTCGACATCCATCACCCGCCCGTCGTCCGTCCTGATCCTGATCCGTTGCCGCAACACATCCTTGTCCACCACGCACCCCTCGCCGGAGGGACAACTCACCCGCGCCCCATCCCCCGGCAACCGCTCTCCCAACCGGCGGTAACAGTCGAACTCATACCGCAGGCAGCACTTCAATCTGCCACAGGCGCCGCCAATGCTGGAAGGATTCAAGGCCAGTCTCTGCACCTTGGCCATCTTCACGCTGACGCCGTCAAACTCCTTCAACCACGTCCGGCAGCACAGATTGCGCCCGCAAATCCCCATTCCGCCGATCAGGCGCGCGGAATCGCGCACGCCGATACTGCGCATCTCCACCCGCGTTCGCAATTCCGACGAAAGCGCCCGCGCCGTCTCCCCGCACTCGACCTTATCCTCGCTCGTATAGGTGATGTGCAGCACCGCCCGGTCGAAACTGTAGCGCACCTGCACAATGTGCACCGGAAGTTTGGCTGTCTTGATCCTCTTGGCCACCGTCCTGGCTGCCATGCGACCCACCACGGCATTCTCCTTGGCGCGGGCCTGATCCTGCAGCGTGGCCCTCCGCAGGGCCACGGCATGGCCACCCTTGGCGGGCATCTCGCCTTCCTGCTCCACAAGCCGGATCACCTTGCCATATTCCGGCACATGATGCCAGTCCGCCACGCACTGGTCCCCCGTATGCAAAGCCAGTTCCGCGGGACTCAACGCCTTGAGCAGCGTCCCATCCTCCAACTGTATCTCCAGCATCCTGTACATGGCCAGAACTTCCCGACCGTTACGCGGTCATCCGGTTCACCGCATTGAAAATCGCCGAATCCTGGTTGACGTTGCGATGGATCTGCCGCTGCATCCCTTCCACGGCCCGCACGTTCTCCAGCGCCAGGCGGTATTGCAACCGACCCGCAACCCGGATGGCATCCCCACGCCTGTCCTCGTGGCAAAGCCGCCCGGAGTCCGCCCCGCACACCAGCGCCAGCAAGTCGCGGTACCACAACAGCATAGCACGGATCACACCGCTGCGCATACCACGGTATCGCGCCTCCACGCGCGCCTTGAATGTCTCCTCGTCCGTATCTTCCCCTGTCCGGGCTTCCTCGGCTTCCGCCGCCTGCTTCCGGATCTCCTCGAGAAGCCCTCCCAGCGCCGTCGCGCGCGCCAGACGGCCGATCAGCCCGTCGCCCAGCGGCGTGGCAAGAATATCCAACAGGCGCGACCTCCACGGCTCGGCCAGGGCCGCCGGCTCGGTAGAAAGCACCAGCCGCTGGCAGCGCGAGAGGATCGTGGGCAGAATCGCCTGGGGGGCGTCCGTAAGAAGCAGGAACAGACTTCGCGGCGGCGGTTCCTCCAGAGTCTTGAGAAAAGCGTTCGCGGCGGCATCCCCGATCCGGTCGGCCCCCACAAGCACCACCGATTTCCAGCCGCCCGCCAGCGCTGTCTGACCTATCAGTTTCTGTAACTCGCGGATGCTCTCGATGTCGATGATCCGCGACTTCCTTTCCGGCTCGATCCACACGGCGTCCGGATGACGGCGGGCCTTTGACTGCGAACAGGCGGCACAGGCGCCGCACGGCTTCTTCTCCGCGCCGCAGAACAGCCGACCCAGCGCCTCATGGGCAAAAGGGACCCCCTGCTCCAGCACGGCGCCAACGACCAGATAGGCCTGGGCCAGACGCCCCGAATCCAGCGCCGTGTCAAAGGCGGCCACCGCGCGGGTTACGGCGTCATCCACATGCCCGTCGTCGCTCATGGCCGCAACGCCTCCGTGACAGCCTTCCATACCGCGGCTTCCACTTCCTCCGGTGGCCGCATGGTGCTGACAAGCCGGATGCGCCCGGGCCATCGGCGGGCCAGTTGCAGGAAGCCGTTCCGTACGCGCTCGTGGAAATCCGTCTCCTCCCGCTCGATCCGATCGTGGTCCGTCTGGTTCGCCCGGTTCCGGCCTTCCATTCGGCTCCGGCTTTCGCCGATCTCAATATCCAGCAGCAATGTCAGGTCCGGCTCGCAGCCCGCCACGGCAAAACGGTTGATCCGCAACACCGTCTCGATGTCGAATCCCCTGCCATAACCCTGGTACGCGGTCGTGGAGTCCATGAAACGGTCGCACAACACCCATGTGCCGGATTCCAGGGCCGGCAGGATGACATGGCGGACCAGTTGGGCCCGGCTGGCTTCGAACAGCAGGAGTTCGGCTTCCGGCGAGATGGCTTCGCCGGTGGCGTCGTGCTGCAGGATCCGGCGGATGGCTTCCCCCGTTGGCGTGCCGCCCGGTTCGCGGGTCAGCAACACCGCATGGCCTGCCGCTTCCAGCCGGGCGGCCAGCCGCCGGATATGCGTGGACTTCCCGCTCCCCTCCGGCCCCTCGAATGTTATGAATTTGCCGCGCATGGTCATGGGGGCAAATCACTTCTTCTTCAGTTTCGGTCCCTGCGGGGTATCCTGCACGACCCAGCCCAGAACCGCAAGGGCGTCCCGGACCCGGTCCGCCTCCGCCCAGTTCCTGGAAGCCCTGGCCGCCTGCCGCTGCTCCAGGAGCCTCACAGCCTCTTCCGGGATCGTTTCCTCCGGCTTGACGAGAAAACCCAGCACCTTGTCAAAATCGCCCAGCAGGGACAGGACAGCAGCCGCCTGGTCCGGCGTCACTTCGCCCGCATCCATCGCCTTGTTGCCCGCGTGGACCATATCGAACAACGCCCCCAGC
>CAYWKN010000057.1:0-12133 GCA_964458765.1 uncultured Verrucomicrobiota bacterium
CCAACAAAGCATTATGCGAAAAGGATCCGTTTCAATGAGCATACGGTTTCCGAAACATTGCAAGACCAAGGCCGAGAAATCGGCGCATGCCAGCATGGTGGCCATGAAACGATGGGATAAGGTCCATGCCGCCAGCGAGGAACCCATTAGGACTGCGAAAGTGCTTGTGCGGTTGACCGTGCAGCGCGTCGGGCTGGATCCCCATGCCATTCCGCTATCCATCGTTTTCGATGGCGGACACAAGCGGAAAGTTGTGATCGAAGGGAATCAGGAATGGGCCCGGCACTACGGGCGCAAGGCCCTGGTGAAATGGTTTAACGCGATTTTGAAAAGCGCGGGAGTGTGAATATGGAACGAATAGCACCATTTGCGGAAGAAGCGGAGCTGGCGGTTCTTGGAAGTGTTTTGCTGGAGGGCACGGCAATCATGGACCTGTGCCGGCATGCCCAGTTGCGCGCAAACTCGTTCTATGCTCCAGCCAACCGATTGATCTATGCGGTGATGGAAGATCTCTACAAAGCCGGGCGCGGGATTGATTTGGTGACTGTCACCGACCGCCTGAAGGACATGGGCGATATTGACAAGATCGGCGGGGCCCTGGCCTTAAACCGGCTGTGCGACCAGACGCCGGTGGCGGCGCATGCCGGATTCTATATCGGGATTGTGCGCGATAAGGCGATATTGCGCGGAGTGATCGAGCGGGCGCGGGAGATCGAATCGGAAGCATACGACGCCGAGGCGAAAGCAGAAACAGTACTGGCCATGGCGCCAGGGAAGTTCGACAAGATCATGGAGGATGTGGTCAAGGAACCATCCAACGCGGAGATCATGGATGGCCTGATTGAGAAATGGGAAATAGCGGCGAATGGCGGGCCCAAGGCGATCGGGATCAAGACGCCGTGGGAAAAGCTGAATGACATCATGATGGGGATCGAGGTCGGCATGACCATTGTGGCCGGGCGCCCGAGCGCCGGGAAGACGACGATGGAGGATGCAATGGCCCAGGCCGCGGCGGTGAGCGGGATCCCGGTGTACCGAGTGACCATGGATAGTACGCATGAAAGCCTGCTGGCGCGCGCGATTTGCCGGAATAGCGGGGTAAGCCTGGCCAAACTGAAATTCGGGTTTGCCGGCCGCAGCAAGAGCAACATGGAGGAAGTGCGGGCGGCGCGGGACTTCCTGGCCGACTTGCCGATCCATATTGACACGCGCAGCACGGACATTGCGCAGATCCGCAGCGAGGCGCGCCGCATGAAGATGAAATACGGGGTCGGCCTGGTGACGGTGGATTACATCCAGCTCGTGCGGGCCGCGGAGATGGGGCGCAGCGAATGGGACAACGTGGCGCGCGTGACGTATGTGAGCCGGGAACTGAAGGCGCTGGGGATCGAGCTGGACATTCCGGTGATTGTCCTGAGCCAGTTGAGCCGCCAGGCGGAGCAGGAGAACCGTGAGCCCAAACTGAGCGACCTGCGGGATTCCGGAGCGATCGAGCAGGACGCGAACAAGGTGATTTTCGTTTATGTGGACGCCAAGAAGCGCAAGCAGATGGACGAGACGGAGATGGGCGCAACAAAGCATAAACGCCCGGTGTGGTTTAACCTGAAGAAACACAAGGATGGGGAAATCGGCTGCATACCGATGTGGATGTATCCGCCGTATTTCAGCTTCGACCAGGCGCAGATCAGTGGGGACGGGACGGCTTTTGTGGATGATGACCTGCCGAGCTCGAGAAACGCGGAGAAGCAGGACTGGCACGAGAAGCCGGCATTCGCCCCCAAGAACGAGGGGGAGACGAAGCCGAGATTCCCGTTTGAGCGTCAGGAGGAAATGCTGGGCACGGAGGAGGGGGATGGGAACTGACACACAGTGGGCGCTGTTCTGGAGATCCAGCCTGGGGCCCGGCGCGATGCGGGCCGAGAAACTGGAGGACGTTTTGCGCTGGAACAGCCAGGCGGCGATAAGCGGGGAGGGTGAAACGCTGATTGTGTGTGGAGTGCATGAAAGCCTGGAAGAGGCGCTGGAGTACCGGAGATATTTGAAGGGACTGAGGAAGGAACGCAAACATGACCAAGAGGGCCAGGACGGTGGTGAGGTGCCAGGGGTGCGGTCTGAAATACAGGACGAAACGGCACAGGAGTAGTTGCCCGGTGTGCGGGACGAAAAACTGATGGACAGGCGAAAACAGGTGGCCATGGACCGGGCCCGCGGCAGGCGGGCGCGGTTGACTATGAAACGGATGAAACAGGCCCGGGGATGTTCCCCGTGGAACAAAAGGAGCGAAGCATGATTATTGGAATCAGCGGCAGAAAGGGATCAGGGAAAAGCACGGTGGCAGGGTATTTGCAAGACCGGATTGAGGGAGCAGTCAGGATCTCGTTTGCGGATACATTGAAGCTGATTGCGCAGGAGGCTTTCGGGGCCCTGCCGGAACAGGTGTACGGGCTGAGGAAGAATGACAGGATCGCGGTCTGCGGACTTGTGGCGCGGGATGTGATGCAGAAGGTTGGCCAGGGGATGAGGGAGATCTGGCCGGATTGCTGGGTATTCGCCTGGGAGCGCAAGGTGGTGGAGCATTGGGCGATGAACGGGACGGGCCCGGTGATCGTGGATGATGTGCGCTATCCCAATGAGGCGAAACGGATCAAGGAAATGGGAGGGATCCTGATCCGGCTTGACCGGGCGCCGTATGAGGATGCCCATGTGAGCGAGACGGCGCTGGACGACTGGAAGGAATGGGATTGCGTGGCCTCTGAAGGATTGAACGCCGAAGAGGCCGGGCGCCTGGTGTACGACGCTGTAATCAATGCGGGGATCGTGTGAAGCGCGTGATTGCCTGCGGGGTTTGCGGGGCCAGGGTGATTGCCAGATCGGGCAACACGAGATTCTGCAGAAAATGCGTGACAAGGCCAAGGATCAAAAGGAGAAAAGAACATGAAGTGGAAGCGTGAGAGGGTGGTTGTGGAGTTGCGGCAAAAGCGGATGACGGACGAGGAACTGCTGGCCCTGTTTGCCGGCGGTCCGGAGCAGGCGGCGGTGCAGGGGGTTCTGGAGATCCTGGCGCGGCTGGAAGCGGCGATCCTGGAAAACGGGATCGGTGAGCGCGACAAGGAAGAGCGGGCGGCGCTGATGCGGGACGTGGGGACGGTGCGCGAAGTGCGGACCCAGGTGATGAGTTTTACGGTGGAGGGGTTGCGGAGGAAGCAGGGGAAATGAACCGCTGCCGACATCAACAACCCTGGTATGTGCAAGAGGGCTGCGTCTGGTGTCCGGACTGCGGGGCGTTGCTGTTGTCGGGCGGGAAATGGTATCTGCCGCGAACAGCAAAAGGCGTCAGGCCGAAACTGCTGATGCAAGCGAAGAAAGCGAAGGGTAAATGACGAAGAGGCCCAAGGTGCATCCGGTTTTGCGACTGCCGCCTGCGTTGCCTGGTCAGTATGAGGCATGGGTGAAGCTGCTGGAGTTACGCCAGAAGAAGATCGAGGCGGAAGAAAGCGACCCGATGAATTACGGGTACGAGCCGCCATCGTGGAAACTGGCGGATGCACTTTTCGGGATGCCGTGGATGGAGACAGAAGAGACCACGGACAACAGACTACAGACTACAGACAGGAAAACGCAGGGGCAGAGAATCCGGGATGAGCTGGGGATTCGACGGCCGTGGAGCATTCTGCTGATCATGGGGGCGAACCGGTCCAGCAAGAGCCAGTATGCGGCGCGGACGGTGATGAAGCTGATCCGGTGGAAGAGCGGGGCGCGGGCATGGTGCTTCCATGAGAACGAGCGCAACAGCATTGATTACCAGCAACTCTATGTCCACCACTACTTCCCGCCGGAATGGAAGGTGAAGGCGGTGAAGACGCACAAGGCATTCATGAGCTTCAGCCGTCAGAACGGATTCCCGGACCGGAATTTCGTGTTGCCGAATGATTCGAGTTGCAACTTCCGGACCTATGAGCAGGACATCAGGAAATCGGAAGGCGGCGAGTGCGACATTGTATGGTGCGATGAGTTGGTTCCGGTGGACCTGGTAAACGTGCTCAAGTCGCGTATTGCCACGCGGGCGGGATGGATGGTGATCACGTTCACGCCGGTTGAGGGCTACAGCGGGACGGTGAAGAAGTTCCTGGACGGAGCGCGGATGATCCGGGATGCGACGGCGTACCTGTTGCCGGCGGGCGGCGGGGAGATGGACCTGGCGCGGGCGCTGGGCGTGAGCGTGGAGCATGCGGCGGAGCTGAAGGCGTGGGCGGAGAAGCGCGGGGAGCCGGTGGACGTGTGGAGCGTTCCCGAGAAGCTGGAAGAGATCATCGAGAAGGGGCACGGCGCCAGGGAGCCATTCGAGCGGGTCCCGCGGATCGCGCAGTGTGTGGAGGAAGGGGAGGGAGTGTTGTGGTTCCATGGCCGGGACAACCCGTATGGCAATCCGGCGCAACTGGTGGAGCTCTACCGCAAGAGCGGTCCGGACAAGGTGAAGGAGCGCTGCTACGGGGTGGCCCTGAAGGCGATGGAGGCGCGGTTCCCGAAGTTCAGGGAAGACGTGCATGTGATCGAGTCGGCGGCGGTGCCAAAGGAGGGAACGGTGTACTTCTTCATGGATCCGGCCGGGAGCCGGAATCCGTTCATGAAGTGGTTCCTGCGGACGCGGGAGAAGACATACCTGTACCGGGAATGGCCGGGATCGTATGGGATCCCCGGGGCGCCGGTATATGAGGCGGGGCCGGGGCCGGGGCCCTGGGCGGTGCCGGATGGCAAGCATCCGGACGGGGCGCGCGGGCCGGCGCAGAAGCCGTTCGGGTTCGGGTTGCTGAGGTTGAAGATGGAGATTGCGCGCCTGGAGGAATGGGCGGACTGGCTGCAGGACGTGAAGGACCAGGAGAACAGCAAACCGCGCAAGCCGGTGGCCGACTGGAAGATTGAGAACGGGGCCAGGGAAAAGCCGTTCAGGCGGTTCATTGACAGCCGGGCGGCGAGCTCGCCACGGGTGGAGAATGACAGGCCGGTGACGTTGCAGGAGGACATGCTGAGGATCGGGCTGGACTTTGAGCTGACGCCGGGATTCTCGATCAATGAAGGCGTGATGCGAATCAACGACGCGCTGGACTATGACCCGGCGCGGGCGATGGACTGGATGAATAGCCCGCGGTTCTACATATCGCGGGAGTGCCAGAACACGGTTTTCTCTTACCTGACCTGGACGGGTGAGGATGGGAACAAGGGGGCATGCAAGGACCCGATAGACCTGGACTGCTACTACTGGCTGGCGGATCTGGAGTACATGGATCCGAAAGGCCAGTGGGTGACGAGCGGGCGGGCGGCGTATTAACCGGAAGGAGGAAAATGAGATGGGGCCTTTGTTTCTGAAGAGTCGTGCTGTGTGCGATTTATTGCAGATTTCGCGGAGTAAGCTGCTGCGATTGGAGCAGGAGAAATGTCTGACGCGGGTACACTTGAGATTCAAGAAAACCCATAAGGGACGGGTTCCGGCTGACCATGGATGGTTCAAAAGGGAGGATGTGCTGAAGTTGATGGGCTAGAATCGCGTCAAATCGCGTCAAATCGCACACAGTAAAGTTGCGGATCCATAAATTGGGGCGGATGATAGGGGCGTTGGCGGGAGAACCGTCAGCGCCCTTTTCGTTGGTTGGGCGGAAAACCGATGGTGGTCACTGGGTGCCTTAACCCTGAAGGAGAATGAAGATGCCAGGCGAAGAAACGAACACGAACGCGGCGATGGATGTGATGACGGCTAGTGCCGAGCTGGGGAAGCTGGGCGAGGATCCGGCGGCTGGTGCAGCGGCCGGGGACGAACCCGCGAAGACGGATGCCGGAGCGACGGACGAGCCTGCGCCTGAGAAGGCGGAAGGCACTGAAGGAGCCGAGGCGGGCGACGACAAGCCGGTGAAGTTCACGGCGGAGCAGCAGGAAGTGTTCGACAAGCGACTGGGGAAGGAAGTGGCCAAGCGTAAGACCGCCGAGGAAAAGGCGGCGAAGCTGGAGGCCGACCTGGCGACCGCGAATGCGGCGGTGGACCAGGGGACGGTGGAGGCGGCGCGCGGACTGGCTGTGGCGCCCGAGTACCTGAAAACCGGCGAGGCGGAGATCCTGAAGAAGGATGAGCAGTTGACGGCGTTCGAGGACTGGGCGGCGGAGAATGCCGAAGGGTACGAGGACGGGAAGGTGACGTACACGGCGGCGCAGATCAGGAAGCGGCTGCAGGAAGTGCAACGGGAGCATTTCCGGGTTTCGATGCGGGCGGAGACGATCCGCGAACGCGCGCGCCAGGAGATGCTGGAAGATATCCGGGAAGGGCGGAAGGCCAGGGCGGCGAAGGCCGCGGCGGCGGAGGCGCTGAAGAACAAGGCGCCGGAGAAGTCGGCCGGGACGCCGATCGAGGCCAGGCCGGCCGCGGGTGCGGCCAAGGGCAAGCCCAGTCCGGACCAGGTATTCGAGAAGGGTGGCAAGAGCAAGCAAGCAGCGGCGGATGCCCTGGGCATGATGTAACCGGGACGCCTGCCGCACAACCAAGGAAGGATGGATTCAAATGGCTTCGATGTATGAAACCAATCAGGTAGGCAAGCGGCAGGAGATTTCCGAGAAGATTTTCAACGTGGAGAGCGACAAGACGCCGTTTCTCTCGCTCGTCAAGAAGGGACCGGTCCCGAACCAGATGCTCATGAGCTGGCAGGGATTCGTGTTCCCGAACGCGCCGAGCACGGGTATCAAGGATGGTGTGGCGGCGACCGATCCCGCGAGCATTGCCCGCGTGTTGCTCGAAGGCTGCGCCCAGCATTTCCGGCGCCAGTGGGGTGTGACGACCCTGGCGGAACTCACGAACATTGCCGGCGTGGGCCGCAATGAGGTTGGGTTCCAGCGACTCCAGGCGATGACGCTCCTGAAGCGCATGATCGAGCAGCAGTTGCTGTCGGTTGATGACTGCGCGGTGGAGAGCGGCGAGACGCCCTGGACGACCCGCGGTGTTGGAAGCTGGATCAGCAACAGCGCCCAGTCGGTGAAGCCGGTGGACGCCACACTCCGCAACAGCGCGGCGGCGATCTATACTGGCGCCGTTGCCAGTCTGACAGAAGCGGCCTTTCGGACGATGCTCCAGGCGGCGTATGGCGAGACGAAGGAGCCGGTGAGCCTGGACGGGTTTGTGGGAGTGGACCTGAAGGCGGTGCTGGATGACTTCACCCAGCTCTATCCGACCGGGACCGGCACGAGCCAGGCCAAGGCGATCTACAACGTCGCCGGGGTGGGCGAGTACCAGAACAAGGTCGAATGGCTGCGGTTCAGCGTGGGCGATGTGCGCCTGCACCTGAATCCGTTCCTGGCGGTGACGACCAGCACGGGCGCGGCCAGCGCGTACACGCCCAAGAGCGGTTACTTCCTGAACATGGAGATGTGGGAAGTGGCGTACCTGATGAAGCCGGCGAACACGAACCTGTCTCCCGACGGGTCCGGCACCAAGGGCTTCATTGACGCTGTGCTGGGGCTGAAGTGCTTCAACCCGCGCGGCCAGATGAAGGTGTATTCGAACTCCTGACCACAAGTGGAACAACAGGACCGGGAGCTGGGCCCTACGCCATGACGGGGGCCTGGCTCTGCAAGAGCAAGCGGCTGATGACTTGAGAGAATGAAACCCGAGAAGAAAGGAGCATGCAGATGAGGAAGCGGAAAAGTTGTTTGAGCGGTCTGGTGATGGTGGCGCTGGTGTTGACCTTTGCGGCGCCGGCAATGGCGATTGACTGGCTGGCGCTGGGAGTGCCGGAGATGGCGCAGCATCGCGGGGCCACGCATGTGGCGGTGATTGACTACGCGGACCTGGCGAGCTACACGACCAGCAACACGGCGGCGGTGATCACGAACGCGATCCCGGCGAAAACCGGGGTGGAATTCGTGGAACTGATGCTGGACACGGCGTTTGACACCGGGAACACCAACTACACCGGATCGGTGGCGGTCAAGGTGGGCGACGGGTCCGATGATGACCTGTTCCTGACCAGTACGGAGCTTGCCAGCGACGGGTCGGAAGTGTTCATCAAATATGGGGCGCCGAACAGCGCGACGATTACGAGCACTCCCACCAAGCAGACGGCCGACTTCCTGTCGGGAGTAACGCTGCAAACCATATCGCTGACTGACACGAATGGAGTTACGGCTTTGGCTGTGACCGGGCTTGTGCAGACTACTTCAGCGGTGCTTACCAATGTGACCGTGGCCAGCACGGCCTCTATTGGCGAGCTAGGCTACAAGGTCTATTCCAGCGCCGGGAGCCTGGTATTCACGCTGACGCCGAACAGTGAGGAGGCGTTGAGCGCCAACACCAGCGGATCGGTGCGGCTCTACTTCAGGCTGACGAAGTTTCGGTAAGGAGCTTCGGATATGCCACTGAGCCAGGGAGAGCTGGATCAAGTGAGGCGGACGGCGTTGCGAGACGCCGCCCGCCGTTTGCCACGCAGGGAGATGACCGGCGGGGATGGGCGAGTGGTCCGGGAGGTTCCTTTCGAGGCTTACCACAATGCGGTCCGGGTCCACGGGGAATCCCCGCGGGATGAAGGCTACTGGAGCGACATGGACCGCAGATATCCCGAGATCGTGGTCAAGACGGAGAGGACGAACATCATGGTATCCATGGCGGGCTGTGCCGGGCGCGCTGTTGGACGGGCGAGAGGGGTGCTTACACGACTGGGCCGCGCAACGCGGTACTACTACGGCAGATAACCCGGAGGACGACTATGGCGACCGATAAGGTCAAAAGCGGACGCGAGAATGCGCCGGTGGACGATGACATGCTCCGGGAGCTGAAGGATCTGGTGGATGAGATCCGCAGCGAGGTTGCGGATGACGTGGTATCGAACCGTCAAACCCACGAGAACACGCGCTACTGCATTTGGGCCGGCCAGGATGATGACGGCAAGAAACACGCCAGCAACCTGGGATCGAAACCCCTGCCATTCGAGGGGGCCAGCGACACGCGCCTGAGGCTGACGGACAAGGTGGTGAACAAGCACGTCCGGGAATACAAGATGGCGGCGGCGCGGGTGGTGCCCAAGGTGGTGGGCATGGAAGGGACGGATGACGGATTCGCCGGGCGGATGGGGACGCTGGCCAAGTGGCTGGTGCGGAGTCAATGGGGGGCGGAATACGGGCGGCAGATCGAGCTGTTGGCGCAATACATGGAGGGCGACCAGCCCGGCGCGGCGGTGATGATGGTGGACTGGAGCCGCGAGATTGCCCTGGAGATGCGGGAGGCGACCCAGGAAGACGTGATCATGCTGGCGGTACAATTCGGGGCGGCACCGGAAGACGCGGCCGACCTGGCGGACATTGTGCGCAATCCCGGCAGGGTGGATGAACTGGCGGCGATGCTGAAGATGATGGCGCCGGGGGCCCGGGAGAAGACCCTAAAGAAGGCGGCGGCGGAACTGCAGGCGTTTGGCAAGGCGACATTCCCGGCGCCCTACATGAGGATCAACATGCCGGTGATCCGGGCGCTACGGCTATTCGAGGACGTATTCATTCCAGCCAATACGACGGATATCCAGAAGGCGCGGGCGGTATTCGTGAGCCAGTGGTACAGCAAGACCGACCTGCTGGAGAAAGTGGCGTCGGAAGGCTGGAACGAGGATTTCGTGAACCGACTGGTGGGTGGAGAGGGGAATGGCGGCGGGTATGAGGGGCAGACGGCGTTCCAGGAATACATGCCCGACACGGCGGCGGAGATGGGATTCTCGGGCGAGACCGACCGGCGCAAGGGGCTGTACGAGGTTCTGACGGCATTCCAGCGGGCGGTGAACGAGGACGGGGTGCCGGCGATCTACATGCGGACCTTCTCGTATTACGCCGGCGCGGCGAAGAAACAGGAGATGTTTGCCCGCAAGCACGGCAAGATGCCGTTTGTGTGGTTCAGCCGGGAATACCTGACGAGCCGGTTACTGGACAGCCGCGGGGTGGTTCCCTTGGCCGCGACGCAGCAGAACAGCCTGAAGTTGCTGCATGACTCATTCGAGGATTCGACGCAGCAGACGATCAACCCGCCGATCCTGAAGCCCCAGGGTAAGGCCCAGCACCAGTTGACCATTGAGCCATTCGGCCAGATCGAGCTCGGGCGGACTGAAAGCCTGAAATACCTGGAGACGCCGCAGTATCCGTCCACCGCCAGCGAGCACGAGACGCGGGTGCGCCGGGAAGTGGCGGAGTATTTCGGACTGCCGATGGTCAAGGAGATTGACCCCTCGGTGGTGATGGAATGCAAGCAGGACCGGATTGACCGGTTCCTGGCCAGCCTGGCGGACGTGTTCAAGATGGCACTGCAACTATGCCAGGAGTTCATGCCGCAGGAGCAGGTGCAGAGGATCCTGGGCGCGGCGGTGGACGTGCAGCGCGGGCGCCAGGAGATCCAGGGCCAGTTTGACCTTTACCTGAGCTTTGACGCCAGGGACATGGACATGGAGCAACTGGTGAAGAAGTGCGAAGTGATGCTCAAGTATGCCCGGCCTATGGACGTGAGGAACACGGTCCCCTGGGAGCGGATGGTGCAGCGGGTGATGCAGGCCCTGGATTCCAACTGGGCGGACGAGATCATTCCGCCGGAAGCGGCTGACGCCAAGGAGATCGAGGACCAGAAGGGCAACCTGGCCAAGATCATGGCCGGGATCCGGCCGGGGCGCCCGGACCGTGGGCTCAACTTCCCCTTGCGGCTCCAGGTGGTGGAGCAGGAATTGAACAGCCGCAGCCAGAACCCGAAGGCATTCCCGCAGTTGAGCCCTGCCAGCGCGGCGCTGTTGCAGGAGGAATTGGACTGGTTGAAGTTCCAGGCCCAGCAGATGGAAAACGCGACGATCGGGCGGCGCGGGTACACGGAGCAGGATCTAAAGCGGCTTGAGGCCGGTCCGCCGGTGGAGGAGGCGTGAGATGCGCACGGTGACATTCAAGAGCGTATTGGACGAGGTGGTATTGCTGAAGGGATTCCAGCCCGACCAGTTGGACCTGAGCGCGAGCCAGGCGCTGGTGATGGCCAAGTACATGGAGCGCTGGTGCCGGCAGGGGTGGGAATATGCGTTCTGGCCCGAATGGACGCTGGTGGAGTCCCGGACGCCGGTGAGCAGCGTGGTCAGCCTGGAGCAGTCGGGACAGACGAAGATCGGTGAGATCGAGGGGGTTTACAAGAGCGAGAAGGCGGCGCGGCTGGGGTATGGGCGGGTGGACTATGTGCTCACGGCCAGCGGGATTGATTTGAGCCACACGAGCGGCGCGCCGGCCACGCCGTATATCAAGTTCCGGAAGCGCCCGCCACGGTTCACGACCGAGGCATGGAGCGAGGGGAACACGGGCGCCTATGATGAGGGGTATGTGGTCTATTTCCCGGCGACGGTGGGAAGCCAGTTACAGGGTGAGTGCTATTTGCTGGAACCGGATGGCAATGGCAGTTTTGAGTGGGTGAAGCAGGACCTGCCGGCGATCCTGAAGGACGTGGTGGTGTATGGGGCTTATAGCGACTGCCTGAAGCAGGACGGGAAACACGAGGACGCCGGGCGCTGGGCCCAGTGGGCCCAGGATGAGCTGCACAGGGTACACAACCTGGTATTCCGTCAACAGAAATTGTGAGGACTGACATGCGCAAACTGGTGGCAATGCTGGTGTTGATGACATGGGCCTGGGGCGCCCGGGGGCAGTGGACGAACCCGCCACTGGTAGGGACCGCGGCCGGGTACACGAACCCGCCGCCGTTTGCCACGAGCACGGTGTACCTGATCAAGAGCCAGGTGTTTGGCGGGGATATAGGCGGGACATATAGCAACCTGACGGTAAATTTTGTTGGAGGGATCCCGGCGGCGCAGATCGCCACGCAGACGGCGGCGGCAGTGCAGGCGGAGCTGAATGTGCACAAGACCAATGCCGCGGCACACACAGAACTGTTCGCAGGCAAGGCCAGCCAAGCCGACTTGCTCGATGCCAGCAACCGCCTCGTGACGCTGGAGGGCGGAACCTCTACTTGGAACACGGTAACGGGCAAGTTGGACGCCTCGACTACGAACGGATGGGAAACGGGCAGTCATGCGGGCCTGTACCCGTCCAGCAACCCATCAAATTACGTCACAGCGGCGATCACGAACGGGTTGGGCGGCTC
>CAYWKN010000058.1:0-5409 GCA_964458765.1 uncultured Verrucomicrobiota bacterium
GTCCAGCGCAAGATGGCCGAGCGGCTCGGGCCGCGGGAACGGTTCTATGTGGTCAGTTTTTCCTCCCGCACGGTGGTCTACAAGGGGCTGCTGATGGGCGGCCAGGTGTCGGGCTTCTTCACCGAACTCGACGACCCCCGGCTGGAAAGCGCCGTGGCGGTCCTGCACCAGCGCTACAGCACCAATACCTTCCCCTCGTGGGAGCTGTCGCAGCCCTTCCGCATGCTGGCGCACAACGGCGAGATCAACACCCTGCGGGGCAACGTGAACCAGATGCGGGCCCGGGAGCGGCAGTTGGAGTCGCCGCTGTTCGGCGACGATCTGCGCAAGCTGCTGCCCGTGATTGATCCCGGCGGCAGCGACTCCGCGTGCCTCGACAACGCCCTCGAACTGCTGACCTCCGCCGGGCGCTCGCTGCCGCACGCCATGATGATGCTGATCCCCGAGGCATGGGGCGCGAAATACCCGGTCGGTCCCGATCAGAAGGGGTTCTTCGAGTATCATGCCGGCCTGATGGAACCGTGGGACGGCCCGGCCACGGTGGCCTTTAGCGACGGGGACGTGGTGGGCACCCTGCTGGACCGCAACGGGCTCCGCCCCGCGCGCTACACGCTCACGAAGGACGGCTTCATGGTCATGGCCTCCGAGGCCGGGGTCCTGGAGATTCCGGCGGATCGCATCCAGGAAAAGGGCGCGCTGCGTCCCGGCGAGATGCTCCTGGTCGATTTCCGGAGCGGCCGGGTGATCAAGGACAAGGAGATCAAGAGGCGCATGTCGCGGCAACAGCCCTACCGGCGCTGGGTGGAAGAGAACAAGGTGATGGTGCAGGGACTGTTCGAAGCCATGGCCGCCATTGTTCCCGACGAGGCCACGCTGGCCCGGCGCCAGCGCCTGTTCGGCTACACGCGCGAGGATGTGCAGATGATCCTCGAACCCATGGCGTCGAAGGCCCACGAGCCGGTGGGTTCCATGGGGACGGACACGCCGCTGGCGGTGTTTTCCGAGAAGGCGCAGTTGCTTTTCTCCTATTTCAAACAGATGTTCGCGCAGGTCACCAATCCGCCCATAGATCCCATCCGCGAGGAACTGGTGATGTCGCTGATGACGTTCATCGGAAATCCCTCCAACATCCTCTCGGAAGTCCCGCAGCACGCCCGGCTGATCAAGCTGCGGCATCCGATCCTTTCCAACGAGGATCTCGACCGGATGCGCGGGATGCGCCTGCCGGACTTCAGCGCCTGCACGCTGCGGATCGGGTTTCCCGCCGGCGAGGGGGCCATGCGGCTCGAGGCGGCGCTGGAACGCCTGGGCGCGGAGGTCGAACAGGCCGTGCGCGCGGGACGGAACCTGATCATCCTGAGTGACCGGGATCTTCCGCCGGACGAAGCGCCGATCCCGGCCCTGCTGGCGACATCGGCGGTCAACCGCCGCCTGATCCGCGACGGCCGGCGCACCGGCGTGGGGATCCTTGTCGAGACGGGCGAGGCGCGCGAGGTGATGCACATGGCGCTCCTGCTCGGGTACGGCGCGACCGCGGTCAATCCGTACATGGCGTTCGAAACCGTGGCGTCCATGGCGCTGAAACGGGAGTTGAGCGCGGACATCGGCGTGGCCCGCGCGCTGGAGAACTACGTGGCTTCGCTGCAGGAAGGTCTGCGCAAGATCATGTCCAAGATGGGCATTTCGACCCTGCGCAGCTACCGGGGCGCCCAGGTGTTCGAGGCTGTCGGCCTGAAGCGCGACGTGGTGGACCGCTATTTCGAGGGGACGGCGTCGCGCGTGGGCGGCATCGGCCTGGACGGGATCGCCGCGGAGGCCTGCGAGCGGCATGCGGAGGCCTGGGCCCCGCGCCAGGGTGCGCCCGCGGTGCTGCCGCCGGGAGGGCACTACCGCTACCGCGCGGATGGCGAGCGGCATCTCTGGAGCCCCGACGCCATCAGCCATCTCCAGCAGGCCACCCGCGCCGGCGACCCGGCGCTCTACCGGGAGTATGCCCGCCTCATCAACGAGCAGGCCGAACGGCAGTTCACACTGCGGGGCATGTTCCGCTTCAAGGCGGCGACCCCCGTCCCGCTCGCGGAGGTGGAACCGGCGTCGGCGATCGTCCGCCGGTTCGTCACCGGCGCGATGTCCTACGGCTCCATCAGCCGCGAGGCGCACGAGACCATCGCCATCGCCATGAACCGGCTGGGTGGCATGAGCAACAGCGGCGAGGGCGGGGAAGACCCCGCCCGGTACACGCCGCTGCCCAACGGCGACAGCCGGTGCAGCGCCATCAAGCAGGTGGCCAGCGGCCGGTTCGGGGTGACGGCGGAATACTGCGTCAACGCCCGCGAGCTGCAGATCAAGATCGCCCAGGGCGCCAAGCCCGGCGAGGGCGGCCAGTTGCCGGGGCACAAGGTCAACGAGGAGATCGGACGGGTGCGCCATTCGACGCCGGGCGTGACGCTGATTTCCCCGCCGCCGCACCACGACATCTATTCCATCGAGGACATCAAGCAGTTGATTTACGACCTGAAGAACATCAACCGCGACGCGCGGGTATCCGTCAAGCTGGTCTCCGAACTCGACGTCGGTACCATTGCGGCGGGGGTGGCCAAGGCCAAGGCGGACATGATCCTCATCAGCGGATACGACGGCGGGACGGGCGCTTCGCCGCTCTCGTCCATCAAGCATGCCGGCATCCCGTGGGAACTGGGGCTGGCGGAGACCCAGCAGACCCTCGTGCTGAACAACCTGCGCGGCAGGGTGCGCCTGCAGACGGACGGGCAGATCAAGACGGGCCGCGACGTGGTGGTGGCGGCGCTGCTCGGCGCGGAGGAATTCGGGTTTGCCACCACGGCCCTGGTGGTCATGGGATGCGTGATGATGCGCAAGTGCCACAGCAACACCTGTCCGGTCGGCGTGGCGACGCAGGACCCCGAGTTGCGAAAGCGCTTCACGGGCCGGCCGGAGTATCTTCAGCGGTTCATGGCCTACGTTGCCGAGGAGGCGCGCGAAATCATGGCGTCGCTGGGTGTGCGCACGGTGGACGAACTGGTGGGTCGGTCGGACCTGCTGGAAATGAACCAGGCCATCGCCTTCTGGAAGGCCCGCGGTCTCGACTATTCGGCGATCCTCTACCGGCCGGAGGCGGCGGGGCCGGTGCGGTGCGTCGAACGGCAGGACCATGAGCTCGGGCAGGCGCTGGATCTTGCGTTCCTGCCGCGTGTCGGGGCGGCCATCGAGACGGGGGCCCCCGTGCGCGTGGAATCCCCCGTCCGGAACGTCAACCGCACGGTGGGCGCCATGATATCGGGCGAGATCGCCCGGCGGCACGGGCATGCCGGCCTGCCGGACGGCACGGTGACCCTTGTGTTCCGGGGTTCGGCCGGGCAGAGCTTCGGGGCGTGGTGCGCGCGCGGCATGACCCTGATCCTGGAGGGCGAGGCGAACGACTATGCCGGCAAGGGGCTGTCCGGGGGACGGATCGTCGTCAAGCCGGAGGCCGGGGCGGGGTTCGATCCGGCGGAGAACGTCATCGCCGGCAACGTGCTGCTGTACGGGGCCACCTGCGGCGAGATGTACATCTGCGGCCGGGCGGGGGAGCGTTTCGCCATCCGCAACAGCGGCGCGCACGCGGTGGTGGAGGGGGTCGGCGATCACGGGTGCGAGTACATGACCGGCGGGCGCGTGATCGTGCTCGGGCGCACGGGCGTCAACTTCGCCGCCGGGATGAGCGGCGGGGTGGCCTTCGTGTACGACGAGGACCGGAGTTTCGACAGCCGCTGCAATCTGGACATGGTGGACCTGGAGATGGTGACCGACCGGCGCGACCAGGACGAGATCCGCGGGATGCTCGAGCGGCACGTGGAGTTCACGGGCAGCCGCAAGGCCCGGCGGATTCTCGACGGGTGGGAGGAGCACCTGCCGTACTTCATCAAGGTCTTCCCGATGGAGTACCGGCGCGTGCTGGGCAAGATGATGCGCGAGGACGAGGCCACGGAACGGGCGGAGGTGGTTCATGGGTAAGCCCACGGGATTCATGGAGTACGAGCGGAGCGAGCCGGGATACCGGCCGGTGGAGGAGCGCGTGCGCGACTTCCGGGCGGTCGAGCGGCGCCTGCCGGAGGAGACGGTGGTGGAGCAGGCGGCGCGGTGCATGGACTGCGGGACGCCCTTCTGCCACGGCTGCGGGTGTCCGCTGCGGAATGTCATTCCGGAGTGGAACGACCACGTCTACCAAGGCCGCTGGAGCGAGGCGCTGGAAATGCTGCTGGCGACGAACAATTTCCCGGAATTCACCGGCCGCATCTGTCCCGCGCCCTGCGAAGGTTCGTGCGTGCTGGGCATCAACCGCGAGCCGGTGGCGATCCGGCAGATCGAGTTGGCGATTATCGAGCGGGCCTTCGAACGGGGCCTGATGAAGCCCCGGCCGCCCGCGGTTCGGCGGGAGAAGCGGGTGGCGGTGATCGGGTCCGGACCGGCGGGGCTGGCCGTGGCCGACACGCTCAACCGGATGGGATTCCGCGTGGTGGTGTACGACAGCGCCGCCCGCGCCGGCGGCATCCTGCGGTACGGCATCCCGGAATTCAAGCTGGAGAAGGTCGTGGTGGACCGGCGGATCGCGCTCATGGAGGCGGAGGGTGTGACCTTCGAGCCCGGCGTGCGGGTGGGCGAGGATATTTCCTACCACTACCTGCGGGGCCGTTTCGAGGCTGTCTGCCTCTGCGCCGGCGCCCGGCAGCCGCGGGACCTGGCCGTTCCGGGCCGGGAACTCGGCGGCATCCACTTCGCCATGGACTACCTGGTCCAGCAGAACCGCCGCCTTGCGGGCGAGACGGTGGATCCGCAGCGGGAGATATCGGCCCTCGGCAAGTCGGTGCTGGTCATCGGCGGCGGCGACACCGGATCGGATTGTGTTGGCACGGCCATCCGGCAGGGGGCGGCTTCGGTGACGCAGGTCGAGATCCTGCCGCAACCGCCCCCCGCGCGCGCCGAAGCCACGCCCTGGCCGCAGTGGCCGAACATGCTGCGGACGTCCAGCAGCCACAAGGAAGGCTGCGAACGGCATTGGAATGTGGCCACCAAGGCGTTCACGGGTTCCGGGGGCGCGGTGGAAGCCGTATCCACCGTGGAGGTGGCGTGGACGGCGCCTCCCGGCGGCGGGCGGCCGGTGATGACGGAGAAGCCCGGCTCCGGGCGCGTGTGGAAGGCCGACCTGGTGCTCCTGGCGATGGGATTCACGGGGCCGCGGCCGAACCGCATGGTTTCCGATCTCGGCATCCGGACCGTGAACGGCGGGGTGATCTGGCGCGATGCCCGCAACATGACCAATGTTCCGGGAATCTTCGTTTCCGGCGACATGTCGATCGGGGCCTCGCTGGTGGTGCGGGCGATCCGCGACGGGCGCCAGGCGGCGGAGGGGAT
>CAYWKN010000058.1:5509-12039 GCA_964458765.1 uncultured Verrucomicrobiota bacterium
TGGAAGAATGTTCTTGAGTAACGGCGCGCGAAGGTGTACGAATACGGCCCCGTGCCGGGAGAAGCGAAACAATGAGCGGTAGCGTCTGCGAAGATCGGCCACGGGAAGCCTGTGGCGTGTGCGGTGTCTACGGGATACCCGACGCCGCGGCCCTCATCCACGCGGGCCTGTTCGCCCTCCAGCACCGGGGGCAGGAAAGCGCCGGAATGGTCGTCTCCGACGGTTCGCAGGTGCGCTCCTTCAAGGGGCTGGGTCTGGTCACCGACGTGTTTCCCCCCGAGCGGGTGACGCAACTCCCCGGCCATCTGGGGATCGGCCACGTCCGCTACTCCACCACGGGGTCGCCGCGCCTCCAGAACGTGCAGCCGCTCGTGGTGGAATGCAGCGACGGCATCTGGGCCATCGCCCATAACGGCAACCTGGTGAACGCGCAGGCCCTGCGCCGCATGTACCAGGAGTCCGGCGCCATTTTCCAGACCAGCACGGACAGCGAGGTTCTCATCCACCTGCTGGCGGACCCGATGTACCGGGCCCGCCCGCGGCGGGTCGCACGCGCCCTGAGTGAGCTCAAGGGCGCGTTTTCGTTTCTACTCATGACGAAGGACTGCGTGATGGCCGCCCGGGACCCGCTGGGGTTCAAGCCGCTGTCCATCGGACGGCTCGGCGAGGGCTATGTGTTCGCCAGCGAGACCTGCGCCCTGACACAGGTCGGCGCCGAGTTCGTGCGCGACGTCCAGCCCGGCGAGCTTGTCGTGGCCGATGTCTCCGGCCTCCATAGCAGTTGGTTCGCCGAAAGCGGCGCGACGGGCTTTTCCCAGTGCGTTTTCGAGCACGTGTACTTCGCGCGCCCCGACAGCATCCTGTTCGGCCAGAATGTCCATGAGATGCGCGTCCGGCTGGGGATGCGGCTGGCCCGGGAGCATCCCGTGGAGGCCGATATCGTCACGGCCGTTCCCGACAGCGGCAATTCCGCCGCGCTGGGCTATTCGCGCGCCAGCGGGATTCCGCTCGACTTCGGTTTCATACGGAACCACTACGTGGGCCGTACCTTCATCATGCCCACAGCGGAGGAACGCGCCCGCAGTGTGGATATGAAGCTGGCCGTCATCGGCAATGTGGTCAAGGGCAAGCGGGTGGTGGTGGTGGACGATTCCATCATCCGCGGCACCACCTCGCGGCGGCGCGTCAGCGCCCTGCGCGAGGCGGGGGCCCGTGAGATCCACCTGCGGATCTCCTGTCCTCCGACGATCCATCCGTGTTTCTTCGGAATTGATTTCGCCACGACGGATGAACTGATCGCCGCGCACAAGACGGTGGAGGAAACGCGCCGGTTCACGGGGGCCGACAGTCTGGGCTACCTGAGCCTGGAAGGGCTGCTTTCGCCGTTCCCGGATGCGCCGAGCTACTGCACGGCCTGTTTTTCGGGACAGTACCCGGTGGATGTCAGCCGGATGGCGGGCAAGGAGGCCCTGGAGACGGCAACGCCGCTGTTGAACCTGGAGTAGGGCACGACACAACGGGAAAGGACGAACATGGCTACACGCAACGGACCGACGCGGCACATCTTCATCACGGGCGGCGTGGTCTCGTCCCTCGGCAAGGGGTTGACCTCGGCGGCCCTGGCGTTGCTGCTGCGACAGCGGGGGTACCGGGTGAAGCTCCAGAAGCTGGATCCGTACCTGAACGTGGATCCCGGCACGATGTCGCCGTACCAGCACGGGGAAGTCTATGTGACGGCCGACGGGGCGGAAACCGACCTGGACCTGGGGCACTACGAGCGTTTCACGGGCATTCCCTGCACGCGGAACAGCAACTATACGTCCGGTGGCATCTACCGGTCGGTGATCACGCGCGAGCGCGAGGGGGGCTACCTCGGCAAGACCGTGCAGGTCATCCCGCACATCACGGACGAGATCAAGGCCGCCATCCGGTCGCTGGACGCGGACGATGTGGATATCGCCATCACGGAGATCGGCGGAACGGCGGGCGACATTGAATCCCTGCCGTTCCTGGAGGCGATCCGCCAGTACCGGCACGAGATCGGGCGGCGGAACGGGCTCTTCATCCACCTGACGCTGGTGCCGTACATCAAGGCGGCGGGCGAGATGAAGACCAAGCCTTCGCAGCAATCGGTCGGGATCCTCCGGACGATCGGCATCGTTCCGGACATCCTGATCTGCCGGTGCGAGCGGCCCATGACGGCCGAGCACAAGGCCAAGCTCTCGTTGTTCTGCGACGTGGACGAGAACAAGGTGATCGAGGAAAAGGACGTGGAGCACTCGATCTACGAGGTGCCCATCGAGCTGGCGCGGCAGGACGTGGATGTCTACATTTTGGAGATGCTCAACCTGCACGTGAACCCGCTGGATCTTGGCGAGTGGAAGAGGATGGTGGATACGCTGCTGGCCCCCCCGGCCGGCACGGTGGAAATCGGCGTGGTCGGCAAGTACATCAGCCTGCGCGATTCGTACAAGAGCATCTACGAGGCCCTGACGCACGGCGGCATCGTCAACGGGGCGGGCGTGCGGATCCGGATGGTGGAGAGCGAGGACGTGGAGAAATCCGGGGCGGCGGCCCTGCTGGACGGGGTCGCGGGTATTCTGGTGCCCGGCGGCTTCGGCGACCGGGGGATCGAGGGGAAGATCCAGGCCATCCAGTACGCGCGGGTCAACCGCATCCCGTTCTTCGGGATCTGCCTCGGCATGCAGTGCGCCACCATCGAATTCGCGCGCAACGTGTGCGGGATGGCCGGGGCCAACAGCACCGAGTTCGCGCCGGATACGCCCTATCCGGTGATTGACATGATGATCGAGCAGAAGAAGGTTACCGAGAAGGGCGGCACGATGCGGCTGGGGGCCTACGCGTGTGCCGTGGCGGACGGCACGGCGGCCCGGCAGGCCTACGGGCAGGCGGAGATCAGCGAGCGGCACCGCCACCGCTACGAGTTCAACAACCGCTTCCGCGAGAAACTGCAGCGCGGCGGGTTGAGGTTCTCGGGCGTGTGCCCCGGCCGGGATCTCGTGGAGATCATTGAGCTGGCCGATCACCCGTGGTTTGTGGCGTGCCAGTTCCATCCCGAGTTCCAGTCCACGCCGCTGCGCGCCCATCCGCTGTTCCGTGGTTTTGTGGAAGCGGCCTTGCGGGGGGCTGCCAGAAGCGAAGGCAGGAAGACCAAGCGGGCCGCGCGGCCCGGTAAAGCATAAGGACAACATGCCCAAGAGAACCGACATCAAGAAGATCATGCTCATCGGGTCCGGTCCGATCGTCATCGGCCAGGCCTGCGAGTTCGACTACTCCGGCGTGCAGGCCTGCAAGGCGCTCAAGGAGGAGGGGTACGAACTGGTGCTGGTGAACAGCAATCCGGCGACGATCATGACCGATCCGGAATTTGCCGACCGCACCTACATCGAGCCGTTGAAGCTGGAAGTCCTGCGGGAAATCATCCGGCGGGAACGGCCGGACGCGCTCCTGCCCACGCTGGGCGGGCAGACGGCCCTGAACCTCGGGGTGGAACTGCACGATGCCGGCATTCTGAAACGCTATGGGGTCGAGATGATCGGCGCGCGGGCGGATATCATCCGCAAGGCGGAGGATCGCGCCCTGTTCAAGGCGGCCATGCAGAAGATCGGCATGGACCTGCCCGTGAGCGGGTCCGCGCACTCCTACGAGGAGGCGGTCAAGGTGCGCGAAGCCATCGGCGCGTGGCCGGTGGTGATCCGCCCGGGCTTCACGCTGGGCGGCACCGGCGGCGGCATCGCCCGCAACCCGAAGGAATTCGAGGAGATCGTGCGCCGGGGACTCTTCTACAGCCCGACGTCGGAGGTGCTGATCGAGGAGTCGGTTGTCGGCTGGAAGGAATTCGAGCTCGAGGTGATGCGCGACCGCAAGGACAACTGCGTCATCGTGTGTTCCATCGAGAACCTCGATCCGATGGGTGTGCACACGGGCGACAGCATCACCGTGGCGCCGGCGCAGACCCTGACGGACCGCGAATACCAGCGGATGCGCGACGGCTCGCTGGCGGTCATGCGCGAGATCGGCGTGGACACGGGCGGCTCGAACGTGCAGTGGGCGTTGAACCCGGCCGACGGGCGCATGGTGATCATCGAGATGAACCCCCGCGTCTCCCGGTCCAGCGCCCTGGCCTCCAAGGCCACCGGTTTCCCGATCGCCAAGATCGCGGCCAAGCTGGCCGTCGGCTATACGCTGGACGAGTTGCGCAACGACATCACCCGCGAGACCCCGGCCTGTTTCGAGCCGGCGATCGACTACGTGGTCACGAAGATGCCGCGTTTTGCGTTCGAGAAGTTCCCCGGCGTGGACAGCCGGCTCGGGACGCAGATGAAGTCCGTCGGCGAGGCGATGAGCATCGGGCGGACGTTCAAGCAATCCTTCCAGAAGGCCTGCCGGTCGCTGGAGATCGGGCGGGCCGGGTTCGGGGCGGACGGCAAGGACACCCCGTTCGAGGGTATGAGCGATGCCGTGCTGGAGGCGGAACTGGAGCGGCCCAACGCCATGCGGGTTTTCGTGGTGCGGGCGGCGTTGAAGCGCGGATGGAGCGTTGACCGCATTTACCGGATCACGGGAATCGATCCCTGGTTCCTGCGGCACATGGAGGAACTGGCCGCCTACGAGGATGAAATCCGGTCGGCCGGGAACCTCGCGGGATTGAAGAAGGATGCGGCGCTGTTCCGGCAGGCCAAGGAGATGGGCTATTCCGACCGGCAGATCGCCTGGCTGCTGGGGTGCGGGGAAGCGGAGGTTCGCGCGGCCCGCGAGGCGCTGGACCTGCTGCCGGCCTACGGCCTGGTGGATACCTGCGCCGCGGAATTCCCGGCCTTCACGCCGTATTTCTATTCCACCTACGGGGAGATCGACGAAAGCCGCGCCGGCACGAAGAAGAAGGTCATGATCCTGGGCGGCGGGCCGAACCGGATCGGGCAGGGGATCGAGTTCGACTACTGCTGCGTCCATGCGGCGTTCGCGCTGCACGAGGCGGGTTTCGAGACCATCATGGTCAACAGCAATCCGGAAACGGTATCCACCGATTATGACACCAGTGACCGGTTGTATTTCGAGCCGTTGACGCTGGAAGACGTGTTGCACATCTACCGGCGCGAGCAGTGCTGGGGCGCGATCGTGCAGTTCGGGGGCCAGACGCCGCTGAACCTGGCCAAGGACCTGGAAGCCAACGGCGTGAACATCATCGGCACCAAGCCGGCCAGCATCGAGGTGGCCGAGGACCGCGACCTGTTCCAGGCCATGATCCGGAAGCTCGGGCTCCGCCAGCCGGAAAACGGCATGGCCACGACCGTGGAGCAGGCCGAGGCGATCGCCGAACGCATCGGGTATCCGGTGCTGATGCGGCCGTCGTTCGTGCTGGGCGGCAGGGCCATGGTGATCGTCTACAACCGCGACATGCTGCGGAAGTACATGGCCGAGGCCGTCGAGGTATCCGAAAAGCGCCCCGTGCTGGTGGACCGCTACCTGGAGAATGCCGTCGAGGTGGATGTGGACTGCATTTCCGACGGGCAGACCACGGTGATCGGCTCGATCATGGAACACGTGGAGCTTGCGGGCATTCATTCCGGCGACAGCGCCTGCACGATCCCGCCCCCCACGCTGGCCGAGGACGTCAAGAACGAGATCCGGCGCTGCACGGTCCTGATGGCGAAGGAACTGGGTGTGCTGGGGCTGATGAACGTGCAATATGCCATCAAGGACGGGCAGGTGCATGTCCTGGAGGTCAATCCCCGGGCCTCGCGGACGGTGCCGTTCGTGAGCAAGGCCATCGGGGTGCCGCTGGCCAAGCTGGCCGCCCTGGTGATGGCGGGGTTCAAGCTCAAGGACATGGGATTCACCGGCGAGATCATCCCGCGGCATTTCTCCGTCAAGGAGGCCGTGTTCCCGTTCGCGCGATTCCCCGGCGTGGACGTGATCCTGACGCCCGAGATGAAGTCCACCGGCGAGGTGATGGGGATGGACAGCAACAGCGGGATGGCCTTTCTCAAGAGCCAGATTGCCGCCGACAACCCGCTGCCCACCAAGGGCAACGTGTTCCTCAGCGTGCGGGACGAGGACAAGGCCGATGTGCTGCCCATGGCCCGCCAGTTGCACGAGATGGGGTTCACGATCTTCGCGACGGTGGGAACCAGCACCCTGCTGTGGGAACACGGGATTCCCACCCATGCCCTGTTCCGGATTTCCGAGGGGCGGCCGAACGTCATTGACCTGATCGAGGACAAAAGGGTGCAGTGGATCGTCAACACACCCTCCAGCGGCCCCGCCCCGAAGATTGACGAGGTGAAGATGAGGTCGCATGCCGTGATCCGGAACATTCCGATCACGACGACGGTGCACGGGTTCCGCGCGGCGATGGCAGGGATCCAGGCGATGCGGGACTCCGACCGGATCGAGGTGTGCAGCGTGCAGGAATTCCACCGCCATGCGCCGCGGATCCAGTTCCCGACGCTGGCCGGAACGCCAAAGTCTCCCCGGCGGTGGGCGCAGGCGGAAGGGCGGGGGTAGGG
>CAYWKN010000059.1:0-11901 GCA_964458765.1 uncultured Verrucomicrobiota bacterium
AACCCAGAATCTGGTTCAGGTGATCAACCAGCCTCTCGGCCTTGTTATCAATAATATCGTGGGTGGACATAATTCGCCTTGTTACATAGCAAACGATTGACAGTCAACGAGTTGAAGATAATCTTAAAAGTTAAGATTTATTCCAAAGGGTTAAGATTCGCATCGCCTGGCTACATAGTGTCGCGATCGCCCCCTCCCTTCAGGCGTCAAGAATCCTCCCGGTCCAGAAAACTCCTTCAGGTATTGTGATGCCTGCGTTATGGCGGAATCAGATTCTCCCAATTGCAGTAGCGCGCGACACTTCCGATTGGTGATGCTACCGTGCTGACCAACATACTCGCGAACCATCTCCCGTCCACCGTGCCGGACAAGAACCTTTCCCGTCACGGAATAATCCCTATGCGTCACCGCATTCAAGAAAGCCTCCCGCACGACATCAACAGGAAATGAGGGAACCCTGAGTTTGAATAACCCCACCGCAATCTCCTGTTCCGGATTAATCGGGCCAGTCAAGATCTCGGTAATTCGCTCCAGTATGTACAACAGGTTCTGCCTGTAGAAGTCATTACGCCCAAGCTTGGTGTCCGATATTTCATGCGTGTATTGGACAACGTGTTGCGGCACCAAGGACTCCAATTGATCTGCCCGTCCAAGAAGCAACAACCCTGCGCGCGTAACATTCCCCTTAACAACGGCCTTGATCGCCGCCAGAAACTCCTGATCGGTCAACTCCGCCAAGCCGGATTTTGGATTAAATGCCCTGGCAACATTCTTGGCACGCGCGATCTCAACAGGATCAAACTCCGTTGGCGCAATGTCTTCCGCGGGCAGGGCTGTCCAATCCAACACCCCTTGCGATAAACGGGTCCTCTGGAATTCCACGGGATCCACTGGCATCGAACTCTTCCCTACTCGCCGCTTGAACAACCCTCCAACAGTTCCATAGAGCGCTTGCGGACCTTCCGGAACCCGGATGACAAGTAACATTCCTTCAGGCACCGACACTTCGTCTATCTGGATGCCATGGAGTCGGGGACGAATGTTGTCATAAAGATGGGGTTACTACTCAGCGCCCGCCGCTGGAAGGCGGGAACCGGTTGACGATAGCGGCGACGAGAACGGACTACGATGGAAAATCTCGTCTCGTTCACCGTTCTCGTCGCCGTTCTCGTGAACCGATCCGGGGTACCTGAGCAGTTACAAGATGGGTCCGCCAAGTCTGTAGGTCATAACCCTTACACCCCGTGATTGCTTCCGCACGCCCCCGGGTCCGGTCTTTCACACCAAACACGATCACACCGCCTCCTGGGTGGTTCGCGAAGGAGACCGTGTACTCAAGCGCCACCTTCATATTCTCCTTCACATCCGGCAGCCATGGCTTGAATTCGACAAACTCGCTCTCCAAATCATCCGCTGTCATGCCGCTCAGCCGCTCCAGGAGAATCAAAAGATCCACATTCGTTGGTACATTCATGCCTTCACCCCACCTTCCTCCCCAACAACTCCCGATACTCCAGGTATCCCTTGGAACCCAGCAAATGCACGATCTCCTCGGCCTGACCCCGGATCACCGGTTTGGATGCCGCCATCCCCTGTCCCCGGGTTTCCAAACCATGATTGTCCGGCTCTGTCGTGTGAATGTTGGGCATACAGGCATTGACGCTACCCAGCCTGCAACATCAAGTCAAGGGAGGAGTGGGCACTCCGGAGTCTCTTGGTCACGCCACACCCGCCACCGCCTTGCGCACGGCGGGGATCAGGCGTGTGCTGACGCTGACGGACCGGATTCCGGCTTCCATGAGGCGTCCCACGTATTGCGGCCAGCCGGCCAGTTCGCCGCAGACGGATAGCGGCTTGCCCGCCTCCCGCGCCGCCGCCACCACCTGCCGCAGCATTGTCCAGAACGCCGCGTGATCGGGCCGGAAATCCCGGGAGACCCTCTCGTTGTTCCGGTCCAGCGCCAGAAGGTATTGGAACAGGTCGTTGGTGCCAACACTCCCGAAATCGGCCGCCGCCAGGAGCGCCCGCGCTTCCACGCAGGCCGCCGGCACCTCGAACATCACCCCATGGCGCAGTTCCCCCCGCGGGACCTGCGCCACCGCGCTCTCGAACATCCCTTTCAACGCCAGGAACTGTTCCACATCCGCGATCATGGGGTAGGTCACATGCACCGGCCCGAATGCCGAGGCGCGGGCGATCGCGCGGGCCTGCGCCGCCACCAGGTCCGGACGCTGCAGCAAGAGCCGCGCCCCGCGGAAACCCAGGGCCGGGTTGGCCTCCTGCGGAATGACCACCCCCGGCGCCTGCTTGTCGGCCCCGATATCCAGCAGCCGGATGTACACCGGCTTCCCCTTCATGGCCTTCACCACGGCCACGTACCGCTCGAACTGCTCGTCCTCGCCCAGCACACGGCCGGCGGCCATGAACTCGAATTCCGTCCGGTACAGCCCGATCCCCTCCGCCGCCATCGCCTCGGCGTCGGCCGTCTCTCCGGACACGCTGATGTTGGCCAGCACCTTGAGCGCCGCGACGGGCGCCACAGCCGTCACACTCTTTGCCGCCGCCTTGCGGCACCGGGCCCGTTCTACGCTCTCCGCTTCCGGCCACAGGATCACCTCGCCGGCGTCGCCATCCACCAGGACCTCGGTGCCGCACGCAATCATCCCGGCCACACCCGGTATGCCGCTGACCGCCGGGATGCCGAGCGCCCGGGCCAGGATCGCCGCGTGCGACGTCACTCCGCCGTGCTCCGTCACGAATCCCCGGACATGCGCCGTGTCCAGGTCAATGGTCAGGCTGGGCGTCAGTTCGGCGGAGACCACCATCCGCTCGCGGCCGCGGGAACAATGCCCGTCGCCCTCGCACTGCAGGCCGGGCCGTGTCTCCCCCAGCACATCGAGCACGCGGCGCTTGATCTCCCCGATATCGGTGGCCCGCTCGCGGAGGTAGGCGTTGTCCAGCGCGCTGATGCGCGCCTCGTAGGCGTCCAGCACGCGCATGGCCGCCATCTCCGGTCCCATCTTGCCGTCCCGGATCGCGGCGACCATCTTCTTCTGGATGCCGGGATCCTCGATCATCATCTTCTGCGCCGCAAAGATCTCGGCTTCCGCCGTTCCAACATCCCTGGCCACCTTGTCGCACAAGTCTCCCAGCCGGGCGCCGGCCTTCGCAATGGCGTCCAGGAGGCGCCCGACCTGGTGTTCCACGTCGGCATCGTCAACCAGGGAAGGCGTGATGGCGTTGTGACGGCTGTCGTTGAAGAGGCAGACCCGCGCCACGGCCACGCCGGGGCTGATGGCGATCCCCCGCAGGCGGATTTCGGTTCCGGACCGGTCTCCGTTATGCCCGCCATGGTTCACGGTGCGTGCCCCCGCTCAACCCTTCCTCTCGGCGCCGTCCCAGCAGTAGGTGCAGAGTTTCTCGCGCGGCAGACCGATGGATTCCACCAGATCGTCCAGCCGCTGGTACCGTAGCGAGGTCAGCCCGAGCCGCGCGCGGATGCGCTCGACCATGGCGCAGTGCTTGTCGGAACAGGGGTCGGCATAGGGAGCCAGGTCGGCATCCTCGCGCCCTTCCATCTCCGGGATGGCCCGCCGGGCGGCCAGGTCCAACTCGGACTTCGAGCGCGAGAAGTTCAGGAACTTGCAGCCGTGCAGCAGCGGGGGACAGGCGGGACGCATGTGCACTTCCGAGGCCCCGGCCTCGTACAGGCGCTTAACCTGGTCCTTCAACTGGGTGCCGCGCACGATGGAGTCCTCGCAGAACAACAGGCGCCGCCCCTTGATCAGGCCGGAAATGGGAATCAGCTTCATCTTCGCGATCAGGTCGCGCATGGTCTGGTCCTGTGGCATGAAACTTCTCGGCCAGGTCGGCGTGTACTTGACGAACGGGCGGGTGAACGGCACCTTCGCCTCCATGGCATATCCCATCGCGTGCCCCGTCCCGGAATCGGGGATTCCCGCCACCGCGTCCACCTTCACGTCATCCCGCCGCGCCAGCGCCGCGCCGCAGCGGTACCGCGCCTCCTCCACGTTGATCCCCTCGTAACAGGAGGGCGGATAGCCGTAGTAGACCCACAGGAAGGAACAGATCTGCAGCACATCCAGCGGCGCCTTCTTGCGCTCCATCCCGTCCGGCGTCAGCAACACGATCTCGCCCGGCCCGAGATAGGTCTCCACTTCGTAGCCCAGGTTCGGGAAGGCACAGCTTTCCATCGCCGCCGCCCAGGCCCCCTCCCGGCGCCCGATCACGACGGGTGTCCGGCCGTACCGGTCCCGCGCGGCATAGATGCCCTCCCGCGTCAGCAGCAGGATGGAACAGGACCCCTCAATCCGCTGCTGGGCCAGCCGCAAGCCGTCGGCAAACGTGTCGCCCTGGTTGACCAGCGTCGCCACCACCTCCGTGGGATTGATGGACGCCCCGCTCATCTCGGAAAAATGGGTGACCTTCTTGCCGTACGACTTCGCCACCAGGTCGGCCAGGTTGTTGACCACGCCGACGGTCACGATCGCGTAGGTTCCCAGGTGCGAACCGATCAGCAGCGGCTGGTCCTCGAAATCGCTGATGACCCCGATGCCGGAGGCGCCGCGCATGTCGTGCAGCTCATGCTCGAACTTCGTCCGGAACTGCGCGTTGGTGATGTCGTGGATCGAACGCTTGATGCCGGGAGGTTCCTGCACCGCCATGCCGCCGCGCATCGTTCCCAGGTGGGAATGATAGTCGGTGCCGAAAAAGAGGTCCGCCACACAATTCGTTTTCGAAACAACGCCGAAGAATCCGCCCATGATGCCCTCCCGTCCGTGGAACATTGCGCCCGTGACAACTGCGGCCCAGTGTATGCAGCGCCGCCGGGAAAGACAAGCGGGGAACAGGCCGGGGAAGGAAAAAGTGTCAGCGGGCGGCGGTTATTGCCCAAGGTCACCTGGGGGGAGGTTCGCCTGGACTGGCCATCACAGGGGGATGCGACAGCAAGATGTCCGACCCACCCGCTGACAAGAGCAGTAGACTTGTTTCTTTCAAAAGATGCAATCAGGCAAAACCTGATTCTGTCTAAGGTTTTCTCTGATGCCCGTTTTGCTGGATTTGCCTCCGGCGGGCGGCTACCATGCCGGCATGAAAACAACCTCCCGCACTCTGTTCGCCGGCTGCCTCTGCCTCCTCCTGGTCCGCCTGGCGGGGGGCGGGGATTTCCCCAAACCCGGATGGAAACCGGCGCCCAACCCCATGGCCAATCCCGACGCCCCCGCCGGCGGGCAGTTGTGCGTCTTCGCCGGCCAGTACCCGAGAAGCTTCAACTACTACCTGGACAACAACTCCTTCTCCGCGGAACTGTTCGGCGCCCTCTACGAAACCCTCCTGTCCATGAGCCCCGCCACCCTGGACTACGAGCCGGCCCTGGCGGAACGCTGGAGCCTGTCCGACGACAAGACCGTCTTCACGTTCCACATCCACCCCGCCGCGCGCTGGAGCGACGGCGCACCCGTGACCGCCGCCGATGTGGAATGGACCTTCCAGGCCATCCTGAATCCCGCCAACATGACCGGCCCCCACAAGGTCGCCCTCGAAACCTTCCTGCCGCCCGAGGTGGTCGGCGAACGCTGCATCCGCTTCAAGGCCAGGGCGGTCCATTGGCGCAACCTGAGCGCCATCGGCGGATTCCAGATCCTCCCGCGCCACGTCTTCAAGGACAAGGATTTCAACAAGATCAACTTCGAGTTTCCCGTCGTCTCCGGCCCGTACCGGCTGGGGGAACTCAAGGAAGGCCTGCACGTCACACTGGAGCGCCGTCCCGACTGGTGGGCCCGCTCCCTGCCAATGTCGCGCGGCATCGCCAATTTCGAGCGCCTGAAGTTCCGGTTCTTCGCCGAGCAGGAGAACGCCTTCGAGGCCTTCAAGAAGGGCGACATGGATCTCTTCGCCGTCTATATGGCGCGCCTTTGGATGAACGAAACGTCCGGGGATAAGTTCGCCCGCCACTGGATCGTCAAACAGAAGGTCTTCAACCAGAACCCCGTCGGTTTCCAGGGTTTCGCCATGAACATGCGGCGGTTCCCCTTCGACGATGTCCGCGTCCGCCAGGCGCTCTGCCACCTGCTGAACCGCGAGCGCATGAACCAGACGCTGATGTACAACCAGTACTTCCTCCACAGGTCCTACTTCGAGGATTTGTACGACGCGCAGCACCCCTGCCCCAATCCCGCCGTTTCGTTCGACCCGGAAAAGGCCCGCCGCCTGCTCGCCGAAGCCGGATGGAAAGCCAATCCCCGCACCGGCCTCCTGGAAAAGGACGGACGCCCGTTCGCCTTCCGCTTCCTCAACCGCGACGCCTCTTCCGGGAAGTTCCTCTCCATCTTCGCCGAGGACCTGCGCAGCGCCGGCATCGAAATGCGCATCGAGCAGAAGGACTGGGCCTCGTGGACCCGCGACATGGACGAGTTCAACTACGACATGACCTGGGCCGCCTGGGGCGCCTCCATCTTCAAGGATCCCGAAGGAATGTGGTCGTCCAGGGAAGCCGACCGCAAGGGGGGCATCAACATCACGGGTTTCAGGAACGAACAGGTGGACCAGTGGATCGAGAAGCAGAAATCCGTCTTCGACGTCGGCGAGCGCCACGCCATCTGCCGCGATATTGACCGGCTCGTCTACGCGGAATACCCCTACATCCTGTTGTGGAACCTGAACTACACCCGCCTGCTGTACTGGAACAAGTTCGGAACACCACCCAGCGTTCTCGGGAAGTACGGCAACGAGAGCAGCGCCTATTGGCTCTGGTGGCATGACGAAGACAACGCCGCCGACCTGAAGCAGGCCATGAAGGATGGCGCCACCCTGCCGGCGCCGCAGCCGGAAGTGCGCTTCGGCAAACCCTGATCCGCCGCGCCGGACGCTGCTTCGCCGTTGCAGCCCCGAAGAACACACGGCAGGTATCACCAGTTTTCACTGGCGGGAAGACGGGTTTTCCGGTAAGGGGACGATGCCACGCACACTATGGATACCCTGCGCACCATGCGATGCCAGTTCCCTCTCGTCATCGCCACGCTCCTGTCCGTGGCGCCCGGCGCCCTGCGGGCCCAGACCTCCGTCACCGAGCGGCTGGTTTCCGTGGCCGCCCTTCAGACGGCCCTCGACCGCGGCGGCTTCGGGGTCGGATTCATTGACGGCCGCGCCGGCGCGCGCACACAGGGCGCCCTGGTCGATTATGGCCGCGCCAACGGCCTCTCCGAGACCGCCGCCCGCCGGGAACTTCTGAAGGACACCTCCACGCTCACCAACACCTACACCATCACGGCGGCGGATATCGCCCTTGTCGGCCAGTCCTCCACCGACTGGCTGGAAGCCTCCGTCCTCCCCTCGATGGCCTACACCAACCTGGACGAAGCCCTTTCGGAGAAGTTCCACGTCTCGCGCCCGTTCCTGGCCCGCCTGAATCCCGGTGTCTCGAACTGGGACACCTCGCTGGAGGGGCAGGCGATCATCATTCCCACGCCGCGTTCCTCCGGATGGGCGCCCTCCGTCGCGCGCCTGGAAGTGGACTGCAACGCCTACCGGATCCGGGCCTACGACGCGGATGACACTCTGGTGGCCTCCTTCCCCTGCTCCATTGCCACGGATCTCAAGCGCGTCCCGTCCGGCGAACTGAAGATCGTGGCTTTCGCGCCGAACCCCAACTACACCTTCGACCCCGTCAACTTCCCCGAATCGGCCCGCGCCCAGGAAATCGGACGCAAGCTGATCCTGCCGCCGGGGCCGAACAATCCCGTGGGGGTCTACTGGATGAGCCTCAGCCAGCCCGGCTTCGGCATCCACGGCACGCCGCGCCCGGAAACCATCGGCCGCCCGGAATCGCACGGCTGCTTCCGCATGACCAACTGGGACATCGTAACCCTCGCCCGCATGGTGACCGCCGGAACCCCGGTCCGCATCCTGCCCCCGACCCCGAAACCGGCGGAGGACACAACGCCGGATTCAGCACAATAAACCGCAGGCACCACGACAGGCGGTCGCCCCCTGCGGCTCGGGACCTCCTAAGGCCATCTCAATGCGGATGGGTGTGGCGCAGGATGTGCGGACGCTCCAGGGCGTGCGCGAGCATCAGGGCTTCGTCGTCGAGAATCTCCCGCGCCGGTCCGTCCGCCACCACCCGGCCCCCGTCCAGCACAATCACACGGGAACAAACCTCGACTACCAGTTCCAGATCGTGCGTGGCAATGATGCGCGTGTGCTCGAACGAGCGCAGAAGCCCGATCAGGCGCCGACGCGCCCGCGGATCGAGGTTGGAGGACGGCTCGTCCATCACCAGGATGTCCGGCGCCATGGCCAGCACCGTGGCGATCGCCACAGCCCGCTTCTCGCCGGCGGACAGCCGGTAGGGCGGCCGGTTCCGCGCATACGCCAGGCCCACACGGTCCAGCGCCAAGCCAACCCGCCGCTCCACCTCGTCCGGCGGCAGCCCGGCATTGAGCGGACCAAAAGCCACATCCTCGGCCACCGTCGGCATGAACAGTTGATCGTCGGGGTCCTGGAAAACAATCCCCACCGCCTGCCGCGCCTGCGCGGCCGTCTCCCGTGTCACAAGCACATCGCCGACGCGCACCTCGCCGCGCTGCGTTGGAAGATAGCCGTTCAGATGCAGCAGGAGCGTGGACTTCCCGGCCCCATTCCCGCCGATCAGCGCCACCGCGGCGCCATGCTCGATCCGGAACGACACCCCCTTCAGCGCCTCCGTGCCATCGGGATAGGCAAACGACAAGTCCCGCACCTCGACCACATGATGACTCACAAGACCCTCCCCGTAAGCAGCCGCCCGAACCCCTCGGCAAGATTCCACACCCGGGCCGAAACAAACAACAGCAGGCAGCCGGCGACGAACACCGCGTCCGGCCACCGGAACGCGGACGGCCGGAGCACGCGGACTTCGCCGTCGAACCCGCGCGCCACCATCGCCCGGTACACCCGCCCGGCCCGGTCCATGGACCGCAGCAACAGATGCCCGACCATCGCCCCGTAGACGCGCAAACGCAACGGCCGCCCCGAGGACCGCAGCTCCGCGCTCCGCTTCATCTTGACGGCCTGGTCCGAGACGACAAAGAGGTACCGGTACAGGAACAGCAACTGGACGACAAAAACCCGCGGAACGCCAAGCCGCTCCAGCGCCGCGCCCAGCCGGTTCATGCCCGTGCAGGCCACCAGGGCCAGCGCCGCGCCAACGGTCAGGAGAAACCGGAACAGGAGCGATCCAAACGATACCCAGCCCCCCGAAATCGCAAGGGGACCGATGGCCATGACCGGCTGCCGGTCCAGCAGGGGATTGAACAGGCCGACCGCCAGGGCGAACGGCGCGGCAAGAAGCAACTTGCGCGCGAGGAACCGCACCGGAATGCGGCCGAGCGACACCAGCGCCACCGGGTACAGGAGAAACGGGGTCAAAGGCGCGATCGCGTGGCGCGGGAACGACATCACAACCCCGATGAAGACGAAGGTCACCACCGCCTTCGCCCGCGCATCCAGGCGATGCACAGGGGAGTCCATCCTCCCGAGTTCATCCATCTCCCCGATGGCAAAATGGGCAATGGCCTTCATTCCTTGCTTGTATCATCCCCGCCGCGGCCGAACGAGCCCGAACGCAGGCGCAGAACGGCGCCGGCCAGGCCCGCCAGGGCCAGGGTCATCCCCCCGCCGACCAGTCCCGCGAGGGAGGTTCCGGCGCTGACCGCGGGCCAGGGTGCGGCCTCCGGCGCGTCCGCCTCCCCGCGAGCTGGCTCCCCGTCCGCGGGCTTGAACCCGTAGTCGGGCAGGAGCGCCGTCTTCTCCTGTATGCCGGCAAGATCCTGGTGAACGCCCGCTGCGGGGCCCGCCACCTCCTCCCGGCCGGTCACCTTGCCGATGGCCCACTCGAGGCCATCCGGATGCGTGGAGGCGAACCAGCTTGCCACACCGCCCAGGACGATCGCCGCGACCGCCAGCCCGATCCACACGGGGCGCAGGCCAACGGCTCCTTTCGGGCCCGGCGCCGCGGCCAGGACCTCGGGCCGCGCCCGGGCCACGAAGGAGACCACGGCGGCCGTCGCCAGCCCTTCGACCACGCCAATGGCAAGATGAATCGGAAGCATCAACAGCGCGAATGCGCCGAACGGCAGGTCCGTGATGCCCGACGCCCGCGTCTCCACCACCACACTGATGGCGCCCAATTGGAGCCCCGCGACGGCGGCCGCGATCGCCCCGATCCAGCCGCGGAGGGAACCGGTCCGATCCCCCACCACGACCCGGTAGATCAGCGGATAGGCCACGAACGCGGGGAAGAACCCGAGGTTGAAGATATTGCAGCCCAGCGCCAGCAGCCCGCCATCGGCGAAGAAAAGCGCTTGGACGGACAGGACCGAGGCCATGACCAGAAAGGCCGCGTAGGGACCGAGAAGCGCCGCCAGGATCAGTCCGCCCCCCAAATGCCCGCTCGATCCCGTGCCGGGAATCGAAAAGTTGATCATCTGCGCGGCAAAGATGAACGCGCCCAGCACCCCCATCATGGGAACAAGATCGTCCCGGACGGATCGCTTCACTCTGCCGGCGCAATAGGCGAGCAACCCGCCCGATACGGCCCACATCGTCCCGCCCACGGCGGTGGAAACCAACGCATCTGCCATGTGCATGTTCTGTTTCTCCTACTGGTTCTCCCGGTCGCCGGGTCCGAAAGCCCACGTCAACCCGGCCGTGGCCGTGAAGTCCGGCGCGTCACCGGCGATCCGCGATCCCCCGGCGAGGTCCACCGTCAGGTTTTCCACCGGACTCCACCGCAATCCCGTGTTGTACTGTGCGACGGTATCGGCCCCGCCGGACAGTTCCCGCTCGGCGAACACCTCACCGACCCACTGCACCGTCTCCAGAAGCTGGTAGTCGGCGGCGATCCCGTAGTGCAGGATATCGTCGTCGGCTCCGCCGATCCAGGAGTACCCCAGATTCAGATGGACCCCGGCCTTCTCCCCGATGGAGCGCGAGGCGATCCACGTCATGTCGGAATCGGTCTCGCCGCTCCCGAGTCCCTTCCGGTCGTCCGCCGTCGGGAACTTGACCGCCGCCGCGAGGGCATGGCGCGCCCCGAGCGGGCACGACTCCCAAAACCGCCACTTCGCGCCCAGCGTCAGGTCGCCGATCCCGTGCTCGCGCACGCAGTGTTCCCCATCGCCGGGCTCCCCGTCGCGGTGCTCCAGGACTTCGATCCGCTCCTGGAACTGGCCGCCGAACCCGAGTCCCATCTCGACGCCGGGCGCCACCCCGTAGGCCAGGCCGAACGGGATATCCCAGTGCTTGCACTCCGAATCGTATTCGTACACAGCCCCCGCCTCGACCTCGAACTGGCCCCGCTCCGCGGGGTCGGCACGTCAACCGCCAGCGGCCGCCCGCCCAGCGCCACACCCGCCGCCACCCCGATTCCCGCCACGATCCCGATCCACTTCCGCTGCCGCACAACCGCCTCCTTTCGTTCTTCCTTCTCTTGCGATCCGCGATGGCGTAATACTTATTCACAAATCGTAACACTGTACAAGCGTAAAGATCGCGGGGAGGACATAACCGCATTCCGGGAGAGTTGAGTTGCGCTGTCGCTACTCTATCAGGACTTGGAGTTGCATCTGTGCAACTGTGCGGCAAATCGGACGACTGGGCGGCGGAATGCGCTACCGGTTCCCCGCGAGGCACTTGGGATAACAATCGCCCGCCGTCCGCTTGTTGGCACGGCATTTGCATAGGAATCGGATGGGAGAAGAGAGCATGAAAGTCGCCCTCACAGTATGGAACAACCGGATCGCGCCGGTCTGCGACGTGGCGGGCCAGATTCTGGAGTTGACGATCGAGAACGGCCGGGCGGCCGGGCGGCCGGGCGGCGGGAGTATACCCTGCCCGGTG
>CAYWKN010000060.1:0-11874 GCA_964458765.1 uncultured Verrucomicrobiota bacterium
CCGTAAAGGCCCCCGCCGCCGAACCCTTTGCCCGGCTGTCCCCGGCCAGTCCCGTGCTCTGCTGCCGCATGCCGCTGAACGCCTCTGCCGCCACCCCGGATTTCGACACCTTCCTGGAGAACGGCCGGACGGCAGTCACCGCCGCCACCAAGGCCGGTATGGCCCCCCTGTTCCTGATCCCCGACAACGGCAAGATACCTCCCGCCACTCTCTCGTGGATGCTATGGGCATCGGTGGCCCTCGGCGCCAGGGGCGTACTCCACGCCGCGCCGGACAGCCCATGGACGGCCAACATCCCGTCCGGGTTCGACGAAATCGCCGCCTTCCGTCACCTGTTGCGGACCGTTGAACCCTGCGAGGACTTCCTGGGGCTGACCCCGCTGTTGAATGACGTCTATCCTGGCGACATGGCCCGCCTGTTCCATGACCGGGAGAAGAACCGCTACCTGGTCGCCGTCGTGCTGTCGCCCCTCCGTCCCGCGGGCGCCCCCGTCACCCTCCGCGGCGGGGCCTTTGCCCCGCTCGAAGGTTCTCCCGCGCTTGCGGCCTTGCGGCCGGGTCACGGCGGCTGGTATCAAGCCCCGCTGTCCCCCGCCGTGGTGGCCGCCATGAACGAAGCCCGGTCCCTCACGCGCCTGGCGCGGGCCTACCGGGACGAACTGTTTGTGCCGACGTACGGGAGCGGCTATGCGGTCCTGGCCGACGCTTCCATGGCGCCCCGCCTGCTGCATTGTTCCGAACCGGTGGCCCTGCTCGTCAACCCCAACATCGTTCTCGAGGCGGTGGATGGATCCAGGCCCCCTGCGCAGCCGTCCGCGCGGAACCACCCCGCCTTCCGCAAGGCCCATGTCTCCGGCCATACGCTCCACCGCATCAAGACCGTGAACCGCTACCGCCGCCTGGTGATCCTGGAGGAGGATGGCAGCGCCCCGGGATACAACGAACGCGTGGCCGCGCTGGCCAATGTCGGCGTCACCCATAACGGGATCCGGCCGCAGCCCGTGAAGTCCGCCTCCAACCCCCTGCCCGCGGAGCAGTGCCACCTGCTGTATGATCTGGACGCCTTCCGGAATGTTTCGGGACTGAACCCGGACTATCCCCTCTATTTCCAGTTTGACGGGGGGAATACCGCGGGCCAGCCGGACACGCGCTTCCAGGTGTGGGCGGGCCCGGATCCGGACCACATGACCGAACGGGTGTCGCCCCGGAACTACATCCCGCTCGTGTATCTCTCCGGAGCGGACAAGTGGATGAAGATCGGCATGCCCTACGAACCGTCGGCGCCGACGCAGCCGGTTCTCCGCCGCTGGAGTTTCTTCACCTGGCTGCGCGCCGCGGCCCCGCCCGCCCAGCGGAAGTGATCCCGGCCTACAGGAGCCGGCCCTGCCCGCCGGCCGTGTCCACGCCCAGCAACCTGCACCCGGGTTCGGTGATCTTCCGGCCCTGGGGCGTCCGCTGCAGGTAGCCGCGCTGGATGAGGAACGGCTCCACGACATCCTCGATCGTATCCGGTTCCTCCCCCACGGACACCGCCAGGGAATTCAGGCCGACCGGGCCGCCGCCGAACTTGAAGAGAATCGCCTCCAGGACCCGCTTGTCCAACTCATCCAAGCCGTTCCCGTCGATATCCAGCATGGCCAGGGCAAGGTTGGCCACGTCGCGGGTGATCCGGTTATCGGCCTTGACCTGCGCATAGTCCCGCACCCGGCGCAGGAGGTTGTTGCAGATGCGGGGAGTGCCCCGTGACCGCCGCGCGATCTCCCTGGCGCCTTCGTCCTCGATGTCCACATCCAGGATCCGCGCCGTCCGCCGCGCGATCTGCTCCAGATCCTCCACCTCGTAGTAATCCAGCCGGATGGAAAGGCCGAACCGGGACCGCAGCGGCGCCGAGAGCATCCCGCTGCGGGTCGTCGCCCCAATCAGGGTAAAGGGCTGCAGGTTCAACCGCACGGACCGCGCGTTGGGGCCCTGGTCGATCATGATATCAATGACAAAATCTTCCATGGCGGAATACAGGTACTCCTCCACGCTGCGCTGCATCCGGTGGATCTCGTCAATAAAGAGGATATCGCCCCGTTCCATGCCCGTCAGCAGACCCGCCAGGTCGCCGGGCTTGTCAATCACGGGCCCCGACGTGACCTTGATGTTGCCGCCCATGGCATGCGAGAGGATGTAGGCCAGCGTGGTCTTCCCCAGCCCCGGCGGCCCGGAAAGCAGCACATGCTCCAGGGTCTCCCTCCGCCCCCGGGCGGCTTCCACGAACAACTCCAGCCGCTCCCGCGCCTTGCGCTGGCCGACAAAATCCCGGAACAGCAGCGGACGCAGCCGGATATCCAGATCCTTGTCCGGCTTGTTCATCCCCTCCGTGACCAGTCGTTCGCTCATGGTATCCCTTGGTCCGCTCCCGCCTACCGGCTCAACGCCTTGCGCACGACCTCCTCGACCGTCGCCCCCTGCAGCGCCGGATCCTTCAACACGCGGAGCACCATCTCCTGCGCCTCCGCCCGCTTATACCCCAGCGAAATCAGGGCCAGGACGGCGTCCCGCAGCCGGATCTCGTCCTCGGCCATCGCGCCGCCGGCGGTGGCCGCCTCCAGGACTTCGCCGGCCCCGAACTTGTCCTTCAATTCCACCACCATCCGCTCCGCCGTCTTCTTCCCGATGCCCGAGATCGAACTCAGGCGCTTGACGTCCCCCCCGGTGATCGCCACCTTGAGTTCGCGCACGCTCATCCCGCTCAGCACCGACAGCGCCGTCTTGGGGCCGATCCCCGAGACCCCTGTCAGCAGCAGGAAAACCCTCCGCTCCTCCTGCGTCATGAAGCCGAACAACTGGTGCGCATCCTCGCGCACGTGGTCGTGCGTCAGGATCCGGCACGTCGCGCCTTCCGCCGGAAGCCGGTCATAGCTGCTGAGCGGCAGGATCACCTCGTATCCGATGCCGCCCACGTTCATCACCAGATGCGTGGGCTGCTTCTCCTCGATGACCCCTTCCAGAAACGTGATCATAACCCTTTCCTCAAATCGCTTCCGGCGCCAGCGCTGCGACGGATGACCTCCGGTTCACGTGGCAGATGGCGATGGCCAGCGCGTCACCCTCGTCCTCCTGCGGCTCCTCCGCAAGGCTCAGCAGCCGCATCACCATCCGGCGGACCTGGGACTTGTCGGCGGCGCCGTACCCGACCACCGCCTGCTTCACACGCCGCGGGGCGTATTCGTACACCGGGATTCCCGCCCCCGCACAGGCGGCGATCACCACTCCCCTGGCTTCCCCCAGCGTCACGGCCGTCCGCACATTCTTGCAGAAAAAGACATCCTCGATCGCCGCTTCCGCCGGCTGCGTCCGCGCGATCAGCGCCCGGACTTCCTCGTCCAGCCGCCGCAGGCAGGCGGACAGCGGCAAACGGTCGGCATTCCGCACCCGCCCGTACTCCACCGCCGCCAGACGGCTGCCCGCCGCTTCCACGACGCCAACCCCGGACGAACGCAACGAGGTGTCTATCCCCAGCACGCGCATGTTTCACCCGACGGCGGGGCGCTCCGCGAACACTCAGTCCTTGTCGCCTTCCATGGCGGACAGCACGGAGTCGTCCACATCCATGTTCGTGTAGACGTTCTGCACGTCATCGTTGTCTTCCAGCGTTTCCACGAACTTCATGACCGACTTGGCGACGGACTTGTCCTGGACCGGGACATAGGTGTCCGGGACGAGCCGGATTTCGGAATCCGACGTCTTGATCCCCGCCTTCTCCAGCGCCTCGCATACCGCCAGGAACGCCGCGGGGTCGGTCAGGATCTCGAACTGCTCGCCGTCCGGCTGCATGTCGTCGGCGCCCGCCGCAAGGACGACGTCCATCAGCTTCTCCTCGTCCACCGCCGCGGCATCCACGTAGATCTGGCCCCGCCGGCGGAACCCGCGCGACACCGCGCCCTGCGCCGCGAAGCTCGAGCCGTGCTTCGTGAAGATATGCCGGATTTCCGCCGCGGCCCGGTTCTTGTTGTCCGTCAGCACCTTGACCACCACCCCGACGACGCCGTCGGCGAACCCTTCGTAGGTGATTTCCTCCATGATATCCGCGGCCAGTTCGCCGGTGCCCTTCTTGATGGCCCGGTTAATGTTGTCGTTGGGCATGCTGACCGCCTTGCAGCGCTGGATCAGCGCCCGCAGGGTCGTGTTGGTGTCGGGATCCCCGCCGCCTGTCTTGGCCACCACCATTAGTTCCTTGGCCATCTTGCTGAAAACCTTGCCGCGCTTGGCATCCGCCGCGCCCTTCTTGTGCTGGATCGTTTTCCACTTGCTATGACCGCTCATCCTTCTGCCTCTCTTTCCTGTTCCTTGATAGTCCCATCCCCGTTACACGGGGTTCATGTTAAAACCCACCAGTTCCTCCGGTGTGGGGGATTCGTATTCCTGCACCCATCCCTGGTCGAATCCCAGCCGTTCCACCGCTTCCACCACGCGCCCGTACTCCTCCGCCGTCGGCCGCCGCCCCCACGGGTCGCGCCCGACCGCCCGGAACGCGGGCGTATACTGCGCCATCACGCTCACGGCCATCCGCGTCCCGACCGTCTCCGCCAGCCATTCCAGGTTGGCCACGGCCTCCTCCGCCAGCCCGGGCAGCACCAGCAGGCGGCAAATCGTGCCCCGCACGCCGATGCCGGCGTCATCCGTGACCAACGGCCCCGTCTGCCGCCACATTTCCCGCAGCGCCGCGCGGGCCGCTTCCGCATACCCGGCATGGCCGGATCCCGCCAGCGCCGTTTCCGGCTTCGCGTACCGCAGGTCCGTCAGGTACACGGCCACCCGCCCGCCGATCTCCCGCAGCACTTCCGGATGCTCGAAGCCGCTGGTGTTGTACACCACCGGCAACCGCGTTCCGCGCGCCTCCGCCGCGGCCAGCGCCTCCCACACCCAGGGCAGCCACGGCGTCGGGCTCACCAGGTTCCAGTTGTGCGCGCCGGCCTCCGCCAGCCCCGTGAACACCCCCGTCAATTCCGCCGGCGTATAGGCCCGCCCCTCGCCCTCCTGGCTCCACGGATAGTTCTGGCAATACAGGCACCGCAACGTGCAACGGCTGAAAAACACCGTCCCGGAACCGCGGTCGCCGGAAATCGGAGGCTCCTCGCCGTGATGCAGCCCGTGCCGGTAGACCTCGACGGCCTCACCCGCCCGGCAGTAGCCCCGCTCTCCGCCCCGCCGGTTGACGCCGCATTCCCGGGGACACAACCAGCACCGCCCCGGTGACGATGTCAACCGCTCCGCGCTCACTTCCTGATCATTCCTCCTCTTCCTTGACCTTCTCGGCCGCCGCAATCACCTTCTGGGCCACGTTGCTCGGCACCACGTCGTACCGCAGGAAGTCCATCTCGAACGAACCGCGCCCGCCGGTCATGCTGCGCAGTTCCGCGCAATACGTGAACAGCTCCGCCTGGGGAACCTCCGCCGTGATCAGTTGCATGCCGTCCGCCGCCTCCATGCCCACGATCCGGCCCCGGCGATGGCTCATGTCGCCGTTCACGTCGCCCATGAACTGCTCGGGAATCATCACCTTGGCCTGCATGATCGGCTCCAGCAGCACCGGCCGGGCCTTGCTCATGGCGTCCTTGAACGCGCGGCCGCCGGCGATCTTGAAGGCGATTTCCGACGAATCCACGTCGTGGTAGGAACCGTCGTAGACAATGGACTTGACGTTGATCACGGGATAGCCGGCCACCGAACCGCGGAGCATCCCCTCCACCACGCCCTTCTGCACGGCGGGCACGAAGTTGTGCGGAATCACGCCGCCGACAATGGCATCCTCGAACCACTCCGCGTCGCCGTCCCGCAACGGCTCGACCCGCAGGTACACCTCGCCGTACTGGCCGCGGCCGCCGGACTGCTTCTTGTGCTTGTAGTGGCCTTCGCCCCGGCCGGTCACCGTTTCCTTGTACGGCACTTTCGGCGTGCTCAGCAAAACGTCCACCCCGTTGCGCTTCTTCATGTGCTCCACGGCCACCGCCAGGTGCGTATCGCCCATTCCGGAAAGAATCGTCTCGTGCGTGTCGGCGTTCCGCTCCACCTTGATCGTCGGATCCTCGTCCGCGATGCGGTGCAGCGCCGTGCCGATCTTGTCCTCGTCGCCCTGCGTCTTGGCCGTCACCGCACACCACATGATGGGATTCGGGAAGCGATACGGGGCGAAGGTGACCTTGGCGCCGCTCTGGCACAGCGCATCGCCCAGCCCGGTTACCTTGAGCTTCGCCACCGCCACGATCTCACCCGCCACCGCCTCGTCCACCGGCGTCTGCTTCTTGCCATTGAGCACCGAGAACTGCGCCACGCGCTCCTTCTGCTCCTTGTTGACATTGACGATATCCACGTCCGCCTTGAGCGTCCCGCCGCACACATAGATGAAGCTCATATGGCCGATGAAGGGATCGTTCACCGTGCGCCACACGAACCCCACGAACGGCGCCTTGGGCGAAGGATCCACCGGCTTGCCGTCGGCATCCTTCATGGGCCGCTCCAGCGGCGAAGGCAACAGGCGCGAAATGCCGTCCATCAGTTCGGGCACACCGACGCCCTTGAGCGCCATGCAGGCGAACACCGGGACAAGTTTGCGGCCCGCCACGGCGGCCCGCAACCCGTCGGCAATCTCGATGGGGGTCAGGGGCTCCCCGGCCAGATACTTCTCGATCAGGCTGTCGTTGGTCTCGGCCGCCAGTTCCACCAGCGCGCCCTTGGCTTCCGTGACGGCGTCCTTCACCGCCGCGGGCGGCTCCGCGCTGGACAGGACATCCACCACGCTAGCGGCGCCGGGCACCGGCACGACCACCGGGACGCACCGGCCGCCCCACGCCGTCCGGATATTGTTCAACGCCTTCTCGAAGGATGCGTTCTCGCGATCCAGCCCCGTGATCACCACGGCGCAGGGCAGATCCAGCGCCTCCGCCTGTTTCCACGAGCGGGTCGTGCCAACCTGGATTCCGGCGTTGGCGTCCACCAGGACCAGCGCCGAGGAAGCCACCCGGCTGGCCTGGATCACCTGCCCGTAGAAATCGGCATAGCCGGGAGTGTCGCAGAACACCACGCCCATCTTCCGCCCATCCGAAGTCTTGTAGGTTCCGGCAAACGACTTCGCCGCGATCGTGGTCTTGCGGGCCTTTTCCTCGTCCGAGTAGTCCCCCAGGCTGGTCCCCTGGTCCACGAGCCCCATGCGGTCGCCAATGCCCATCTTGAACACCATGGCATCCGCCAGCGTGGTCTTGCCGCTGCCTGTGTGGCCCAACAGAATGAAGTTCCTTACATCGCCTGCAGAAACGTCCTTCATCAGTGTCTTTCTCCTGTCATTCGGCGCCAACCAGCGCCGTCAAGCCGAAACCCACCGCCGCCGTTCAATGAAAAACGGGACTTCTTAGCACAAAACCCGCGCCGCCTACACGCTGTTTTTTTCGCGCCCCCGGCGGAAGGGTCCCTCCATCTTCCCCATGGCCTTGCGGGCGGAGGTTCCAATTGCGGCAGGCTCCATTTGGATTGACCTCGCCCGCCGCTTTCTCCATAATGCCGCGGCAAACGGAGGACATGCGCCTTATGCGTTGCCCACGCTGCGGTCATACGGAAGACAAAGTCATTGACAGTCGCGCGTCCCGCGCCGGGGACGTGATCCGCCGCCGCCGCTCGTGCGAAGGCTGCGGCCACCGCTTCACCACCCGCGAGGAGGTGGTCAAGGTCGAACTCCACGTGATCAAGCGCGATGGCCGGCGCGAGGAACTCTCGCGCGAAAAACTGGTCAACGGCGTGGCGCGGGCCTGCGAGAAACGCCCCGTCAGCATGGAACAGATCGAGGCGCTGGTGGACGGGATTGTCGCCGAGATGGAAAATGAATTCGAGCGCGAGGTCCCCAGCGAAACCATCGGCGAGAAGGTCATGGAACGCCTCGAGAAACTCGACGATGTCGCCTATGTGCGGTTCGCCTCCGTCTACCGCCGCTTCAAGGACGTCAACCAGTTCCTCAACGCCATCCAGGGCATGGTGAACAAGTGATCCTGCAGTTCGAAACGCCGCGACCCGAAGCCGCCTGGCGCGACCGCCTGGCCGACTGTCTCCTGGAACAGGCGCCCGCGCTGTGCGGCAATCCCGCGCTGGCCTCGGCGCCGGCCCTGTGCGAGGCCGCGCAGGGAGTCGCCGCCGTCCTCCAGGAACAGGAGACGTTCCCGCAGGAACTGACCCCGCACGCCTCCTGCACGCTCCTCTCCCGCGCCCTGGAAGCCGCCGGGGAAGCCCCCCTGGCACGGCGCCTCCATCTCGCCGGGTCCTCCTCCGTCTACGCCGCTTCCTGGATTACCGCCGGCCAGGACACGGTCTGGACCCTGGATGTCCGGAACCTGACCTCCGGCCAGGCCCCCTGCACGGAACTCCTCGCCTTCGATCGCCTCCGCGAGATGCTCAACGCCTATGCCGATGTCTGGGACGGCGCCGGCGGCCGCGGGGTCCTGGGGCTCAAGCGGCTCTCCGAAACCGCCGGCGCCATCCTCGGCCCGCGCGCCACACCCGCCGAAAAGGCGGCCCTGGCCGGCGAAATGCGCGCCTATTGCGGGCAATGCCTCGACCTGCAGCGGCAACGCCGGGGCTGGCATTCGTCTCCCGTCATCCTGAGTATCGGCGCCTGATCGAAGGCTCCCTCCGGCGGCGGCAGGCAACGAAACGGAACAACAAGATGACACGGATCCGGGACATACAGGCCGCGGGCATCAGCCGGCGTGACGCCTTGCGCCTCACGCTCGGCGCCGGGCTCGCCGCCTGCCTGCCCTCCGCCGTCCAGGCCATCCCCAGCCGCTCCCTGCGGCCGGCCGCCATTCTGAACGCCATCGCCTCCCAACTGACCCTGATCCCGCGGGCCTCCTGGGACCGGACCCCGCCCAACCGCACCCGGCTCAACCCCTCCGGCCGTTACTCGCGGATCACCGTGCATCATGAAGGCAACAGCCCCTTCTACGCCACCTCGCACTCCCATGTGGCCCGGGAATTGCGCACGATCCTTGGCGCCCACCGCAACCGCCGCTACGGCGACATCGCCTACCATCTCGTCGTGGATTACACCGGACGCGTCTGGGAGGGCCGGTCGCTCTCCTACGAGGGCGCCCACGTCCTCAGCAACAACGAAGGCAACATCGGCGTCCTCCTGCTGGGTAATTTCGAACGCCAGCGCCCCTCCTCCGCCCAGATCGCCGCCCTCCACGATCTGACCTGCGTCCTGCGCGGCGTCTGCGGCATCTCCCGCACCCGCGTCTACGGGCACCGCGACCTCAGCCCCAGTGTCTGCCCCGGGCGTCAACTCTACCCCTACGTCCACCAATTGCGCAACCCCTGACGGCCTGCGTCCACGGAATCACAACCCTAAGGAAAGGACCGAACAGATGATCGCTGAATCCCGGATCAAGGCGGAACTCAAACGCACGCTGGACGAAACGGATTTCAAGGGACTGGGCCAGCGCCACCAGGGCAAGGTCCGCGAAAGCTACGTGCAGGGCGACCGGCGCATCCTCATCACCACCGACCGCGTGTCGGCGTTCGACTGCATCATCGGCACCATCCCGTTCAAGGGCCAGGTCCTCAACCAGCTCGCCGCCTTCTGGTTCGACAAGACCCGGAATATCGTCCCGAACCACATCGTCTCCATGCCCGACCCGAACGTGGCGGTCGTGCACGAGTGCGAACAGCTTCCCCTGGAGTTCATCGTCCGCGGCTACATCACGGGAGTGACCAAGACATCGGCGTGGTACAACTACGAGCGGGGCGTGCGGCACTTCTGCGGCAATATGCTCCCCGAAGGCCTCCGCAAGGACCAGAAACTGGAGCGTCCCATCCTGACCCCGACCACCAAGCACGAGAAACACGACCGCCCCATCTCGCGCGAGGAAGCCATCAAGGAAGGGCTGATTGACGCCCGCTCCTTCGACGAGGCCGCCGACATCTGCTTCCGCCTCTTCGACGCCGGCGTCAAGCACGCCGCGTCGCGCGGGCTGATCCTCGTGGATACCAAGTACGAACTGGGCCGCCTGAACGGCAAGCTGGTGGCCTCGGACGAAATCCATACGCCCGATTCCTCCCGCTACTGGTTCGCCGATACGTACGACTCCCTCTTCGCCGCCGCCAAGGACCAGCGGAAGATCGACAAGGAATACGTGCGCGAGTGGCTGGTCTCACAGGGGTTCCGCGGGGACGGGCAACCGCCCGCCCTGCCGGACGAAGTGCGGATCGAGGCCGCCAGGCGCTATATCCAGGCCTACGAAACCGTGACGGGCCTGGAGTTCGAGGTTGACGACACGCCGGTGGAACAGCGGATCGCCAACAACCTGCGCAAGGCCGGACTGCTCGCCTGAGCCGTCACCCGCGCGCCAGCAGCTTGTCCATCGCGTCCAGGCAGATCCGCGACCACGTCTCCATGCGGTCCCGCATGCCGCGCAACTCCTCGAGGGTGCGGAATCCCGATTCCGTGATCACGCCTTCCCGCTTGACCACGTTCGGGCTGTCCGTCCGCAACACGTGGATCACCCCAAGGTGCACGCGCCCCACGGGCGTCTCGTCGTCATTCAGCAGCGCCACCACGCGCTGGGTGTAGGCGCCTCCGATGCGGACTTCCTCCTCCAGCTCGCGCAAGGCCGCGGTGGAGTAGATGTCCCCGAACAGGTTCAGGTCCTGGTTGTTGATGTGCCCGCCGATCCCGATCGAGGCCTTGGCGATGAGGCGTTCCTCGCCGGACTTCTTGCCCCGGACGTAGCACCAGATCCTGCCCTCGTGGCAGATCAGGAAGTAGGGAATGAGCTGCTTGAGCGAATCGTCCTCCTCCGCCTTGTGCCGGGGCACAAACCGGTACTGGCGGGGGTTGAGCAAGTCGGCCAGATACCGGTCGGTATCGAGCGTCAGCCCCTGGAACATGCCCAGCCGCTCCAGCAGGGAACGGTCCACCACAAGAATCTCTTCATGATCGTTTCTCATGGCGGGGGATGCTAGCACACGGTTCGCGCACGGACAACAACGGTCCGTCAGGCGTCCGCGTAGAAAGGATAGCGGGCAGGATCGGAGCCCGGTTGGCGCCGTTTCCAGCGCTTGTAGGTCCAGAGCCACTGCTCCGGATAGCGCCGGATCTCCGCTTCCAGCCTGCGGGCGATCTCGGCGGTCACCGCCGCCCCTTCGCGCCCGCGCAACGCGTCCGGCGGCAGGACGTCGCGCACATAGCAGCGGTACCGCCCCCCGCCCTCGTGGCGGCAATATCCGAGGACCAGCGGCACCCCCATCCGCACGGCCAGTCCGGCCGCCGCTCCGGACACCGGAGCGGGCACGCCGAAGAAATCCACAAACACGCCGCCCTCCGACTCCCGCGTGTCCTGGTCCAGCAGGAACGCCACCGACCCCTTGTCGTGCAGCGCCCTGACCAGCGCCTTCAGCGCGCCTTCCCGCGGCACGATCCGCTGTCCCGAAGCCTGCCGCAGCCGGTTCAACCGCCCGTCAATGGCCGGGTTCTTCACCGGCTTGGCCACACTCACCAGCGTGGCCCCGCGCAACGCCGCCACATGCCCGAATATCTCCCAGTTCCCGAAATGAGCCGTGACCGCGACCAGGGGCCCCGCCCCGAGCCAGACCTCGCTGCCTTCCTCCACAACAACATGGCGGCGGATCCGCTCGCCCGTGTCGCGCGCAAACCAGAAGAGGTCCAGCGCCGTCAGCGCGAAGTTCCGGAACACCCCGCGGACAATGGCGCGCCTCCCGGCAACCGTCAGGGCCTCGCCATAGGCCAGTTCAAGGTTGGCCATGGCGATACGGCGGTCACGACGGTCCAGCATCCATGCGGCCGCTCCCAGGAAATCCGCCAGCCGCACCACGCAACGCCGCGGC
>CAYWKN010000061.1:0-11613 GCA_964458765.1 uncultured Verrucomicrobiota bacterium
ACCAACGCCCCACCCCCCGCGGCCGGAATGCCCGGGGATGATGCCTACCAGCAGATCCACCTCCTGACCCGCTCCCTGATGCTCATCCGCCATAACTACGTGGACGAATCCAAGGTCAGCTATTCCAACCTGATCACTTCCGCCCTCAACGGCATGCTCTCTTCCCTCGACCCCTACAGCCAGTTCCTCGAACCCACCGAATACAAGGACCTCAAGGAGGACACCCAGGGCGCCTTCGGCGGCATCGGCATCCAGATCGGCGTGAAGGACAACATCCTGACCGTGATCTCCCCCATGGAGGACACCCCGGCTTCCCGCGCCGGCTTGCTGGCGGGGGACAAGATCGTCGAAATTGACGGCCAGCGCACCGAAACGCTCGGACTGCGGGATGCTGTGCATCGTCTCCGCGGCGCCAAAGGCACAACCGCCCGCCTGAAGATCCTGCGCGGCAAGGAAACCAAGGAATACACCCTCATCCGCGAGATCATCCGCGTCACCAGCATCAAGGGCGTCCGCATGATCGAGGACGGCATCGCCTATGTGCGCGTCACGGATTTCAGCGAGACGACCGCCGGCGCTCTCCTGGAAGCCCTCCGGAAACTGGAAACCAACACGGTCAAGGCCCTGGTCCTGGACCTCCGCAACAATCCAGGCGGCCTCCTGACCTCCGCCATCGAATGCAGCAGCCTGTTCCTCGGACGCGGCGAACTGGTTGTCTCCACGCGGGGCCGCGACACCAACCCGCGGGAAATCGCGGCCCGGTCCTCCGGACAGGCCCACTATACCGGGTTTCCCATGGCCATTCTGGTCAACGGCGGTTCCGCCAGCGCCGCCGAAATCGTGGCCGGCGCCCTTCAGGATAACAAGCGCGCTGTCCTCGTCGGCGAGCCGACCTTCGGCAAGGGGTCGGTCCAGAATGTCATCCCCCTGGACAACGGCAATGCGCTGCGGCTGACCACAGCCCACTACTACACGCCTTCGGGACGCCTGATCCACGAGAAAGGCATCGAGCCGGATGTCGTGGTGCCCATCGCCGTGGAGGAATGGCCCGATATCTTCCGCAAACGCGCCTTCGTCGAGTCGTCCGTGCCGCTGCCGGAATCCGAAAAGCCCGCCAATTTCGACCACATCACGGACCGCCAGCTCGACCGGGCGGTGGATCTGCTCAAGGGAATCCTCATCTTCCGCGCGCGCCGCTAGGGCCGCCCCCCAGTTCCATGATCATCCTGGGCATCGAAACCTCCTGCGACGAAACCGCCGCGGCCGTCGTGCGCGACGGACGCGACGTCCTCTCCAACGTCATCTACACCCAAATCGCCCACCACCGGCCCTACGGCGGCGTGGTCCCGGAAATCGCCTCCCGCAAGCACGTGGAGCACCTCCCCAAGGTCATCGGCGAAGCCATGACCCAGGCCGCCGTGCCCTGGGAGGCCCTTGATGCCGTGGCCGTGACCTCGGGGCCCGGCCTCGCCAGTTCCCTGCTCGTCGGCATCGCCGCCGCCAAAGGGCTGGCCCTCCGTCTCCGGAAACCCCTGGTGGCCATCAACCACCTCGAAGCCCACATCTATTCCGCGTTCCTGGGACCCGACCGCCCGACCCCCTCGGAAGCGGGCGCCTTCCTCGCCCTGATTGTCTCCGGGGGCCACACCTGCTTCGTCCGCGTGGAAGGCATCGGCCGCTACCGCCTCATCGGGCGCACCGTGGACGATGCCGCCGGCGAGGCGTTCGACAAGGGCGCCAACCTGCTCCAGCTCGGCTATCCGGGCGGCCCCGTGATCGACAAGGCCGCCCGCGAAGGCAATCCGGACTTCCTTGCCTTCCCCCGCGGCTACGTCAAGAAACTGCACGCCCGGATCAAGGGCCTGGCGCCCAGATACTGCGTCAGCTTCAGCGGCTTGAAGACCGCCCTGCTCTATTATCTTCGGGAACATCCCGTGGGATCGGCGCCGGACATCACCGTACCGAACCTTGCCGCCGCCTATCAGGAAGCCATTGTGGACACACTGGTCCAGCGCTCCCGCCACGCGTCCGAGACCGCCTCGACACTCGCGCTGGTGGGCGGTGTCTCGCTTAACCGGCGCCTCCGCGAGAAGTTGGCCGTAATGGCCGCCAGGCGCCCGGGCCTGAAACTCCTGCTGGCAGCCCCGGCGTATTGCACCGATAATGCCGCCATGATCGCCGGCCTTGCCGCGCACAAGCTGGCCGCCGCCCCCCCGCTCCGCGAAGCCATGCGCCTCGACGCCGATCCGAACCTCGGCATTGGCGAATGAGTCCCCCACACCCTGCCTCTCCCACGGCAGGCCACGTGCCGCTTGAAAACCGGAGGCAATCCTTCTACAGTTCATCGTAATGCGTGTACGCGATACCATGGATGCCTTGTCCGCCGGCATGGCGATTGCCGCCGATGCCGTTGCCATTTCGGGCGGCTTTGCCGCCGCCATCTGGCTCCGCTTTTTCAGCGGGCTGATACCCGTGGCAAGCTGGCCGCCCCGCCTGCTGTTCATGTACGGCTGGGGCGCCGTTGTCGCGACGCTGCTCTTCCTGTTCCTCTTCCGCCAGCTCGGCCTCTACATCCGGCCGCAGCTCGGCGGCTTTTCGAGCAAGATTCCGCGCCTCGTCCGGGCCACCGCGCTGGGGATCCTCCTGGCCACGGCCCTGGCATTCGCCGTCCAGCACGATCCGCCCTTTTCCCGTCTCACCGTCCTCCTGTCCTTCCCGCTCATCGTCTTCTTTGTCACACTGGAGCGCTCCCTGCTCTTCCGCTACGAAATCCACCTGGCCCGCCGCACCGGCGCCGTCAACCGCGTCCTGATCGTTGGCGTCAACGAGGTCGCCGCCCGCCTCCAGCGCAGCCTGGAACGGGAACCGCGCCTCCGGTCCAAGGTCGTGGGCTTCCTCCGGATCCGGGACGACGAAACGTCCGCCGTCCCTGCCGGCCTGGTGTGCGGATCGGTCGGGGACATCAAAAAGCGGCTGGATTCCGATCCGCCGGACCAATTGATCGTCACCGATTCCAGCCTTGGTCACCAGCGGATCATCGAGATCATTCTGGCCTGCGAGCGGAGCATGGTCACTTTCAACATGGTGCCCGACATGTTCCGCATCATGACGGGCAGCATGGACATGCGGGTGGTGGATGATATTCCGCTGCTGGGCGTCAGCCGGTGGCCGCTGGATTATTTCTGGAACCGGGTTCTCAAGCGGACGGAGGATATTGTGGGCGCGGCCATCGGGCTGATTCTCGCGGCGCCGGTTCTGGCTGTGGCCGCGTGGCTGGTCAAGCGATCGTCGCCGGGGCCGGTGTTCTACCGTCAGGAACGGTGCGGCGAGAACGGCAGGCTCTTCACCATCTACAAACTGCGCACCATGCGGCAGGACGCCGAGAGCGACACAGGGCCGGTATGGGCCAGGCAGGACGATCCCCGCCGCACGGCGGTGGGCGCGTTCCTCCGGCGCCACAATCTCGACGAACTGCCCCAGTTGTGGAATGTCCTGGCTGGCGACATGAGCCTCTGCGGACCGCGCCCGGAGCGCCCCCATTTTGTCGAGCAGTTCAAGGAAGACATCAGCCGTTACATGTGGCGGCATGTGTCCAAGCCCGGCATGACGGGCTGGGCGCAGGTCAACGGATTGCGCGGCAACACCAGCATCGAGGAAAGGATCAAGTACGACCTCTACTATCTGGAAAACTGGTCGCTGCCGTTCGACTTCAAAATCCTGCTGCGCACCTTCTCCGCCAGCAAGAACGCGTATTGACGGGGGCGGGGTTATTCAGTAGTGTTCCTCGCGTTTGCGGCGGGATAGCTCAGTGGTAGAGCAGAGGACTCATAAGCCTTTGGTCGTGGGTTCAACTCCCTCTCCCGCCACCACCCTCGGCTTGAAACGGGCACACACATCTATGAGCACACCCCTGTACCTCGGCCTCGATTCCAGCACCCAGAGCCTGAAAGCCGTCGCCATTGACGGGCAGTTCAACACCGTCGCCGATTTCTCCGTCAACTTTGATTCCGATATCCCGTCCTTCAAGACCCAGGGGGGCGTCCACAGGGGCGCTGACGGCCTCACAGTGACCTCCCCGCCGCAACTCTGGGTGACCGCCCTCGACCTTCTGTTCGAGCGCATGCGCGCCGCCGGGTTCCCCTTCGCCGAGGTGGCCGCCATCTCGGGCTCCGGCCAGCAGCACGGCAGCGTCTATTTCAGGAAAGGCGCCCAAGCCGTCCTGAAAGGCCTGAAACCGGGCCGGTCGCTGCACGACCAGACCCGCGACCTGTTCGCCGTCGCCGCCTCGCCCGTCTGGATGGATTCGAGCACCACCGCGCAGTGCCGCGCCCTGGAAACCGCCCTCGGCGGTCCCCAGGCCACCGCCGATCTCACCGGCTCCCGCGCCTACGAACGCTTTACGGGCAACCAGATCGCCAAGATCGTCCAGACCCGCCGCCAGGAATACGAGAACACGGAACGAATCGCGCTCGTGAGTTCCTTTGTCGCCTCGCTCCTGATCGGCGACTACGCCCCCATCGATGTCAGCGACGCGTCCGGCATGAACCTGATGGATATCCGGCGGAAGGTCTGGGCCGCCCGCGCCGTCACGGCCACGGCGCCGGGACTGGAGGAAAAGCTGGGGCCCCTGTCGGCCTCTCACAATCTGGCAGGAACCATCCACCCCTATTTCGCGGCACAGTACGGATTCAAACGCGACTGCGCAGTCATCGTCTTCTCCGGCGACAATCCCTGCAGTCTGGCCGGTCTCCGGCTCCAGAAACCCGGCGATGTGGCCATCAGCCTCGGCACCAGCGATACGTTGTTCGCCTCGCTCACCGATCCGCGGCCATCCGCCTCGGAAGGGCATATCTTCGCCAGCCCCGTGGATCCCGCCGGCTATATGGCGATGATCGTCTACAAGAACGGATCGCTCACCCGTGAAGACGTCCGCAACCGGATGGCCGGCGGTTCCTGGAAACAGTTCGCCTCCGCCCTGGCTGGCACCCGGCCCGGCAACGGCGGCCATATCGGATTCTTCCTCAAGGAACCGGAAATCACTCCGCCCATCCTGAAGACCGGCATCCATCGCTTCGGGCCGGACAACGCGCGTCTGGCGCAGTTTGCCCCCGGTGTCGAAGTGCGCGCCGTCGTGGAAGGGCAATTCCTGTCCATGCGGCTGCACAGCGCCCACGTGGGCATCGCCCCCGCGGCGATCCTGGCGACAGGCGGCGCATCCGTTGAACCCGGCATCCTCAGGATCATGTCCGATGTGTTTGGGGCCCCCGTGTTCACGGCGGACAAGCCCAATTCCGCCGCCCTCGGCGCCGCCTATCGCGCCTTGCACGGATGGTCCTGCGTCACGCGCCAATGCTTTGTCCCGTTCGCCGAAGCGATGCGCCAGGCGCCGCCCTTCACGCTCGCCGCCTCGCCCGACCGCGAGGCACACGCCCTCTACACCCAAATGCTCCCGCGCTACGAATCGCTGGAGTCCGCCGTCCTGGCTTCCTGACCGCTTTGTGGACCAAGAAACCGTAACAACCAGAGGAGAAGGCCATGCTGAAGATCGAGAACGTTCGTTTCAGAGGGTGGGAAAATAACGTCCGCCTGTCCAACGGCACCGTGGATATTGTCGTCACCGGCGACGTGGGACCTCGCATTCTGCGGTGCGGTTTCACGGGTGAACGCAATCTCATGGCCGAATTCAAGGAGCAACTGGGCGGATCCGGCGAAAAGGAATGGATGATCCGGGGCGGCCACCGGCTCTGGTTCGCGCCCGAGGCGAAGCCTGACACCTACGAACTCGATAACAAGCCCGTCACCATCCGCCGGATCGAGGGCGGCATCCGCACGATCCAGGAGCCCGGTCCGCTGACCGGCATCCAGAAGCGCATGGACATCCGTCTGGCCGAACGGAAGAACGAGATCACCCTGACCCACGTCCTGACCAACCGCGGCCGCAAGCCGCGCACGCTCGCCCCCTGGGCCCTGACCGTCATGGCGCCCGGCGCCACCTGCGTCCTTCCCCTGCCCCGCAAGATCGCCCACACGGACCGCTTGACGCATAACCAGGAATGGAGCATCTGGGGCTACACGGATTTCGCCGACGGCCGCTGGACCCTCGGCTCCCGCTATGTCCTCTTCCGCCAGGACCGGCGGCGCGGACCGGCCAAACTGGGTGTCGCCCACCGGGAAGGCTGGGCAGCCTGCCAGATCGGCGAATTTGCCCTCGTCAAGCGTTTCGCCTGGGTCGAAGGCGCGGTCTATCCCGATGGCGGCGTGAACTTCGAGACATTCTCCAACGAGCGCATGCTCGAGGTGGAAACCCTGGCGCCGATAACCACCCTGAAGCCCGGCCAGTCGGTGACTCACACCGAAGTCTGGAAACTGGTCCGCGGCCTGAAGCCCATCCGCACGGAAAAGGATGCGGACGCCCTGGCCCGCCGCATCGGCCGGTAAACCCGCGCACGAGAAAAAGGGGTGGCTCACACGAGCCACCCCTTCTTTTTTTGCCGTAAACCGGCAAGGCTAGAACTTCAGGTTCGCCTTGAGCAACCGTTCCTCGAGTTCCGCGATCACGCGGTCATCGTCGGCCTTGCCGGCGCTCTCGAAGGTGGCGGAGAAGCGCAGGAAGCTTCCCACATCGTCCCAGGGCACCGTGGAGATGGAACACTCGCGGATGAGGTGCTGGGATGCGTCCTCCGCCGTGGCAAAGGTCGTCATTCCCGCCCCCTTGGGAGCCGGGACATACAGGTAGAACGTCCCGCCGGGCATTCTGGCCTTGAAGCCAATCCGCTTGAGCACGCGGACCATCTTGCGCAAGCGGCGCTCATAGTGCCGCTTGATCTTGTCCGACAAGGCCTTGTCGGCAATCCCGGCGCACGCGGCCAGCTGAATAGCCTTGAACTGCCCGGAATCAATGTTGTCCTTCACCTCGGCATAAGCCTGGACGATGCGCGGCGCGCCGGCCACGAACCCGAGCCGCCAGCCGGTCATGTTGTAGCTCTTGCTCATCGAGTGCAGTTCGATGGCCACATCCTTGCCGCCCGGGCGGCCGAGGATCGACAGCGGCTCGCGCCCGTAGACAAGCGTGGCATAGGCGGCATCCTGGACAATCAGGATATTGTTCGCCGCCGCAAAGGCGATCAGGGAATCGAACAACTCTTCCGATGGCGCCGCACCCGTGGGGTTGTTCGGGTAGTTGACATACAGCAGCTTCGCGCGGCGCAGCACGGCCGGATCGATCTTGTCGAGCGCGGGATAGAACCCGTTTTCACGGCGCAGGGGGAGCTTCACCACTTCCCCGCCCAGGTACCGGGTGTGTGTCGCCAGCACCGGGTATCCCGGCACCGTAACCAGCGCCACATCGCCGGGGTTGATGAAACACAAGGGCAACATCGCCAGCGCCGGCTTGGATCCGATGCTGTGGGTGATCTCCGTTTCCGGGTCCAATCCCGTCACGCCGAAGAACTTGGCCATGTACTCCGCCGCCGCCACCTTGAATTCACGGATTCCGTTGTCCGCATACCCGCGGTTGGCGGGATCATCCACCGCCTTCTTCAGCGCCTTGCGGATCGGGGCCGGCGCCATCTGGTCGGGCTCGCCGACTCCGAAGTCCAGCAACTCGACATTCGGCCGGGCCGCCCGCGCAGCCGCCTTGGCCCTCTTGATCTTCTCGAACTTGTAAATCTCGTTCCGGGTGCCGAACGTGGCGCCGCCAATCCGCTCCGCGAACAACTTCTGGAAATCCATTCGAGTCTCCTTTCCCGATGCCATGGAAACGGCGGTAACATTTACAGGGAACAAGCCGGTCATTCAATGCCTAAGTTTTGACTCGCTCCGGAGCCGCCGCTAGTCTACAACGTCGGCAAGAACAGGAGATGATCGGATGCCGCCTTCCAGTCTTGCACAGGACTCCGCAATCCTTGTCCAGGCCATCGGACAGTCCATGAACATGGCGAATCTCTACGGCGTTTCCCACAAGGTCGCCGCCGCATCGCTGGAATCCTCGTATCCCGTGGTGGCCGCCTTCCTTTCCGCCTACGGGCGCCTGGATATCAATGTGGTCGAAAACGGGCTCCTCCTCAACGGCACCCCCACGGAGGCCCCGCTGGCAGGCGCGCTGGCCAGCCGGCTGGCGGCCCGCAACCTGTTGAGCTTCGACATCAGCGCGGGCTTCTCGATCGAGGAGTATTCCGCCCTGTTCCGATTGCTCCTCATGCCCGCCGCCCAGTTGCAGGGCCAGGTGGTGGACCACCTGAAGGCGGATCAAGGATTTCTTCACATCCAGCCGCGCGCTGTCGGGTACCGCCGCGTGGTGGAGGGCGAATCGCCGGAACCGGCCGGCGGCGCTGCGGGCGGGGAGTCCTCCACAGGCGTGGCCGTCGGCGAAGCCGGTGGCGCGGGCGGCGCCGAACCGGAGGTTCCCGCGGGCCCGGATCTGGACAACGTGGTGGCCTTCCTCCGCGGCGATGCCTCCGCGGATGTCCGCCGCTCCTCGGAAGATATCCGCCAACTGGCCGGCGATGCGGAAAAACTCGCGGAACTCATCCTGCGCACCGTCGAGGTCCGGGCCGCCGCCGCCAATCTCCAGGCAGGCGAATCGCTGAACGATATCGTGGTCGGCACCATCGGGAAGATCATTTCCGAACTCTCCCATCCCAGTGCCGTACGGTCCGAAAAGGGCCGCAAGCAGGTCAAGAAGTCGCTGATGCTGCTCGAGAATGCCGTTCTGGCAAGACTCCAGAAGTTCGCGGGCGATCCGGCCGTGAATGCCGCCGCCGACCTGATCCACGAGTCAGCCGATGCCCTGGACCTGGAAGGCATGGCGGCAAAGTTCATCAAGAACAGGAAGGCATCCGAGGAATCCGCCCACAAGCTCCGGCGCGCCATCCACAAGGCTTCCGCCGATCCCGCCCACCTCCAGGAACTTCATGACAACCTGACACACCAGGGACTTACGGAGGAAGGGTGGCACGAATTGACCTTCCGCAAGCCACAGGAAACCGGGGCGCCTTCCGGCGACATGGCCTCCGGCCTGGACGAAATCAAGACCCTGACCATGCTGCTGGCAAAACTGGGCGACGCCATCGAACAGGAACGCCAGTCGGACTCGCAGGCATCCTCCCAGGCCATCCGGGACGCCTTGGGCGAAACCGGCCGGCACATGGCCGCCGTCGCCGCGGCAACCGAGCGCAAGATCAATATCTTGCGCACAATACTGAACCCCGAGGCCGGCGATTCCGCCGCGCCGCCACCAACCCTCTCGCGCAAGGAACTCATGATTTTCCTGGCCGAAATCGGGCAGGAACTGAGCCAACCCCTGACCGTTGTCACCGCCAGCATTGACATGCTGATGGCGAAGAAGGGCGGAGCGTTGACGGGGATGCAAGCCGACTTGCTGGGCATGGCGGCGGAGAGCAGTCTCCGATTGGCCCACCTGGTGGATTGCATCATCCGGATCGGCGGCAACCCCGAATCACTCAAGCCGGATCTTGCGATCCTGGGAGCCCTGGCCAGCCCGCCGCACCAGAAGTGATTCCCCGCGCCTCAGTCCCGCACGAGGTTCCCGTCCCGCAGATGAATCACCCGGTCGCACCGGCGCGCAATTTCGTCGTTGTGGGTCACCAGCACCAGCGTGCGCCCCTTCTCCCGCGTCAGCGCAAAAAGGCACGCCAGGATCTGTTCCCCCGTGGCGCTGTCCAGGTTCCCCGTCGGCTCGTCGGCCAGCACCAGTTCAGGACCGTTGATCAAGGCCCGCGCCAACGCCACGCGCTGCTGCTCCCCTCCGGAGAGCTCCAGCGGCGTGTGCTTCAGCCGTTGCCCCAGCCCGACCGAATCGAGAAGCTGGCTGGCCTGCCGCCGCTGGGCCCCGGCCTGTCCCCGCATTGCCCACAGGGTCATGGTCGGGAGCAAGACGTTCTCCATCACGTCCAACTCAGGCAGGAGGTGATAGGACTGGAACACATATCCCACACTCCGGGCGCGTACCGCCGTCCTTTCCCGCGCCGAAAGGCGGTACAGGTCGCGCCCCTTGAACAGCACCCGGCCGGAGGTTGGCTCGTCGAGCCCGCCGAGGGCATGGAGCAAGGTGCTCTTGCCCGCCCCGCTGGGCCCCACGATCGCCACCGCCTCCCCGGCCCGCACTTGCGCCGAGACCCCCTTGAGAACGTGGAGCGGACGCCCTCCCATGAGGTAGGTTTTCGTGATCGTCTCAGCTTGTGAAATCATCTCCATGGTCTGATGTCTGAAGTCTGTGGTCTGATGTCTGTACTCTTTCCCCCGTCACTCGTGCCGCAGGGCCCGCACCGGATCCAGCCGCGCCGCGCGCCAGGCCGGAATCAGCCCCGCCAGCGTGCAGATGGCCACCACGGCTCCCGCCACCACCGCCACATCCAGCGCGGAGGTCCGGGACGGTATCTCGCTCAGCCTGTACAACTCCTTCGGGAACAACTCCAGGTGGAAGGTATCGGACAGCCAGCGCAACAGGTCGTTACGGTACCGCAACGCCACCAGCGCCGTGCCGATGCCGGCCGTGGTTCCGATCATCCCCTCCACCCACCCCAGCCAGAAGAAGATCCGCATAACGCTCCCGGAGGAAAAGCCTATGGCCTTGAGCAACCCGATTTCCCTCGTTTTCTGAACCGTGACCGTGATCAGGGTGTTGGTGATCCCGAACGCCGCCACGACCGTGATGAAGATCAGGAGGAAGAACATCATGTTCTTTTCCACCCGCAGCGCGCTGAAGATCTGCCGGTTCTGCTCCATCCAGGTCTCAACATAGAAATCCGATCCCAAGGCCGCCCGCACATGCCTGCCGGTCTCCTGGGCACGGTAGGGATCCCTCGTCATGATCCGGATCGCCTCCACACCTTCCTCCAGCCCCGCGAGTTCCCTGGCCTTCTCCACCGAGCACAGCACGAACCCCATATCGTACTCCCACATGCCGACCTCGAAGATCCCGGCAATAGCCAGTTCCTCCGGCAGCGCGATTTCATCCCGCGAAACAAAGTTCTTCGGCGCGTTGATGAGGATCTTGTCGCCGACCGCCACCCCCATCCGGCGCGCCAGGTCCGCTCCGATCACAACCCCTTTGCCCGCCGGCGCGAACGATCCGGCCACCATGTGGGCGGGGATCCGGCTCACCGTCCGTTCGCGCCGCGGGTCCACCCCGCGCAGCATCGGCGTGTAGATCCGCCCGCCGTGCTCGATGACAACCGGCGTCTCGATGGAGGGCGCCACGCCGGTCACACCGGCCACGCCGGCAATCCGGAGCATGGCGTCTTCCTCCTCCTGGACCCCGCCGGAGGCGGTAACGGTCAGGTGCGCGTTGAACCCCAGGATCTTGTCACGCCACATGTCGTCAAACCCGCTCATGACCGACAGCACGATAATCAGCACCGCCACACCCAGCAGCACCCCCAGGATGGAGATGATGGTCACAACGGAGAAGTACGTGCGCTTGGGCTTGAGGTACTTCAGCGCCAGGAATAGCGGGAACGGCATCATGTCGCGGCATTCGGTTCGCGGGGCTTCAATTGCGGAAACAGGATCACGTCGCGAATGGCGTCGCAACCGGTCAGCGTCATGACCAGCCGGTCAATGCCGATCCCCATGCCGCCCGCGGGCGGCATG
>CAYWKN010000062.1:0-11558 GCA_964458765.1 uncultured Verrucomicrobiota bacterium
GTGAAGGACGTGTGGGTGGATCCCGCGCCGCTGGCCGCGAGCAACCGGATTGCCGCCGTGGCGGGGCCGTTGGCCCGGGCGCTGAATCTCGATGCCGCGGAACTGGCGGGCCGGATGAACCAGACCAACCGCCATTTCGCCTACGTGGCGCGGTTTGTGCCGCAGGAAAAGGCGGCGGAGGTGGCGCGCCTGAAACTGCCGTCGGTCCACTTCAGCGATTCCATGGCGCGGCACTATCCCCAGGGTGCGATGCTGTGTCATGTCATGGGATTTGTGAACCACGACGGCGTGGGGTCCAGCGGTATCGAGCAGTGCATGGAAGGTTACCTGAAGGGGACCCCGGGCCTGCGTGAAAGCCGGCTCGATGGACGGCGGCGCGAGATGTATGACCGCCGCGTGCGGGAAATCGCCCCGCGCGAGGGTTCGGATGTGGTCCTGACGATCGACCAGAACCTCCAGTACATGCTCGAGAAGGCGCTGGATGCCGCCATGGAACAGCATCAGGCCCGTGCCGCCATGGCGATCCTGCAGCGTGTCAAGACCGGGGAAATCCTGGCGATGGTCAACCGTCCCGGCTTCGATCCCAACCGGTTCCGCGAGGCGAAGGATCCCGAAAAGCTCAACCGTGCCATCGGGTATGTCTATGAGCCCGGGTCCACGTTCAAGGTCGCGGTCATCGCCGCGGCTCTGGACAAGGGGATCGTGACGCCGCAGACGGTGTTCGACTGTGAGAACGGGCGCTGGCTGTACCAGAACAGGATCCTGCGCGACTACCACCCGTACGGACGGCTGGAGGTGGCCGACATTCTCAAGAAATCCAGCAACATCGGCGCGGCCAAGATCGCGATCCTGATGGGGGACACGATGCTGGAGGAATCCCTGCGCGCGTTCAGGATCGGCAGCCCGCTGGGGATCGACCTTCCGGGCGAGGAAGGCGGGATCCTCCGCCCCGTCTCGAAGTGGACGGCCATCAGTTCCAGCCGGATCGCCATCGGGCAGGGCGTTGCCGTGACGGCGTTGCAGATGCTGGGGGTTATGTGCGGGATCGCCAATAACGGCCAGATCATGCGGCCGTATGTGGTCAAGGAAGTGGTTTCGGCCAGCGGGACCGTTCTGATGCGCCAGTCGCCGCATGTCGTGAGCCGGCCCATCCGTCCGGAAACCGCCATGCTGATGCGGAAACTGCTGTCGCGGGTGACGGAGGAAGGCGGCACGGGCGTCAAGGCGCGTGTCGAGGGATTCACGGTGGCGGGCAAGACCGGCACTGCGCAGAAGGTGATCGCGGGGCGGTACTCGGAGAGCGAGTACATGGCGTCCTTTGTCGGGTTCCTGCCGTCCGAGGCGCCGGAAATCGGGATGATCGTGGTGCTGGACGAGCCGCAGCCGCTGCACACGGGCGGACTGGTGGCGGCTCCAGTGTTCGGCGAAGTGGCCGAGCAGGCGGTCCGGTATCTCGGCCTGCTGCCGGCCGCCGGACCGGAACAAACGGCCTTGTACTACGCCAGCAAGGCGACGCAGCCATGAAACTGGGCGACCTGATCCAACATGTCCCCCACATCACGGTGCGGGGCAACCTCGACCGGCAGATCACGGGAGTGGTGCATGACTCCCGGCAGGTCCGGCCGGATCATCTCTTCGTGGCCATTGCGGGCGAACACCGGGACGGCGCGGAGTTTGTCGAAGACGCCCTCCGGCGCGGGGCGGCCGCGGTGGTGTCCGAGCAGGGCCGGTTCGCCGTGCGGGACGCGGCGCATGTCCAGGTGGAAAATGCGCGCCGGGCCCTGGCCGAGGCCGCCGACGCTTTCTACGGCCATCCGACGGGCCGACTGACGGTTGTCGGCGTGACGGGGACGAACGGCAAGACGACGACGGTGTTCCTGGTCCGCGACATGCTGCAGGCGGCGGGCCGGACGCCGGGACTGATCGGAACCGTGCAGTACGAAGTCGGCGGCCGGGTGATCCCGGCGTCCCGCACAACGCCGGAGGCCAGCGACCTGCAGGGGCTCTTCGACCAGATGCTGAAAGCCGGTTGCCGCAGCGTCGCCATGGAGGTCTCATCGCACGCGCTGGAGCAGGACCGCGTGGGCAAGGTGGATTTCGACGTGGCGGTCTTCACAAACCTGACCCGGGACCACCTGGACTACCACAAGACCATGGACAACTATTTTGCCGCCAAGAGCCGGCTCTTCGGGATGCTCGGTGCGAACAAGCCCGGGGTAGCGGTCATCAACGGCGACGATCCGCGCGGGGCGGCGCTGGCAGGCGAGACGGGCCGCCATGCGAGCGTCCTGACCTTCGGGATGGGCGAAGCGGTGGCCGTCCGGGCCCGCGACGTGGTGTTCGATCGGGATGGAAGTTCCTTCCGCGTGACGGGTCCCTGGGGCGAGAGCCGGGTCCGTGTGAACCTGCTCGGCCGTTTCAATGTGATGAACGCGCTCGGCGCCTACACGGCGGGACGCGCGCTGGGGATTGACGACGCCGTGCTGCTGCCGGTCCTGGCGGAACGCCGTTCGGTGCCGGGCCGCCTGGAGGAGATTCCCACCGGCCGCGGGTTCCGTGTCTTCGTGGACTACGCGCACACCGACGACGCCTTGCGGAATGTCCTGGAAACCCTGCGGCCCTACACGGCCAACCGGTTGATCGTGGTATTCGGCTGCGGCGGCAACCGCGACCAGAGCAAGCGGCCGCTGATGGGCGCCGTGGCGGCGCGGCTGGCCGATTACACGGTGCTGACCTCCGACAATCCGCGGCGGGAGGATCCGGCGGCCATTCTCCGGCAGATCCGGGAGGGCTTCGCCGGGACGGCGCCGTGCGAGGTGATCGAGGATCGCGCCGCGGCCATTGCCGCCGCCCTGTCGCTGGCGCGCGACGGCGATGTCGTGCTGGTGGCCGGCAAGGGACACGAAAGCGTGCAGGAGTTCGCGGGCACGATTGTCCCCTTCGATGACCGGCAGGTTGTGCGCGGGTTGTTGCGGGACGGGACGGAGTGACCATGCCGATGTTCCGTCCAGAAGATCTCGCCGGCTGGTGTTCCGGCGAGTGGATGCCGCGGCCGCCCGCCGCGGTCAGCGGCATCGTGCACGACACCGCCAAGGTGACGGCGGGCTGCCTGTTCGTGGCGATTCGCGGAACCCGTGTGGACGGGCATGCCTATGTGACCGAGGCGGCCTCCCGCGGCGCGGCGGCTGCCCTGGTCTGCCGCGAGCGCGCGGGAGAGGCGGCGCGGCGCCTGCCGTGCCTGGTTGTGGGCGATACGGTCAAGGCCCTGGGCGACCTGGCCGCCGGGTACCGCCGGCATCTGGGGCTCCGCGTGATCGGCGTCACGGGCAGCGCGGGCAAGACGACCGTCAAGGAAATGATTGCCGGCCTGCTGGCCACGACGTATCCGACGGCGAAAACGAAAGGCAACTGGAACAACGAGATCGGACTGCCTCTCAGCCTGCTGGGAATACCGGAAACGACACGGATGGGTGTGATGGAACTGGGGATCAGTCATCCCGGGGAAATGGCGCCCTTGTGCCGGATCGCCGGTCCTGATTGGGGTGTGATCACCAACGTGGGTCCGGTTCACCTGGAGTTCTTTGGTTCCGTGGAGGCGATTGCGCGGGAGAAGGGGGTGCTCTTTTCCTCGCTTCCCCCGGGCGGGATGGCGGTGGCGCTGGCGGATGAGCCCTGGTTCGGGCTGCTGCGCGGGATGGCGTCCGGCCGGGTGGTGGGCGTCGCCTTTGCGGGGGAGGCCGAGTACACGATGACGAACCGGGACGCGGCGGCCGGACGCGGTGTGGTCCTGGAGGGGGCCTCCGGGGAACGCTGCGAGGTCTGCCTGCCGTTGCCGGGCGAGCACAACTTGCGCAACGCGCTGCTGGCGATTGCCGTGGCGCGGGGATGCGGCATCGGGTGGGATCGCATCCAGGAGGCTCTGGCGCGGTATGAGGGCCCCGCGATGAGGTGGGAGCAGACCGAGGTTGGCGGCGTGTGGATCATCAATGATGCGTACAACGCCAATCCGATGAGCGTGCAGGCGGCGGTCGCGACATTCGGGGCGATGGAGGGGAAGGGCGGCCGGTGGCTGGTGCTGGGCGACATGCTGGAATTGGGTCCGGGGGCGGAATCCGAGCATGAGCGGATTGGACGGCGGCTGGCGTCGGGAAACTGGAGCGGCTTGATGACGGTTGGCCGGCTGGGCGCCCGGTTTGCCGACGGGGCCGTGGCGGCGGGCATGGCGCCGGACCGTGTGCGCCGGTGCGGCGATGCTGCCGAAGCCGGAAGGGTCCTGGGGGAGGCGGTCCGGCCCGGTGATTTTGTGCTTTTCAAGGCGTCGCGCGGGATGCACCTTGAAGCGGCTGTCGAAGCATTGAAGGCGAAGGTGGGCGCGCGGTGACAGCACCTCGCGGCGCCGTTGCGGGAGCGGAACATGTTTTATTATCTGCACTTGTTGAGCGGGTGGGCGTCTGAACTCAGGATATTCCGGTACATCACGGTGCGGGCGCTGGCCGGCGCCGCCACGGCTTTCCTGCTGAGCGTGCTGCTCGGCCCGTGGGTCATCCGGACGCTGCGGCAACTGAAGGTGCAGCAATACGTGCGCAAGGAGGAAGCTCCTCCGCTGCATGCGCTGCACGGCAAGAAGGAGGGCACGCCGACGATGGGCGGCATCCTGATCATCGGCTCCGTGACGATCGCGACGCTGCTGTGGGCGATGCCGCTCAACCTCTACGTCCTGCTGACGCTGGCAACCTTCCTGTTCATGGGATGGGTCGGGTTCATGGACGATTATGCGAAGCTCAAGGGGAAGAACGCCAAGGGCATCTCGGCCCGCGCGAAGTCCCGGCTGCAGTTGTTGTGGGCCCTGCTGATGGGCGGAGCGCTCCTGCTGCTGCCGGAGACGGGCGCGATGGCGCGCCAGTTGATGGTGCCTTTCTTCAAGGACCCCGTGGTGCAGGACATGGGCATCCTGCTGACGCTGGCGTTCGTGGCGCTGGTTGTCGTGGGGGCCAGCAACGCGGTGAACCTGACGGATGGCCTGGACGGGTTGGCCATCGGCTGCACCAGTTCCGTGGCGCTGTCCTACCTGATCATGGCCTATGTGGCGGGACACCGCGCCTTTGCCGAATACCTGCGGGTTCCCTACGTGCCGGGCAGCGGGGAACTCGCGGTGTTCTGCGGCTGCCTTCTGGGCGGGAGCCTGGGGTTCCTGTGGTACAACTGCCATCCCGCGCAGATGTTCATGGGCGACACCGGCAGCCTGGCGCTGGGCGGAGCCATGGCCATGGTCGCCATCCTGGTCAAACAGGAAATCGTGCTGGTGCTCGTTGGCGGGGTATTCGTCATGGAGGCGGTCAGCGTGATCCTGCAGGTGGCGTCGTTCAAGTTGCGCGGCAAGCGCATCTTTGCCATGGCGCCGATTCATCACCATTTTGAAATCCGCAAGTGGAGCGAAACGCAGGTGACGATCCGCTTCTGGATCCTCTCCATCCTGTTCGCCTTGCTCGGCATGGCGACGCTCAAGATCCGGTGACGGTATGGCTGTGCGGCGAAATCCGGGGACGGTGAAGACGGCGCTTGTGATCGGGCTGGGCGCCAGCGGCGAGGCGGCGGCGCGGCTCCTGCGGCGGCGGGGCGCGCGTGTGACGCTGGTGGACTCCGCCGATTCCGACGTGTTGCGGCGGCGGGCGGAGGCCTTGCGCCCGGAAGGCGTGGATGCCGTCACGGGGCGGCAGGAACTGCCCGCGGGCGATTTCGAGTTGTGCGTGACCAGCCCGGGGGTTCCCTCGGATCACCCCTGGTTGACGCAGTGCCGGCGCCGCGGGATTCGGGTGCTGCCGGAACTCGAGCTGGGTTGGTCTCACCTGGGATCCCGCGTGCTGGCCGTGACGGGCTCCAACGGCAAGAGCACGCTGGTGAAGTTGTGCCGGGACGCGTTGCGCCAGGCGGGGAAGAGCGCGGAAGCGGGAGCCAACTATGGCGAGCCGCTGAGCTCGATGGCGCTCGCGGAGCCGGCGCCCGACTGGGTTGTCGCGGAGGTCAGTTCCTTCCAGTTGGAGACTGTTGACTGCTTTGCGCCGGATGTGGCTGTGCTGTTGAACATCAATCCCAATCATCTGGACCGGCACGGGACGATGGAGGTGTATCGGGCCATGAAGGCCCGGCTTTTCCGCCGCATGGGGGAGGACGGAACGGCGGTGCTGCCGGAAGATATCGGGGAAGAGGTGCGGACGGCGGTTCCGGCGTCGTGCGCCGTGCGCACCTTTGGCCTCACGCCCGGGGCGGAGTACCGGTATGTGCCGGGGCGGATCGAGGGAGCACGGCTGGCCGAGCCGGCGGGGCTTGGCGGAACGGCGTTTGACAACGGGATCCTCGGGCGTACGGCGGCTGCGTGCGCGGCGGCGATGGAGGGATGCGGTGTCGCGTCCGCCTGTGTGGCGCGGGCGGCAGCCGCCTTTGAGCGCCTTCCGCATCGCATGCAGGCGGTGGCGGTCGTGCGCGGCGTCACGTTCGTGAACGACAGCAAGGCCACCAACCTGGCGGCCATGTCGGCGGGCATTGAAATGGCCGCCGGACCGGTGCGCCTGATCGCCGGCGGACTGCTGAAGGAACGCGATCTTGAATCGGTAAAAAAAATACTGGTCAAGCATGTGCGCGCGGTCTATGTTATCGGCAAGTATTCGCGGGAGATGGTTTCCGCATGGCGGGACGCGGTGCCTTGTGTGGTGTGTTCGGAGTTGAAGGACGCGGTACATCGCGCGTGGCAGGAGGCGTCGGCAGGCGAGACGGTGCTGTTGTCCCCGGGATGCGCGAGTTTTGATCAGTTTCGGAGTTATGAAGATCGAGGCGAGCAATTTGCCTCCATGGTGTTGAGAATCAAACAAGGAGAAGAGAAGTGAAAAAGGCGTGGATGATTGGTGTAATCGCGGTGTTGCATGTGCTGGTTGTGGGGACGTTGCTGATTCAGGGATGCGGGACGACGCGGCCGCAGCCGGTGGAGGCGAAAGAACCTCCGGTGGTGATGCCGCCTGTGGCGGAGCCTGTGGTCCCGCCGGTGGTGGAGCCCACGCCCAAGGTGGTCCTGCCGCCCGTCGAAGTTCCCACGAAGGTGTACACGGTCAAGAACGGCGACAGCCTTTCGTTCATCGCGCAGCGCTTCAATGTTTCGGTGCGTGACATTGTCAAGATGAACAAGATCAGCAACCCGAACAAGGTCACCGTCGGCACGAAGCTGACGCTTCCGGGGTATGTGGATCTCAACGCCCCGGAACCGCGCCGGCCGGTCCGCAAGGTGAGCGCCGCTCCCAAGGCGGTGAAGGTGGCGGCGGGCGGGGAATACGTGGTGAAGTCCGGTGACACGCTGGGCCACATTGCCGTGCGTAGCGGCACCACGGTCAAGGCGATCAAGCAGTTGAACAACCTGACGGGCGACGCGCTCAAGGTCGGGCAGAAGCTGGCGTTGCCGAAGGGCTCTGCCGCTCCTGGCGCGCCTGCTGAGGCGGCTCCGGCCGGAGAGGCGGCCGTGGCCGAAGCCGCGCCTGCGGTTCCCTCGGCGGATGCGGCCTTGCTGGAAGCCAAGCCGGGTGAACTGCTGCATGTGGTGGAAGCGAATCAGGCCCTGGACGCCATCGCGATGATGTACGGGGTCCGGGTGGAGGAACTGATCAAGCTGAACAACCTTGCGTCTCCGGACGTGAAGGTCGGGCAGACGTTGAAGATTCCGCCACCGGTTGAATGATGTGGAAGACTCCCACCATTTTGGTGGGTATTGTTCTCCTCCTGCTGGCGCTGGGCATCGTCATGTTGGCCAGCGCCAGTTCCGTTAAAGGGGGCGATGCCCACAAGGATCCGAATTACTTCCTGCGACGCCAGCTCGTGTTCCTGGCGGCGGCGCTTGTGGCGGGTGTTGCCGCAGCGTCCGTGGACTACCACCGCTGGCAGAAATGGTGGCTGCCCGTGGCGATCCTGGCGGCGGGTGTCCTGGTGCTGGTGCTGATTCCGCACATTGGATCGAAGATCGGCGGGAGTCGGCGCTGGCTGAAGCTCGGGCCTGTGAGCGTGCAGCCGTCGGAGTTTGCCAAGTTCGCGCTGGTGGTCGCGCTGGCGGCGTGGATCTCCTGGACCGGTCCGCGGATGGGGACATTCAAGGATGGCATTCTCAAGCCCGGCATCCTGCTGGGGGCCCTGCTTGGACTGGTGTTCCTGGAACCGGATTTCGGGACGACCATTCTTCTGGCGTGCGTGGGCGGCATTCTCCTGTTTGTGGGCGGGAGTCCGCCGGGGTGGCTGGGGTTGGGCGCCTTGGCCGGCTTGTGCGGCTTTGCGGTGGCCGTGCTGCGCGATCCGGTCCGGATGGGCCGGATCCTGGCGTTCCTCATGCCGGACAAGTATCCCGCGGCGGCGTACCAGTTGGGCCAGTCGGAAGACGCGTTCACGCTGGGCGGTATCTGGGGCGCGGGTCTGGGGGAAAGCATCCAGAAGCATTTCTACCTCCCCGAGGCGCACACGGATTTCATTCTGGCCATCATCGGGGAGGAGTTGGGGCTGATCGCCACCGTCATGGTCATTTTGTTGTTCGCAGGTTTGTTTGTGTGCGGTTTGTGGATCAGCCTGCGGGCGCCGGATGTGTTCGGGCGGCTGCTGGGTTTCGGGCTGACCCTGATGATCGTGGTGCAGGCGGCGATCAACGTGGGCGTGGTGACCGGTTGCCTGCCGACGAAGGGTTTGCCCTTGCCCTTTATCAGCTACGGGGGGTCCAGCCTTGTCGTGTCCATGGTCAATGTGGGCGTCCTGATCAACATCGCCCGGCAGGGTATTGAGGACCGCGGCAAAAAGGTTTCAGGCGCCCGGGACCGTGCCCGGTGGCTGTGACCGTCAGTTTGCCCCCGTCATTGCGGAAGAAACGGATGGAGCGGAAGATGGGGCGGTTGGAGTTGCCCATATTCGAGATTGAACGGTCACTCCTGAAGGCGGCGGCCGGCGGCGGCCGGCGGATTGTGCTGCAGGCGCCGACGGGTTCGGGGAAATCCACGCAGGCGCCGCAGATGCTGCTGGATCACGGCCTGGCGCCGGAGGGGCGGAAGGTGATCGTGCTGCAGCCGCGCAGGCTGGCGGCGCGCATGCTGGCGTGCCGCGTGGCTGCGGAACGCGGCGGCACAGTCGGCGGCGAGGTGGGGTACCAGATCCGGTTTGAGGACCGGACCAGCCGGGCGACGCGGATCCTCTATGTCACCGAGGGAATACTGCTCCGGCGGTTGCTGGAGGACCCCCTGCTGTCCGAGGCCGCGGTCGTCATCTTCGATGAGTTCCACGAGCGGCACCTGTTCGGCGATGTCACACTGGCGCGGGCGCTGGAATTGCAGCGGACGGCGCGCCCGGACCTGACGGTCATCGTGATGTCGGCGACACTGGACGGCGTGACGCTGCAGCGATACCTGGCGCCGTGCGAAGTGCTCCAGGCCGCGGGACGGATGTTTCCCGTGCGGATGGAGTATCTGGCGAAACCTGCGGATTTCAACCGGACTGCGGTCTGGGAAACGGCGGCGGCGGAAACGGCGCGCCTGGCGCGAAGCGAGCCTGCCGGCGATATCCTGGTCTTCATGCCGGGGGCCTACGAGATTCAGAAGACGCTGCAGGCATTGGGGCGTCTTCCGGAGACGCGCGGAATGGAACTGCGGCCGCTGCACGGGGAACTGCCGGCGGCGGACCAGGACGCGGCGGTGGCGTCATCGCCGCGGCGCAAGATCATTGTTTCGACCAACGTGGCGGAGACTTCGCTGACCATCGAGGGCGTCCGGCTGGTGGTGGACAGCGGGCTGGCGCGTGCGGCCCGCTTTGATCCCTACCGCGGGATTGACACGCTCTGGATCGAGAAGATCAGCCAGGCGTCGGCGGACCAGCGGGCAGGCCGGGCGGGCCGCACGGCGCCCGGAGTGTGTCTGCGGCTCTGGACCGAGCGCGAGCAGGCGGAGCGTCCGGCGCGGGAACTCCCTGAGATCCGCAGGGTGGATCTGGCCGAGACGGTGCTGATGCTCAAGGCCGGCGGCGTGGACGACGTGCGGGCGTTCCCCTGGTTGGAGAAGCCGGAGGAACGGATCCTCCAGAGAGCCGAGGAACTTCTCCGGGACCTGGGCGCGCTGGAGGAAAGCGGAAGGTGCACGGTCATGGGCCGCCGCATGCTGGCCTTTCCCGTTCATCCCCGATATGCCCGGATGCTGCTGGCGGCGGAGCCGCTGGGCTGTGTCCGGAGCGCGGCCTTGATCGCGGCGCTGACGCAGGAGCGGGGCATTCTGGTGCGGCGGGCGGATGAGCGGGCGCAGGAATTGCGGGACCGGAAGCTGGGCGAGGAGGACGTCTCGGATTTCTTTCTTCTCATGCGGGCGTGGATGGAAAGCCGGTCCCATGACTACGCGGTGGACTATTGCCGGGAACTTGGCATCCATGCCGGCGCCGCCCGGCAGGCCGGCCGACTGTACGACATGTTCTGCCGTATCGCCGCGGCGGAGGGGCTGCCGCTGGAGCGCGAGCCGGCGCTGGATGACAGGCTCCGCCGGTGTGTGCTGGCGGGCTTCGCCGATCAGGTGGCCCGGCGGGCCGACGGCGGAACATTGCGCTGCGATCTGGTTCATGGCCGGCGCGGGGTGATCGAGCGCGGCAGTGTGGCGCGGAAGAGCGAGTTCGTTGTCGCCACCGAGGTGCGCGAGGTGGAGAGCGGAAGCCGGCGGGATATGGAAGTGCTGCTTTCCTGCGTGACGGCCATCGAGCCGGCTTGGCTCGAGGAACTCTTTCCCGAAGCCGTGCGGGAACAACAGGAGGTCCGGCTGGATGAAACGACCCGGCGGGTTGTGGCGCGCAGCATGCGGTACTATCATGACCTGTGCCTGGAATCGCGGACGGGCGGCACGCCCCCTGAAGCCGATGCCGCGCGCCTGCTGGCGGATGAAATCCAGGCTGGACGCTGTGCGTTGAAACACTGGAATGAGGAGGTGGACCAGTGGCTGCTCCGTGTCAATTGCCTGGCGGAGTGGTGCCCGGAACTGGGGGTGCCCGTCATTACGGCGGAGGATCGGCGGCTGATGCTGGAGCAGATCTGCATGGGGTCGTTCGGCATCAAGGAAGTCAAGGAGGCGCTTGTGTGGCCGGTGGTCAGGGGGTGGCTGGACGGGCGCGCGCAGGGGCTTGTGGAGAAGCATGCGCCGGACCGGCTGGTTCTGCCCAACGGGCGGAAGGCGAAGATCATGTATTCCGCCAAGGGTGCGCCGGTGCTGGCCGCAAGGATTCAGGACTTGTATGGCGTCAAGGAGAGCCTGCGGGTGGCGATGGGGCGTCAGGCTGTGGTCATCCAGGTGTTGGCGCCGAATTTCCGTCCGGTGCAGGTGACATCAGACCTGACAACCTTCTGGAGGGAAGGATACCCCAAGGTGAAGAAGGAATTGCAGAGGCGGTATCCGAAGCACGAGTGGAGGTAGGAGGGGGATGGTTGATGGAAAATGGTTGATGGTTGGCGTGGTCAATGGACAACAGGGGTATGCACTTGACTCATGGGAAGGAAGAACCCACCCCTAACCCCTCCAAGG
>CAYWKN010000063.1:0-9767 GCA_964458765.1 uncultured Verrucomicrobiota bacterium
CGGCCATACACGCAAATCCGAAGTCTAATCATCTCCCCCCTGAAAATCTCTGCCTGGGAGGGGGCGGGGGTGGGTTGGACGACCAGACAAGGTGACCGTTGAGTTGGTTGCATGGCTCTACTGGTTAATGGAAAAAAGGAACATGGCGGATGGGTTCGTCAGGGTGTTTGTGGCGGTGGATCTGGGCGATACGGTGCGCGCCGCGCTGGCGGAAGCAATCCGCTTGCTTCGAAAGACCCATCCCCGCGTCAAGTGGGTGGCTCCGGAGAATATCCATTTGACGCTGGCCTTCCTGGGCGAAGTGCCAGTGGAACGTGTGGAGGAGATTGGTTCGGCCCTGGAAGGCGTTGCGGCGGTGTCCGGGGCTTTCTCCTGCGCCGTGAAGGGTGTGGGTTGGTTCGGTTCGCCCCGGTCGCCGCGGGTGGTCTGGGCCGGAATTCCGGAGGACCCGGCACTGATGCGCTTGCAGGCGGATGTGGCCGGCGCGTTGCGTCAGTTGGGGTTCACACCCGAGGATCGGCCGTTCCATCCGCACCTTACGATGGGGCGCGTGAAGTTCTCCCAGGATGCGATTGGATTGACGGAAATCCTGCGCGAGAAGCGCGATACGGATTTCGGCGCGATGCCTGTGGAGCGGGTTCTCGTCATGCGCAGCGAGTTACGCCCGCAGGGCCCGGTCTACAGTGTGTTGCGCGAGGCGGTCCTGCCTGCGGTCAGTCGTGGGTGAAGACCATCTTCTTGGAGCGGACTCTACCACAGAGCTGGGGCAGCGGGAGAGGTTTTTGGGCCAGAAGGTGGAAAAAGAAAAACGGACAGGGGAAGCCCTGTCCGTTTCTTCGATCCGGTCTGGGAACGCTTACTCGCCCACCTGCCAGCGCGCGAAGCGGCGGATGGTCAGCGTGTCGCCCGCTTCCTTGCCCTTGGCCTCCAGAAGCTTTGTGATCGAGGTGTCGGGTTCCTTGACGAAGCCCTGCTCGAAGAGGCAGATCTGCGAATAGAACTTGCCCATCTTGCCGTCCACGATCTTGTCGACGATGTTCGCCGGCTTGCCGGTCACCTGCTTGGCGTAGATTTCCCGCTCGGCGGCGACGACATCGGCGGTGACCTGGTCACGCGTGAGGTATTTCGGCGCGCAGGCGGCGATGTGCAGGGTCAGGTCCTTGGCGAGTTCCTGGACGGCGGCGTTGGCCGCGGTGGCTTCCTTGCCGCATGCGACTTCGATCATGACGCCCAGCTTGCCGTTCAGGTGGATGTAGGTGGCCACGAGGCCCGGGCCCTGGAGGGTGAAGCGCAGGTTGCGCTTGGCGATCAGGTTTTCGCCGATTTCCGCCACCTTGGCGGTCATGGCGTCCTTGGTGACCGTGCCGATGGTGTTGTCTTCCATGTCCAGCGCCTGTTCCGCGAGACCCTTCACGAACTTCTGGAAGGTTTCGTTCTTGGCGACGAAGTCGGTCTCGCAGTTGATTTCGACCAGGGCGCCGGTCTTGCCGCCGCGGACGGCGGCGCCGATGAGGCCCTGGTTGGCGGCGCGGGACGCCTTCTTGGCGGCGATGGCCACGCCCCGTTCGCGGAGCAGGCGGATGGCCTTTTCCTTGTCGCCGCCGGCTTCGACGAGTGCGCGCTTGCACTCCATCATGCCCACGTTGGTGGCTTCGCGTAATTCCTGTACCATTGCTGCGGTGATTTCTGCCATTGTCATTGTCTCCCTGGGTGGATATGGCCGGAGGATCTGAGTCCGTCCGGCCGGTTTCTGGTTATGGAATTCCGGTGGCTCAAGCCCCGGCGGTTTTTTCGGTTGCTGTGGCGGCAGCGGCCTCGGGCTTGGCTTCAGGCTTGGCCTCGGCCTTGGGTTTGGTCTCGGCCTTGGGTTTGGTCTCGGCCTTGGCCTCGGCGGGGTGCTGCCGGGTGGTGCGGCGGCGCAGACCGCCGGTGGAACGCGGCTTGCGGCCGCCCGGTCTGGCGGCGCCTTTGGATCCGGCGCCGGACGGTGCGGCGGCTTCGCGGCGGCGGGCCTCCTCGACGGCGATCTTGGAATACTCCGAGACGCCCTTCTGGATGGACTGCGCCAGCGCCCCGGCGATAAGGCGGATGCCGCGGATGGCATCGTCGTTGCCGGGGATGGGATACTCGATCGGGTCCGGATCGCAGTTCGTGTCCACGATGGCGATCACCGGAATGTGCAGGCGGTTGGCCTCCTGTACGGCGATGGCCTCGCGGTTGATATCGATCACGAACAGGGCGCCGGGGACCTCGTTCATGTCCACAAGGCCGGAGAGGTTCTTGCGCAGTTTCTCGAGTTCACGCCGCAGGACGGACACTTCCTTCTTGGGCATCTTGTCGAAATCGTTGTTCTTTTCCATGGCCTCCAACTCGCGCAGGTACTTGATGCGGCGCCGGATGGTCTGGCTGTTGGTAAGGGTTCCCCCGAGCCAGCGGCTGTTGACGAAGGGCTGGCCGCAGGCGGTGGCGATGTCCTTGGTGATCTGCTGCGCCTGCTTCTTAGTGCCGACGAACAGGATGGGGCGGCCGGAACCGGCGACTTCCATCACAAACTGCTTGGCCTTCTCCAGTTGTTCCAGGCTCTTTTCGAGGTCAATGATGTGGATCCCGTTGCGTTTGTCGAAGACAAACGGCTTCATCTTGGGGTTCCAGCGTTTGGTCTGATGACCGAAATGCAGCCCGGCATCCAGCAGGGCCTGTACGGTGACTTCCGACGGTACTTGGGCAGTATCCACTCTATCCTCCTCTTATTCGTCCCGCCAGGCGGGACAATCCGCTTTGGTCCTGCCGGAGGCCGGCAGAGACACTCGCTTCCGTCCGGTCACTTGCCGGACTTCTCAAAAGGCGCGCATCCTACCGCATTGCCGCCAGATGACAAGAGTTTTTTCGCGGGTTCTTGCGAGATTGTTTTTCACGAGAATGGCTTTTGCCGCTTGCGGATGAAGGGTATGATGTCATAACTTCACTCCAAACCGGTGGCGACATCGAAAGACAGACCGTGCTGAACCGACAAAAAACATTGCTCTATTTTCTGGAGGCGGCAGGTGGCCAAGCCACGGCTCTCTGTTTGGTCAAGTGGGCTTTTCTCCTGCGAGAGGAAAGCGTAACTCGCGGTGGCTCATCGTTTTATGAGTTCCTGCCCTACAAGTTCGGGCCGTATTCGTTCTGTATCGAACAGGAAATGACTGCGTTGGCGCAACAGGGGTATGTGGAAACCGCAGAGACCCAGAATCACACGGCGTGGCTTCTAACCGGGAGAGGCAAGGCTATGGCGCGCAGTGTGCCGGTGGATGTCGCTGGAGATGCGCGGCGTATTCACTGGCGATACGGCCGGATGAACGGCGATTCGTTGCTCGACAACATCTATCCCCGGTACACTTGGTTTACGGTAAACAGCCAGCGGCAAAAACTTGCCGCAAGGCCATGCGCCCGGCCTGCAACCTACACAGCCGGATACGAAGGCGTGAGTGTGGACGGATTTCTGAATGGCCTCATGCGTGCCGGCATTCAGCGGATCATCGATGTCCGCCATAATCCCGTTTCGCGTCGGTACGGGTTTCACAAGAGCACCTTGAGCCGGTTGGCGGGATACTTGGATATAGACTATGTGCATGTCCCGGCACTGGGGATTCGTTCCGAGAACAGGCAATCATTGGAGTCGCAAGCGGACTATGACGCTCTCTTTACCTTGTACCGTTTGGGAACATTGAAGGAGGAGGCCGATGCCATTGGCCGGGTTGCGCAATGGATGGCGGAGAAACCTTCCGTCCTGGTGTGCATGGAAGCCGAACCCGCCCGATGCCATCGTTCCCACCTGGCAACCGTTGTGGCGGCGGAATCAGGACTTCCAGTCAACCATTTGCGGGTCTCCTGATATGGGCAAAGCGGAGCGAATTCTTGTTGTGGTCTTGACTTATCCCCATCCCTCCAAGTCCTATGACGAGTTGGTCTGCACTGCGGGGATCACGGAGTCGGGGCAATGGGTCAGGCTCTATCCAATTGACTATCGCTACCGTCCCCGACACCAGCAGTTTCATAAATTTCAGTGGATCGAAGTGGAACTGGAGCCGCGCGCGGCGAACAAGGATCCCCGCAAAGAGAGCAGACGCCCTGTGCTGGAGAGCATCCGTTTGCTTGGCGAACCTATCCCCGCGGGACACGATTGGCGGAAGCGCCGCCAGATCATCGACCGGATGCCGCACCATACGTTGAGCGAGCTCGAGCAACTTTACGAAAAAGACAAGACCTCGTTGGGGCTGATCCGTCCTGTGAAAATCCATGACCTTGTCATTGAAGCGATCGATGATGAATGGAAAGCGGCCTGGAAGAACATGGCCGACCAGTTGAGACTTTTCCCGGAAATGGAACTCAAGAAGCTTGAAAAACTTCCGTGGAAATGGAGTTTTGTCTTTTCGTGTGAAGATAGCGCCAAACCAGAGAAAAGGATGGTTGAGGACTGGGAGATGGGGGTTCTCTATCTCAAGGAGCGCGATCGGTTGGGCGATGACCGCAAGGCAGCGGAATCGGTCCGGACCCGCTATCTCAAGACGGTGGCTGGGCCGGGACGTGATGTTCGCTTTATAATGGGCACCCGCTTCCCGTACAACACATGGATCATCATCGGTGTCTTCTGGCCTCCCAAAGTTCTGCAAGGAGAATTGCCCATTTGACTTTCCTGTGCCCATTTCAATGTGACAACCAAACAGGCTGGTATTGTCTGAATACAGAAGCCTCGTAAAGGTGAGAGGAGCACGTTCTTGCGCAAGCGACGAACAAGAGATGTTGAGCATCTGGAACTAGGGTTGCCGGAAGTCCGCCCTCTTTGGGAGACGGGAGGCCTTTTTTCGGATCGTTTGCCGCCTTTACGACTTGACGCCTGAAGAGATTCGGATTGTGGAAGATGCTGGCTGAGTTCTCGGCCGGATCTTGAAATGGCTGGGGATCGGATGGCGAACAGGAGGAGCATGGACAAGGCGGTGGTTTTGCTTTCGGGCGGGATGGATTCCTCCACGTTGCTGCACCATGTGGTCAGGCGGCTGGGGGTTGGGGAGGTGTATGCGCTTTCGTTCCTGTACGGGCAGAAGCACCGGCGGGAACTGGAGGCGGCGGCCTGGCAGGCGCGGGCAGCCGGTGTGAAGGCGCACGACGTGGTGGATATGACCTTCTACGAGAAGTTGGCGGGCGGGGCTTCCGCGCTGACGGATCGTGCCGCTGAGGTGCCGCGTCTGGCCGACCTGGCCGCGGAATCGCTGTCGCATCCGCCGACCTATGTGCCGAACCGCAACATGATCCTGCTGTCGCTGGCGGCGGCCTATGCGGAGTCGCGGGGTGTTGTGGATGTCTTCTACGGGGCGCAGCGGCAGGACCGCTACGGGTACTGGGACTGCACTCCGGAATTCCTGGAAAGGATCAATGCCGCCCTGGGGCTCAACCGGCGGGGTCGCGTCACGGTTCACGCGCCGTTTGTGGACATGAGCAAGGCGGAGGAACTCCGGCTGGGTGCGGCGCTGGGAGTGGATTATGCGCATACATGGACCTGCTACCGGGGCGGGGAGGCGCCGTGCGGCGAGTGTCCAGCCTGTGTGGAACGGGCCGCGGCTTTCGCGGCGGCAGGGATTCGCGATCCGCTGGCAATAGCCATGGTCTAGGCGGAGCCGCTTCTCCGGGAACGCGTCAAGGAATGGGTGTCGTCTACCGTCTGCCGGACAGTTGGCGGGCGGCGCTGACCAGTGTGGCGGAGAGATCCGCCGACGGGGGGCCTTCAACCGTCACCGGCGTGCAGCGACCCTCGTCGGTAATGGCCAACAGGGTCAAAGTCCACTCGGCGGGAGTGGAATCGGGGCACGCGAACCTGGGGGTTCGCAACCTGGGATCGTCCGTTGCCGCCGAGAGCGCTTCGCGATAAACCTGCAGTTGCATGGCATAGCGCGCGTGCAGCTCTCCGGGTGACTGGTTGGAGAACTTGTAGTCCACCAGATGCCAGCATCCATCCCGGAAAAACAGGAGATCGGCCTTGCCGTCCACGATCACCTCCGCGTTGTCATGAACGAACCGGGCGGCGAACGGCAATTCCCGGATGATGGATCCGGGCGGTACACCGGCAAGAAGTTCCGACAGGGTCGCGGCGGCCGCCACCACCTGTCTCCGGATCCGGTCGAGCTCGGGCGTGTGGGCCTCGACTTCATTCCATACGGGCGACGCGGCAATCCGGGTTTCGAGGGGGACTGCCGAGTGGTAGTCCATGGTTTCGAGAATCCGGTGGGCGATGGTTCCGGCCAACATGGGATCCGACGCCGGCTCGGGCGATTCCCGGTCGTCGGCAGAGGACGAGGTTACGGAGACGGGCGCAAGAGAAACGAGAGCGTTGTGAACGTCGGCAGCCTGGGTCAGGGCCGTCACGGGAAAACGGTACCGCTCCAAGGGGACCGTGGTGCTTGCGGAGGCGCCGGCGGTCGCAAATACCTCGGGAGCCGGAATGGGTGTCTCGGCGGCCGGGACGGCGATGGCCCGCCAGGCGCGTTCGACATCGCCATACGGGCGCAGGGTGATCAGGCGCGGGTCGAAGTCGCACTCCTTAAGGTGGTCGTTGACCCACGAACGCCAGGCGCCCTTGTGGCCGCTGTAGGGATTCTCGCCGGACAGGACCAGCAGGTCGCGGGCTCGCGTACAGGCCACGTAGAACAGGCGCCGGGACTCGCGGTCGCGGTCGTCCTTGTTCCGGGACAGCGCCTCGTCGTATTGCTCGCTGGCGATATCGGTGCAGGCATCGTCCACGAACTGCTTGAGCTTGCCCGCCACACCGGCGACCTCCCCGCTGTCGTGGCGGCAGATCAGGATCCAGTCGCGGTCCGCCGCCGGCTGGCGGCGCAGGTCCGGCACGAACACCACGGGACTGGAAAGCCCCTTGGCGGCGTGGATCGTGTTGATGCGCACGGAATCGTCGTCGGGGTCAAGGACGGCGGCGTCGGGGGCTTCGCGTCCTCCCGTGATTTCGTCATTGAGCCGGCGCGCGGTTTGCTGGAGGTTCAGGGTCTCGTCGCGCTCGCGGGTCTGGAGCCATGTCAGCAGTTTCTGGAGGTTGGCCAGGCGCTGGACTCCGTGGAAGGTTCCGGCGAGGACGGCATCGTAGCCGGTGAGGCGGACGGCTTCGCGGACCAGTTCAACGGCGCTGGTGCGGCCGGCCAGCCGGCGGAGGCGGCCGAGAATCGGGGTGGCGCGCCGGAGGGCGTCGGCGTCGGTGGAGAGCCCGTGCTGCAGGAGAGTGTGAGCCGAAGTCCGCCCGGGGAGCACAGGGGGATTGTCCTCGCCGCCTTCGGCGGGGAGCCCGGGACTTCCCGGCGCTTCCTGCGGGGCGCTGTTCGACAGGTCGCTCCCGTCCATCTCCAGGAGAGCTATGGCGTTGTCGGAGAGGGCAACGAACGGGGAGCGGAGCAGGCCGAGCCAGGCGAGCCGGTCATTCGGGCAGGCGAGCCACGAGAGAAGGTTGGCGACGTCGAGGGTTTCCTGTCGGGCGAAGAATCCCCGGCCCTTGCCGTCGGTGGTGAAGGGAATCCCTTCCTCCTGCAGGGCCTGTTCGTAGACTTCCTGCAGGGTTCCGGCGCGCAGGAGGATGAGGATGTCGCGGAACCGGTAGGGGCCGGGAGGGGCCCCGATCCACCCGCCTGTTGACGGATTCCACACATGAGGCGGATGCCATCCGGGTCCGGCGCCGGGCGCGGTCAGCAGCCGGATGCGCCGGGCCACGGCGCGGGCCTCCAGGGCGACGGCCTGGGCCGACCGTTCCAGCGCTTCCGGCCACTGGGGATCCCCCGCGTCCTTTTCCGCCAGTTGGGCCAGATCCCGGCGGGTCAGCGCGATGCGCAACTTGGGTTCGCCCTTGCCGATGGTGATGGATCCCTTCGGATCGGGGTGGACTTCCCATTCCGGCAACAGCAGTTCCACGGAGGGTCCCTTGAGCGATGCGGCGGCGGAGCAGGGGAGCAGTGTTTCGTTTTCGCCGTAGTGTTCGGGCCCGAACACCGGGCGGGTGAAGATATCATTCACCCAGTCCAGGATCCCGCGCTGGCTGCGGTAGCTGATCCGGAGCGGGACGTCGGCGAGTTTCAAGGTCCGGGCGAACGCGGGCAGCCCGTTGGGATCGGCCCCGCGCCAGCCGTAAATGGTCTGCTTGGTATCGCCGCAGAGGACGATATCGGCTCCGGCGGCGGACTGGACGAGCCGGATGAGATCGTTCTGCAGCCGCGAGTTGTCCTGGGCTTCGTCCACGATGATGACCTTCAGGTCGGGCACGGCATCGGGGCGCGCCCGGACGAGGTCGCGGGCCTGGAAGAGGAGATCGTCGAAATCCAGGACGCCGAGTGCCCGCTTGCGGCCCTGGATACGGAGGGCGGCGTGGCGGGCGAGGGTGAGGAACGAAACCAGCAGGCGTGTGGCTTCGGTGCGGGCGGAGAAGGAACCCGCCGCGGTGAGGACGGAGAAGGTTTCCTCGCGGAGGGCCTTGATGTCGTCTGTGGAGCCCCAGGGTCCCTTGGCTTGCTTCAAGGCATTGTTGGCGGCGGCGGCGAGCTGGTTGGGCAGGCTATCCGCGCCTGCGGGGGATTCATCCAGATGGCGCAGGGCCTGCTGGAGGACGGCCAGTGTATCGTCGCGTTTCCGGCTTTTCTGGCACCGCGATTGTTCCAGCCGTTTCACCAGCGACGCGAAGTCGGTTTTCCGGGGCGGAGCGGGTGCGGCCACAAGTGCGGCGGGATCGGCTTGTGCGAGGTCGAGTCCCCAGGCGGAACAGGCGCGCAGTGTGTCGAGGATGCCGGCATGGATGCCGGGCAGGCCGCGGCCATCGCACAGGGTTTCGATGTCGCGCGCAAGGGCTGCGTTCGAGCCGGCGAGGGCTGCCTTGAGGGCTGCCTCGACCTCGGTGTTCCGGAGATCGGAGGCCTCGGCTTCCTCGAGAACGACCAGGTTGGGCGCGAGGCCCAAATGGAGGGTGTGGGCGGAGAGGAGTTGCTGGGCGAAGGAGTGGATGGTGGAAATGGTGGCGGCGGACAGGCGCCGCAGCAGGCTCCAGCAGAAAGCCTCGTTCCCGGGATCGCCGGAGACGAGTTCCTCTTCCACGGCCTGTGTGACGCGCGAGCGCATCTCGGCGGCGGCGTTCTTGGTGAAGGTCAACATCAGGATTTGCTCCGGCGCGATACGGACATTGCCGGGGAAGATCGAGCCAGTGGCCTGGCCGGGAAGGGCGAGCCCGTCGGATGGATAGGGGCGTCCGAAGAGGAGGGCCTGGTAGAGGCGCACGACCTGGTGGGTCTTGCCGGTGCCGGCGGAAGCGATGAATCGGATGCGGCGGCAGGTGCTCATGACTCCTCCGCGGATTCACGGGCTTCAGGATCCAGCAGGCTGGCGGCATGGCGGCAGCAGGCCTTGAAATCGCAGTAGTCGCAGGATTCCGGGGCCACGGCGAAGTTGCCGCGGTCGTAGCGGTTCAAGGCCTCGAAGATGCGGACCCGGAACGCGTCCGTGAGCGAACTGCTGTCGCCGAGGATTTCCGCCAGGGTTTCGGGATCGACGGGGGCTCCATCGAGGCTGAGGCACTGTGTGCGGGATTGCTTGACCATGAGGTCCGGCGCCAGGGTGTAGCAGAGATAGTGGATGAACAGCGGAAGAGGGAATGGGGAAGGGGGGAGGGTCAATGGTTGATGGTCAATGGTTGATGGTTGATGGTCAATGGTTGATGGTTGATGGTCAATGGTTGATGGGGGATGGTCAATGGT
>CAYWKN010000063.1:9867-11548 GCA_964458765.1 uncultured Verrucomicrobiota bacterium
GATGGTCAATGGTTGATGGGGGATGGTCAATGGTTGATGGTTGATGGTCAATGGTTGATGGGGGATGGCTTGCCCGCCGAAGCTTTAGCGAAGGAGGGTTGATGGTGGATGGGGAAGGGGGAATGGGAAGGCCGAGGGCGCGGGCGGCAGCCATGGCGTAGGCGGGGAGTTGGCAGTCGGCGGCGGTGGCGATGCCGGCCGCGAGATCGGCGGGCTTGAGCCTGGCCTTGGTGCTGCCTTTGTAGTCCACGACAATGAGGCCCCGCAGATGCTTGTCCGGTCCGAACACAAGGTCCACCCTGTCGATCTTGCCATGGATCCGAACCCGGCGCGCGGGATCGGCGGGGTCGGCGAGTTCGAGGGACGGCGCGTCGCGCGGCTCCCGGCGGCTGTCGAAGAGGTATTCCAGCAGGGCTGGATAGCGGCGGGCCTCCGCGAATTCCGGAATATCCGGCAGGGCGTCCGGATCCAGGGCGGTGCGGACGAGGGACCGGATGCTGCGGCGGATGCGGAGGCGCTGGAGGTTCAGTTGCTCGGGGGCCCCGAGCCGCCAGACGGCGTTTCCGCGGGTGGCCCAGTCGAGCATGGCTTCCGCGAGATGTTCAAAGAAGTCGAGGACCCTTTCGTTCGCTCCGGGCGGGAAGGCCACCAGAGGCAGGGCTTCGTCGGACGGGCGGTCGGGAGAGGGCTGCAAGCGCCAGGAATCGTGAGGGTCCCGGACAGCCCACAGGGGCACACGCAGGGCGCCTGCGGTCTTGACGATGTCGGCCGGGATGGGAATGAAGCCGGGCGGTGGCAGCCCTTGCAGCAGGCGGAATCCGGCATGCATGATGGCGTGAACGGCGGTGCCGAAATCCTCGGCACGGGGCTCCAGGTCGTTCGGTTCGATGGGCTCCGCGCGCAGCACGTATTGCAGGTAGTACTTGTAGGGACAGGCGGCAAGACGTTCCAACTGGGTGGGGCTGAAGTCCCGGACGGTTTCGGTGCGGGTGCCGCGGAGGGAGGTCCAGACGGAGGCATCCAGAACGCCTGCGTATTCGTGGCCGGGGGTGGCGGCGAGTTCCGGGCCCGCGGCGGCGCACTCCGCGGCGGGTTGTCCTTGATGGTTGAAGAAGGCCTGGCGTTGCCTTTCGATCCGGATGCCGTGGGAGATATGAAAGGGGAGGTTATCCAGTTCACGGTTCAGCGGTTCAACGGCTGGCGCGGTAATGGGGGACTGCGGTATGGCTGATGGCTGCTGGTTGATGGTGGATGGGGAATGGGCGAGGCGCTGGCGGCGCTCGTCGTCCGCGCGGCAGAGCGGGAGCGGAAGGGTGCCGAGATAGGACTCGCCGGGGAACGGGCGACGCTGGAAGGTGTCCTTGGCGGGCCGGTTCCGCTGCCAGTGCGCCTGAAGATGGGCGGGCGCCTGGCGCAGGCGCCATTGATCGTAGGGATCGGGCGGTTCGGGCGGCAAGGTTTCGAATGCCGGCCACCCGACGAGCCGCCACAGGGTGCTGAAGAAGACGGACGGGGGTTGATCCTGGCCGGTCTCATCATGGGCGGCGTAGGAGAATACGAGGCGCTCCCGGGCGGCGGCAAGCGCGGTGAGGAAGAGCAGATTCTCCTGGCTGTTGCGGGCCTTGGAGGCGGCAAGGGCGGCTACGGGAAGGGGGAATGGTGAATGGTGAATAGTGAATGG
>CAYWKN010000064.1:0-11539 GCA_964458765.1 uncultured Verrucomicrobiota bacterium
CATCATACACTTTCTTGAGCTTTTCCACAGTCACGTGCGTGTAAATCTGCGTGGTGGAGAGACTGGCATGGCCCAGCAGCTCCTGCACACTCCTCAGGTCGGCGCCCGCGTCCAGCATGTGCGTGGCAAAGGAATGGCGCAGCGCATGCGGCGATATTTCCGCATTCAGACCCGCCGCCAGCAGGTACTTCTTCAGCAGGCGCTCGATGGACCGGGTCGTCAGCCTCTCCCCCCGCGTATTGACAAACAGGGGCTTGTCTCCGCGCGGCATGCGGGCAATCGCCGGCCAGAGGGCGTCGCGCAGGCTCAGCGCCTCCTTCACCGCCCTGACAGCCGGCCGCCCAAGGGCACAGAGCCGTTCCTTCCTGCCCTTGCCCCGGACACGGACGACCCCGCTCAACATATCCAGGGCCGGATCCGACAAGCCCGCCACCTCGCTCACCCGTCCGCCCGTGCTGTACAGCGTCTCCAAAATCGCCGCATCGCGCCGCGCCGCGTATTCCGCCATCCGCCGCTCCCGTTCGCCCTTGGGCCGCTCGCCCTCGTCCCACCGCTTCGCCGGCGCCGCCAGCAGGCGGTTGACCTCGTCCACCGAAAGGAAATGCGGCAGTTTCCGCGCCCGCTTCGGCGCCTTGAGGCCCGTGAACGGACTTGCGGGGATCATTTCCTCCCGTTCCATGAACTTGAAGAAACTCCGCAGGCTGGACAGTTTGCGCCCGGTGGTGGCCGCCTCGCTGCCCCGTTTCTGGGAATCCACGAGAAAGGCCCTGGCCTGGAAACGGTCCACACCGCCCCACGCATAGGGCGCCATCGCATCGGCCGTCCAAGTGAACCGGGCGAACTGGGCGATATCCAGCCGGTAGTTGGCGATCGTGTGGGGCGAAGCGTTGCGCTCATGCTCCAGGTGCGAGAGAAACTGCGCCACGCACGGGTCGGCGGAGAGTTGCTCCGCTCCGCCCGTCCCGGCCACCGCTGGCTTCTTCCCGGCATTCATGCCCGCCCTCCCGCGTCTACGCCTCCGCGACAGGTTCTGCCGGAGCGGCGCCGGCCGCCGATCCGCCCGCGCCATATCTGCGCGCCATCCGCTTCAGGGCGCCTTTCTGCCGCGGCGTGAGCGACTTGCGGTGCGCAAACTGCCTGGCCAGCGACTCGTAGAACGACTTGTCGTCGAACTCCTTGCCGCCCTTGCTGATGGTCTTGTGCCAATGGGTCACATCCTTGAGCCGGGCCAGCAGCCCCGCGCTCTCGGCATCTTCCGCCTGCGAGGCCTCGCCGAGATGCAGTTGCTCGCGCAGGGCTTCCAGATCCGGAATCTGTTCGGCATACTTCAGGACCATCCGGTCCAGCACCTGGATCTGCGCGGGCGACAAGCCGCGGTTCTGGTCCACCCGGTGCCGGAGCGATTCGACGAACGCCTTGTCGTCATAGGTGCGCCCGCGCCGCTTCTCGGGAGGCTGGAACGTCACGGCGGCCAGCAATTCCAGCTTCAGGCGGGTCGAAGGCTGCGGCGGTTCCGGCGGCTTCTCGTCCAGCAGCGCCGCCAGACCCGACGCCTTCAGGACTTCCTCCAGCCCGCTGATCTGATCGCGATACCGGATCGCCACGCGCCCGAGGCTCTCCAGTTGCCGCTGGGACAGGGCCTTGCGGCCCTCTTCGAGCTGCTTGCGGATGGAATCCACGAACTTGCGGTCGCTGTAGGTGCGCCGCCCGCGCTTGACCTCCGGCCCCCATTCCCGGATCCTCTCCGTGGCGGCCAGCACCTGCTCCACATGGACGGTCTGCGCCGCCGGCCCCTTGGCCGCCACCATCCACTGCTGGAACCGCGCGTAGAAGTCGCGCAGCATGGCGGTCCACTCGACCTTGCCTTCCTCCACCTCGTCGAGCAGCTCCTCCATTCCGGCCGTGAACGTCACATCGAACAGCTCGTTCAAGTTGGTCACCAGCAGGTCGTTGACCTTCAGGCCCCGCTCCGTCGGCTGGATCGCGCGCTTCTCCTTGGCGACATAGCGGCGGTCGTAGAGGGTGGCGATGATCGAGGCATAGGTGCTGGGCCGGCCGACGCCGTTCTCCTCCAGGGCCTTGACGAGCGAGGCTTCGCTGTACCGGCCCGGCGGTTGTGTTTCCTTGCGCTCGTGCAGCCATTCCAGCAGGTCCAGGGCTTCGCCCTTCTCCAGGGGCGGCAACCGGTCCACTTCCTCCTCCTCGTCGGCGCCGCCTTCCTTATCCGCGGCATCCTTGTCCTTGGCCTTCTTCGGCAGGCCCGCCACCTTCATGTACCCGGGGAACACGACCTGCGAGGCGGTGGCGCGGAAGAGGTAGTCGGGCACATCCCCCGCCGCGCCGGCGGTCTCCACCTCCACCGTCCGCTGCTCGATCCGGGCCGGCGCCATCTGGCAGGCGACAAAACGCTGCCAGACCAGGGTGTACAGCTTCAGTTGTTCGGGTGTGAGGTCCTTTGCCAGGCTGTCGGGCGTGCGGTTCACATCCGTCGGCCGGATCGCCTCGTGTGCCTCCTGGGCCGTTCCGCGGCTCTTGTAGTAGTTCGGCTTCTCCGGCACATAGGCTTCGCCGTACGCCGCGGCGATGTGGCTCCGGCACGACTGGATCGCCTCCTGGGAAAGGTTGAACGAATCCGTACGCATGTAGGTGATCAGGCCGGCGGGGCCTTCGCCGAGATCCACGCCCTCGTACAGCTTCTGCGCGATCTTCATCGTGCGGCTTGGGGAGAAATCGAACACCCGCGACGCCGCCTGCTGCAGCGAGCTCGTGATGTAGGGCGGGAACGCGCGGCGGCTGATTTCCCGCGTCAGGATGTCCCGGACGCGCAGCGCCCGCGTTTCGAGGTCTTTCAGGACCTGGTCCGCCTGCTCCGCCGTCCGGATATCCGCCTTCTCGCCCCGGATGCGGGCCAGGCGGACGGCGAACGGGTCCCGCGGCTCCGCCTGCTTGCGCACCGTGGCGCCGAACAGCCAGTACGGCTGCGGCACGAAGTTCCGGATGGCCAGCTCCCGCTCGCATACGAGCCGCAACGCCACCGATTGCACCCGCCCGGCGCTGAGGCCGCGGGCCACGCGGCTCCACAACAGGGGACTGACCTTGTAGCCCACAATCCGGTCAAGCACCCGGCGGGCCTGCTGCGCATCGACCAGGTGCTGGTCTATGTGCTTGGGGTGCTCGAACGCTTCGCGCACCGCGCGCGGCGTAATCTCGTTGTAGGTCACCCGGAAGAACTTGTCTTCGTCCACGGCCTTTTCCAGCAGCGCCTTCAGATGCCACGCGATGGCTTCGCCCTCCCGGTCCGGATCGGGCGCCAGGTAGACGGCCTCGCACGACCTGGCCGCATCGGCCAGTTCCTTGACCACCTTCTTGCGGTCCTCGGCCACCACGTATTCGGGCGCGAACCCCTTTTCCAGATCCACGCCCAGCTTCTTCACCGGCAGGTCCCGCACGTGGCCCATGGAGGCCTTGACGACGAAATCGTGGCCCAGGATCTTGTTGATCGTCTTGGCCTTGGCCGGCGATTCCACGATAACCAGTTTCGATGCCATGCGCGTTCTCCTTATTGCCGTCGCAACCCCACCCGCTGGCCGGGGAGCATTTTTACGATCCGCTTGATTTCCAGCCCCATTACCAGCGCGTTGATTTCCGCCGCCCGTTTCCCGGTGCGCCGGATCAGCGTGTCCAGTTCCGCCTCGCCATCCGCTTCCAGCAGGGCCGTGATTTCCCGCTCGGCCTCCGACAGATCGGCCGCGGCGGCCCGCTCCCGCGTGCCCGCCTTCGGCATCGGCAGCAGCGTCTCGAGTTCCTCCAGGATGTCCTCGACGCCCTCCACCAGCCGGGCCCCCTGCTTGATCAGCTTATGGGGCCCCCGCGATCCGACGGAGTCGATCCGGCCCGGCACCGCGAACACCGTCCGCCCCTGCTCCATCGCCTGGTTGGCCGTGATCATCGCGCCGCTGGTCACGTCGGCCTCGATCACCACCACCCCTTGCGAAATCCCGCTCACAATCCGGTTCCGGACCGGGAAGGTCGTCTTGTCCGGCTGCCGCCCGAACGGGTATTCCGTCACCACCGAACCCTGCCGCTCGATTTCGGCGGCCAGGCCCGCGTTCTCGGGCGGGAACAGGCAATCCAGTCCGCCGCCCAGGACGGCCACGGTGCGGCCGCGCCCTTTGAGCGCGCCGCGGTGTGCCGCGGTATCGATCCCGCGCGCCAGTCCGCTGATCACGCTGACGCCGCTCTGCGCCAGCAGGAAACCCAGCCGTTCCGCGGTTTCGAGCCCATAATGACTTGTCCGGCGCGATCCGACCAGCGCGATGCCGCATTCGTCCCGCGACTGGAGCGTGCCCCGCACATACAGAGCCAGCGGCGGATCGTAGATCTCCAGCAGCCGCCGGGGATACTCCGCGTCCACCCGCGTCACGATCCGCGCCCCCAGCCGTACCGCCTTCTCTTCCTCGGCCGCCGGATCCAGCCGCCCGCGCTGGTCCAGGATGCGGGCGACCATCTCGCTGCCGACCCCCGCGACGCGCTTGAGGCTGCCCCCGTCGGCCGTGAGGATGGCCTCCACCGACCCCAGGGCGGTCTCCAGATTCCGGACCGTCACCGGACCGATCCCCTGCATCATGTTCAAGACGATATACGTCTGGCGCGCGTCCACAATGACTCCCCCGTTCCCGCATGAGACAGGAAACGGAGGCGACTACATACCACAAACCTCCCGACAGGCGCAACCCGCGATGCCGCAAAAAAGATGCCGCTTCCGGGTCTTGTGCGGGCAACCCCGACATGTGCCCGGTCCAAGCAAGGGCGTTTCGCGCGCCGCTTCCACGCCGGAACGCCCTTGCGCGAGGATTCCTGTCCCGGTCTCGACACTGCGCGATCGCTTCGCTATATTGAGGCTTTGGTCAGCAAAGAAAGGACAACTCCATGAACAGCGACAAGATCAAGAAAGGCGCCGAACACGCTCCCCACCGCAGTCTCCTGCGCGCCACGGGCCTCGTGAAATCCGGGGATTTCGACAAACCCTTCATCGGCGTCTGCAACTCGTTCGACGAAATCATCCCCGGCCACGTCCACCTGAACAAGGTCGCCGACCTGATCAAGAAGGCCATCCGCAAGGCCGGCGGCATCCCCTTCGAGTTCAACACCATCGGCATCTGCGACGGCATCGCCATGGGCCACACGGGAATGAAGTACTCCCTCCCCAGCCGCGAACTCATCGCCGACAGCGTCGAGTCCATGATCAAGGCCCATTGTTTCGACGCCGTGGTCTGCATCCCCAACTGCGACAAGATCGTTCCCGGCATGCTCATGGGCGCGCTGCGGGCCAACATCCCCGCCATCATGGTCAGCGGCGGCCCCATGGCCGCCGGCCATATGCCCGACGGCAGGAAGGTGGACCTGATCAGCGTCTTCGAGGGCGTGGCCGCCCATAACCGCGGCAAAATCAGCGACGGCGAACTGCAAACCCTCGAGGAATGCGCCTGCCCCGGGTGCGGCTCCTGCTCCGGCATGTTCACGGCCAATTCCATGAACTGCCTTTGCGAGGCCATCGGCATCGCCCTGCCCGGCAACGGGTCCATCCTGGCGACCGACCCCCGCCGCAAGAAGCTCTTCCGCCAGGCCGCCCGGCGCATTGTCGAAATGGCCAGGGCCGGGGGCCCCCGCCCGCGCGAGATCGTGACCCAGGACTCCCTGGACAACGCCTTCGCCACCGACATGGCCATGGGCGGCAGTTCGAACACCGTCCTGCACGCGCTGGCCATCGCCCACGAGGCCGGCATCAGCTACGACCTGGAACGCATCAACAAGATCTCGCAGAAATGCCCCAACGTCTGCAAGGTCTCCCCCTCCTCCAAGTACCATATGGAGGACGTGGACCGCGCCGGCGGCATCGGCGCCATCATGCGCCAGATCGCCTCCATCCGCGGCCTGATCCACCGGAACGCCCCGACGGTCACCGGCAAGACCATCTGGCAGAACATCTCGCGCGCCCGCGTGGCCGATCCGGAGGTGATCCGGCCGCTCGACAACCCCTACTCCGCCGACGGCGGTCTCACGATCCTCTGGGGCAACCTCGCCCAGGGCGGCGCGGTGGTCAAGAAGGCGGGCGTGGCCCCGTCCATGCTCAAGTTCCGCGGCCCGGCGGTGATTTTCGAGTCCCAGGAGGAAGCCTGCGAAGGGATCCTCAGCGGCAAGGTCAAGTCCGGCGATTGCGTGGTCATCCGCTACGAGGGGCCCCGCGGCGGCCCGGGCATGCAGGAAATGCTGGCCCCCACTTCCTACATCATGGGGCACGGCCTCGGCGAGAGCGTCACCCTGATCACCGACGGCCGCTTCTCCGGCGGCACCCGCGGCGCCTGTATCGGGCATGTCTCGCCCGAAGCCGCCGCCGGTGGCCTCATCGGGCTGCTGAAACCCGGCGACATGATCCGCCTGGACATCCCGGGCCACACACTGGAAGCGGAACTGACGGCGGAAGAGATCGCGCGGCGCCGCGCGGCGGCGGCTCCGTACCAGCCGCAGCCGCTCACGGGGTACCTGAAGCGCTATGCGCAACTCGTGACCAGCGCCGGAACCGGCGCCGTCATGAGCTGATCAGCTCCGCAAACTGATCCTCGCCCAGCACCGGCACGCCCAGCTTGCGCGCCTTGTCCAGCTTGGAACCCGCCTCCGCGCCCGCAATCAGGTAGTGCGTCTTCTTGCTGACGCTGTCGGTGACCTTGGCCCCCTTCTGCCGGAGGAGTTCATGGACCTGGTCCCGCGTGTAGCGGGTCAACGTGCCTGTGACGACCACGGTCTTCCCCGCGAACGGCCCTTCCGCCGCCGCGCGCCGCTCTTCCAGCCGCCGCAGGTTCACACCGTGCGCCTTGAGTTTCGCGATCACCGCCTGGTTCCGGCTGTTGGCGAAGAAATCCACCACCTGTCCGGCCATCACCGGGCCCACATCGGGAATCCGCTGCAGGGCCCCGGCATCCGCCGCCGCCAGCGCGTCCAGCGTGTCGAAATGCTCCGAAAGCTTCCGGGCGGCCCCCTCGCCCACCTCCGGAATGCCCAGGCTGTACACCAGCCGCCACAAGTCCTGTTTCCGGCTTTCGGCAATGGCCGCGACAACGTTGCCCGCGGATTTCTCCGCCATCCGATCCAGGGCCGCCACCTGCTCCACCGTCAGGGCATACAGGTCCGCCACGTCCCGCACCAGCCCCTTGTCCACAAGCTGGTTGACCAGCACTTCGCCCAGGCCCTCGATGTCCATCCCGTGCCGGTCGGCAAAATGCTCCACCGTCCTCTTGAGCTGGGCGGGACAGGCGATGTTGTCGCACCGCCAGGCCACGAATTCCGGATCCCGGCTGATGGGGCCGCCGCAGGCCGGACACTTCCCGTTCACATGACCGGCCAGATCGAACGGCGCGGCCCCCGGCTTCCGGACGGACGGCACCACGCCCACCACCGCCGGAATCACCTCGCCGGCCTTTTCGACAATCACGCGATCGCCGACCCGGATATCCTTCCGGCGCACTTCCTCCTCGTTGTGCAACGTGGCCCGGGAGATCGTGGAGCCCGCCAGGAAGACCGGCTCCAGTTCGGCCACCGGCGTGAGCACCCCCGTCCGGCCCACCTGCACCGTGATGGCCCGGAGCACTGTCTGCGCCTGCTCGTGGGAATACTTGTAGGCAATCGCGTACCGCGGCGCCTTGGCGGTCGTGCCGAGCCTCTGCCATTGCGAGAGATCGTCCACCTTGACCACCGCCCCGTCGATTTCGTAGGCGAGGGCGGACTCCAACTGCCTCAATTCCTCCGACCGGCGGATCACGTCCTCGATATCCGCGCACACCCACCAGTGGGCGGGCGTCGGAAGTCCCAGCGCGCGCAACCCGCGCAAGGTTGCCTCCTGGCTGTCGAATCCGCCGCCTTCCACGGCGCCGACGGCATAGAACACCACCGCCAGCGGCCGCCGGGCCACGATGCGCGAATCCAGTTGCTTCAGGGAACCGGCCGTGGCGTTCCGCGGATTCGCAAACGGCTCCTCGCCCGCCCGCTCGCGCTCCGCGTTGAGCTTGCGGAATCCCGCCACCGGCATGTACGCCTCGCCGCGGACCTCGAGAAACTCCGGAACCGCCATGCCGCCACCGCTGTCAAGCCGCAGGGGCAGCGAGCGGATGGTCCTGAGATTGGCGGTGATGTCATCCCCCGTCGCGCCGTCCCCGCGCGTGGAACCAAGCGTCATCACGCCGCGCTCGTATCGCACGCTGATGGAACACCCGTCCACCTTGGGCTCCAGCACATACCGCACCTTCCCGTCCGGAAGGAGCTTCCGGACCCGCCGGTCAAACTCCCGCAGTTCGTCGAAGGAATAGGTGTTGTCGAGCGACATCATCGGCTTGAGATGCCGCACGGAACTGAACTGCTTGAGAGGCTGGCCGCCGACGCGCTGGGTGGGCGAATCGGGCGTCACCCATTCCGGATGACGGGCCTCCAGTTGCTTGAGATCGTCGTACAGCCGGTCGTAGTCCCGGTCGGAAATCTCCGGACGGGCTTCGACGTAATAGAGGGAGTTGTGCCGCTCGATCGCTGTACGCAGCGTTTCCAGGCGGCGCCGGTCATCGGACTCCGTCATGGGCGCGCACCGTCCCGCCGCCGGGGGTCACCCTTCCAACGGCATCGGGTTGCAGAGATTGCCGTCATGATCGGCCACCCGCCCGCAGTTGAAGCAGATGAACTTGGGATCCTTGGCAACCCGCTTGATCTCGTCAAAACGCCCTTCGCTGGCGAGTACACACAGGTGCCCGAGATGGCCATGCGCGTGTCTGCAATCCTTCTTCTTGTCGTACATGTCTTCTTCTCCTCCAGGCTCCTGGTCACGCCGTCCAGAGCTGCACATTCCGGGCCTCGCGGACCGCGAGACCTGCCGGAGAGCGCTCCGGGTGCGTGAGCAACCGGGTCACCGCGTCCCGCTTCTCCGCGCCTGTGACGACAAAGATAAGGGTTTCGACCCGCTTTAGCAAGTCAGGGGTTACGGACACCCGGTCGGGTTTTTCGGGGCGGGGCACCGCCACCGCCATGCTCCCGGCCGAGGCCCGCACGGCTTCGAGGGAAAAGAGGGATGCCGTGTGGCCGTCGGCCCCCAGGCCCAGAAGCCCCAGCGTGATCCGCCCCCCGACCTTGAGGAAGCGGTGCAGCGTGGCGGCATACTGTTCCGCGGCTTTCTTCAACGGCAGGTCGGTATGCACACGCATGATGTGATCGTCCCCCACCCCCAGTTTCCCGAGAAACCCGCGCGTGTTGCCGTAGTTGCTTTCCGGGGAATCCGGGGGCACCATGCGCTCGTCGCTGTACAACACCAGGAAGTCATCCGCCGCCCGGATCCGCCCCGAGGCAACCGCTTCGTAGATCGGCAGCGGGGTCCGCCCGCCCGCGAGCATGACCGCATGCGGCACTCCGAAAGGGCGGCCCACATGCTCTCCCAGCACGGTCGCCACGGCCGCGTGCAGATCGCCCGTTCCGCCGAATTTCCTCTGCCGGATCGCTGTCATGGTTCCACCGCAAAAGCCGGTCCGATCACCCCGCCAGTTCCATCCCGTTCCGGCGGGCCAGCCGCTCGGCCGCCACCGGCCGTCCACCCCCGAACGGGTAGCGCTCCGGGACAACCCGCTGCTCCTCCAGCGTCTTCAGCACGGGGGTGAAGATATCCCACGCCGCCGCCAGTTCGTCCGACCGGATGAACAGATTCCTGTCGCCTTCGATCACGTCCAGCAGCAGGCACTCGTACGCGTCCGGGATCTCCTCGTCGAATGCCGTCCGGTACCGCAGGTTGAGTTCCGTCTGTTCCAGCTTCAGATCCAGGCCCGGCGTCTTGTTCATCACCTTCAGCGTGATGGCTTCGTCCGGCTGGATCCGGATGACCAGTTCGTTGGCGGCCACCGGATCGGCACGGTGGTCGAAGAGGTTCCCCGGCACCGGCTTGAAGCGCATGCGGACCTCGTTGATCCGCTCGTTCATGGCTTTCCCGGCCTCCAGGAACACGGGGACCCCCTGCCAGCGGGGATGGTGGATGCGGAGCACCGCCGCCGCATACGTTGCCGTCAGCGAACCCGCGGGCACCGACGGTTCCTCCGCGTAGGCCGGCCCGCGCCCGCTGGCCGCGTATTGCCCCGTGCACACGTCTTCCGGCGCCGGCGGCTCAATGCAGCGCAGCAGGTTCACCTTGGCGTCGCGAACCGCCGCCGCGTTGTAGGCCGAGGGCTTTTCCATCGCCAGCAGCGCCAGGATCTGCAGCAGGTGATTCTGCATCACGTCCCGCACGATGCCGAACGGGTCGAAGTAGCCGCCCCGCTGCCCCACGCCGATCGGCTCCTTCCAGGAGATGCGGATGTTTTCCACATAATCCCGGTTCCAGATGGGCTCGAACACCAGGTTCGCGAACCGCAGCACCATCAGGTTCTGGATGATCTCCTTGCCCAGGTAGTGGTCAATCCGGTAGGTCATCTCCTCCGTGAACACCTTGCCCATCTCCCGCACCAGGTGGTCGGAGGATGCGCGGTCGCGTCCGAAGGGTTTCTCGATGACCACCCGCGACCATTCCTCGCGGGAGCCGCAGGCCACGAGCCCGGAATCCCCCAGCGCCCCGGCCACCTCCAGGAAGACCGAGGGCGGCACCGCCATGTAGAAGAGGCGGTTGACGGCCCCCCGCCCCTCCACAGCCGTCATCTGCTGGAACAGGTCGAGATAGGCATCCTTGGCGCCGTACTGGCCGGCGGTGTAGTAACAGCGGCCGAGAAACGATTCCGTCTTCGCGGCGCAGGATTCGCCCGGCACATACCGGCAGGTGAGATGCATGGCCAGCTTCTCCCGGAATTCCCGGTGCCCCATCGGCGTGCGGGCCAACCCGTAGATGTGAAAATCCTCCGGTAGCAACCCCTGGCAATACAGGGCAAACAGCGCCGGCACGATTTTGCGCTGCGCCAGGTCGCCCGAGGCCCCCACGATCACAATGCCGAGCGGATATCGCTTGCCGGATTTTTATCGGGACCCATCTTGCACCGCCTTCCCTGTTCGCCTGGACCTGCCGCAAGCCTTCCGGCCGCACGGCCGGCTCGGGTTCTTCCATCCCTGACACAAGGCACACCGGGAATCCGGGCACCACTGGCACACCCGGCAACCGGGGCACGGATGTTTCTTCCTATTCCCCATGGCCCGCTCCGGAAACAGAACCCGCGACCGGGGCGCCCAGGATCACGTAGGTGGGCAATCCCCTGACCTCGAAGCGGTCCAACAACGCCTTGACCGCCGGGTCCCCGGGCCGTTCCGCCTGCACCTTCACGGTCAGGTAGGCGCCCAGCCGGGCCTTCACCTCCGCATTGCGGAAGGTGGTGGCTTCCATCGCTTCGCAGTTCTTGCACCAGGTCGCCCAGAAATCCAGGAACACCGGCTTGCCCTGGGACCCCGCTTCGCCAAGAACCGCCTCCAGGCTCCCCGGGACCGCGGCATTCACACGGCGGGTCCCGTCAGACTCCTGTCCGCCCCCCCGTGCCACCGC
>CAYWKN010000065.1:0-11536 GCA_964458765.1 uncultured Verrucomicrobiota bacterium
AGCGTACGTGCGGCGGAAGGAGCCACAGGAGGTCCTTCCCAGTTCCCCTCCTTGGAGGGGTCAGGGGTGGGTTCTTCCCAGCCCGCGGCTCCATCGGATATTCGTGGCAGCATGCACGTACGCAGTATCACCCGAATGCCGCGGGAAGGCAAGACCTCAGCAGGGAATCCCGTACAGCTCCGGCCTGAAATCGGCGAGGTCGCCCAGCACCTCCTCCGCCCCCTCGAGGGCAGGCGTCCCGGCGCCGTGCCGCCGCAAGGCAATGCACCGCATTCCGGCCAACTGCGCCGCCCGGACCCCCGCCGGCGAATCCTCGAAGACCAGGCATTCCCCGGGCTTCACACCGAACCGCCGCGCGGCCATCAGGAACCCCGCGGGATCCGGCTTGCCCCGCGGATAATCCTCGCTCCCCAGGTAGAACCTCAGACAATTCCCTATACCCATCATGGCCACCGCCTCCCCGATCTGGCGGCGCGTGGAGCCGGACACAATCGCCACGGGATACCGCGGCGACAGTCTCTCCAGCAGGGCGATCGAGCCCGGAATACGGATATCCGCCGTGCCGCGCAGGCTTTCATAATGGGCCAGGCTCTCCAGCTCGAGGTTACAGGGCCCCTCCCGGAACACGGGATAGTCCTCGTACAACCGCGCCTGGATATCGCCCCACGCGCGCCCGAAGACCAGCTCGCTGGCATACGCCTCCGTCACCGGCTGCCCGCGGGATTCGATCACCCGCTGCACCGCCTTGCACCACAACGACTCGGAATCAATCAGCGTTCCATCCAGATCGAATATGAAAGCCTTGATCATGCGGCTGCCCCTGCCTGTCGTGCCTGTCCAACAAAACGCCAGTATACAACGTCGGGCCGGATGGCGAAAGACAAGTCCGCGGAGCCTGTTTTCCCTGTTCTTTGCCGCACCAACACTGGTAGTCTCTCGCTCCTCATGACCCCGGATTCCGCCACAACCGCACCTGCCACCGCAGACCCGGCTCCTCTGGACGCCCTGCTCTCGCGGTATTTCGGCTTTTCCGGTTTCAATCCGGGGCAGCGGGCACCCATCGATGCCGTGCTGGCCGGCGGCGATGCCGTGGTCGTCATGCCCACCGGCGCCGGCAAGTCGCTCTGCTTCCAGCTCCCCGCCATGGCCATGAAAGGCGTCACGCTCGTGGTTTCGCCCCTGATCTCGCTGATGAAGGACCAGGTGGATGGCCTCGTCGAGCGCGGCATTCCCGCCACATGCCTGAATTCCTCGGTTTCCATGGACGATACCATGGCCCGCATTGCCGCACTGCGGCGCGGGGAGACCCGGCTGGTCTATGTCGCGCCCGAACGCTTCCGCAACCAGCGTTTCCAGTCCCTGCTCGGCGAACTCGACATCGGGCTGCTCGCGGTGGATGAGTCGCACTGCATCAGCCAGTGGGGCCACGACTTCCGCCCCGATTACCTGCGGCTGGGCCAGGTGGTCAAGTCCCTCCCCCAGGCCCGCGTCATGGCCCTGACGGCCACCGCCACGCCGGAAGTCCGCGAGGACATCATCCGGCAACTCGGGCTCGGAACCGAAGGCCGCCCCGCCCCGCGGGTGTTCGTCCGCGGATTCCGGCGCGACAACCTGCGCCTCGTGGTGGAACCGTGCCGTTCCCACGGGGACAAGCTCGGGCGCATCCGCCGGATTCTCGCCGACTTCCCGACCGGCATCGTCTATTGCAGCACGCGCAAGCAGGTCGAACGCGTCGGACAGATGCTCGGCGAGCTCAAGGTCAGGCACAGGATCTACCACGCCGGGATGCCGGACGAGAAACGGTCGCAGGCCCAGGATCGTTTCATGGGCGGCGAGGTGCCCGTGGTCGTGGCCACCAACGCCTTCGGCATGGGGGTGGACCGTTCCGATCTGCGGTTCGTCATCCACTGGGACATTCCCGGCAGCATCGAGGCCTACTACCAGGAAGTCGGCCGCGCCGGCCGCGACGGCGCGCTCTCCCATTGCGAACTGCTCTACAACTACGCCGACGTGAGCACCCAGCAGTTCTTCCTCGACGGCTCGAACCCCGATCCGCACCTGGTGCTGGCGCTCTGGGACGAGGTGCGCGCCCTCCTGGAGAAGGGGCCCCGGACCTGCGCCCTGGAAACATGGGGCGAACTCCTCCTGACCACCGACAACAAGATCACCGTGCACACCTGCATGGGCTTGTTCGACCGCGCCGGCCTGATCGAGCGCGCCGTCACGGCGGGCAACCGCTGCTACACGACCTCGCTCTCGGCCACCGGCGACATCGAGCGGCTGAAGGCCCTGCTGCCGGCCATCGAGGAGAAACGGCGGCGGGACCAGCGCAAGCTGGACATCATGGTCAGCTACGTCCATGCCCGCCAGTGCCGTCACCGTTTCATCCTCGACTATTTCGGCGAGACGGACGCCAAGTCCGGCGTCTGCGGACATTGCGACTATTGCGGCTTCAGCGCCGCCTTGCCTCCGCGCCCGCCGACGGAGGACGAATGGGTGCTGCTGCAGAAGCTCCTGAGCTGCGTGGGGCGGTTGAATGGGCGGTTCGGCAAGCACACAATGCTTTCCTTCGCCGTCGCCGGCGCCTCCAAGTCGGTGAGCGAGCACCATCTCGACCAGGTTCCGAGTTACGGGATCCTGAAAGGGGAGCGCGAGGACTACTTGCGGGCGCTGTTCGACCAGCTTGTCACGGGGGGGGCGATTGCGCTCGGACCCGCGCCGTACCACGTTGCCTCGCTTACCGCGCTGGGCCGCGAGGTGGCCTGGCGGCGCCAGACCTTGGCGCTGCAATGGCCGCCGCGCAAGGTGGAGGAGGTTTCCCGCCCGCCGGCCTACTCCGAGCCTGCCTGGATGGCCCGGGGCGCAAGGCGGCGGAAGGGAAGGACGGCCCGGCCGGCCGTTGCCGCGCCGGCGCCGCGCGGGGAGGATCGCGTCCTGTCGGCGGAAGAGGACCGTATCTTCGAGGCATTGAAGGCCTGGCGGCGCGAGGAAGCCCAGCTTAACGAAGCGCCCGCGTTCACCATTTGCGGCAACCGGACACTCAAGGCCATCGCCATCGCCCGGCCCGACAGCCTGGCGGCGCTGGAGCAAGTCCACGGCATGGGCCCGGCCAGGATCGAAGCCTACGGCGACGCCATCCTCAAGGTGTTGGACATTGGACGCTCCGTTCCTCGAAGGACCTGAGCACCGTTCAGAGGCCAAACGGATTTCAGAGCTATTCCCCTCTGCCAAGTGACGTTATACATATAACGCGTACTTGACATTAGAGTCGTTTATGCGTATCGTTATGCCATGAGAATGAACCTCCATCCGATTGCGTATGTGGAACAATTCCATCTGCTGTTCCTGGACCAACTGGGGCGGAAGCTGGACAAGCGGAACTATGCCCTGAAAGGTGACTGTAATCTGCGCTTCTTCCTGAAGAGTGTACGCTATTCCGAGGACATGGATCTGGATGTGAAACAAACACCCGTGAACGTGTTGCAGGATCGTGTCGAACAAATCCTGAAGGGGAAGTCCCTGGCCCAGATTCTGCAGGCCCGCGGACTGTCCATCACCAATCTCTCCGCCCCGAAACAAACCGATACGACCCAGCGCTGGAAAATCGGCCTGTCGGCCGCCGGCTTGGATCTGCCACTGCACACCAGGATCGAGTTTTCCAGGCGCGGATTCGAGGACGAAACGGTTTTTGAACCGCTCGATCCGGCCATTATGCGCGACTATCAACTCACGCCGTTTCTCGCCAGCCATTACCCGCCGTCTGTGGCCTTCCGGCAGAAGGTCAACGCCCTGATCCACCGGTCCCAAACGCAGGCCCGGGATATCTTTGACCTGGACCACCTCTTGCGCCGCGGCGTGATCCCTGACGAGAGCAGGCCACTCCCGCGATGGCAGGAAGCCCAGCAGAACGCGCTCTCCATCACGTTTGATGTCTTCAAGGCCCAGGTCCTGTCCTATCTTCCGCCAGACCATCGGGCGCAGTATGACGATCCACGCGTGTGGGACGAAATGGTTCTCCGGGTGATCGAGGCGCTGAAAGGCGGCCCGTGATGAAACTCACCTCCGCACTGTCCCGCCTCCAGCGTATGGATCAACCGGTACTGGAAACGGGCGATATCGCCATGATCCTCGAGATCGGCAAGGCGCACGCCAGCAAGATCGCCACGAGGCTCGCCGAAGATGGCCTCCTCCTTTCGCTGCGGCGGGGCGTATGGGCGTTGCCGGGACAACTGGATCCGTTCGGACTTCCCGAGCGGCTCACCGCACCCCATCCGGCCTACGTATCCCTGCAAAGCGCGCTTTACCATCACGGCATGATCTCGCAGATCCCATCCGTGGTGTACGCTGTTTCCCTGGCAAGAACACGGAGTTTCACGACTCCCTTGGGAGTGGTCTCCATCCACCACATGTCGCCGGACTTCTTCTTCGACTACGAAACCCTCGGCGGAAGGGGAATCCGGATGGCCAGGGCGGAGAAAGCCCTGCTGGACGTCTTCTATCTCACCCCCGCACGCAGCCGGCTTTTCTCCCAATTGCCGGAAGTTGAAAAGCCAGACGGTTTTGATGAGGAAGAAGCGCGCCGCATCATCGCCCGCATCCCTTTCCCCGCCCGACGCGAGATGGTGCACCTGCGGTTTGAGCGATGGCTTGAAACAGCAAGCGTTTCGACAATTTGAACAGTGCACGAAGAGCACGCAGCGTACCCATTCCCCCTTCGTGTTCCCGCACTTGCCCCAGCCACCACCAGGCATTCAGCAGCCGGGAGAATTCTGTCGTCCGCCCTGCCCCCCAACCCGGCCGCATTCCCATTTGTCTCCGCCTTCCCCTTCGTCTATATTCTATCCCGTCTTCTGTAGTCTGAAGTCTGTGGTCTGATGTCTGATCTCTGTGGCCTTCCCATGCTGAACTATCAACTCCTGGCGGAAAGCAACTTCTTCAAGGATCTCTCCCCCGAGAGCCTGAAGGCCCTTGCGGCCATCAGCAGTCTCCGGGACTTGAAAAAGCGCGCCACGCTTTTCCGCGAAGGCGAGACCGGCCGCGCCATCTATCTGTTGCGCCGCGGCGCCATCCAGTTGCACAAGACCACGCCCGACGGCGGCGAGGTCGTCATCAAGGTCGTCCAGCCCAGCGAGGTCTTTGCCGAGGTCGTCCTGTTCGAGCGGGCGAACTATCCCGTCACCGCCACGGCGCTGGCGGCCAGCGAGCTGATCGTGTTCCCGCGCGAGGATGTGCACAACCTTCTGGCGACGCCTTCCTTCCGGAACGATTTCATCGTCATGCTGATGCGCAAGCAGCGTTATCTGGCCGACCGGCTGGTCCAGCAGGCCGCGCAGGATGTGGAAGGCCGCCTGTTGTGGTTCCTCAAGGAGCAGTTCGGCGACCGGAAGGTCGTGGAGATGAGCATCGGCAAGAAGGATGTGGCCGCCGCGATCGGCACGACGCCGGAGACCCTCTCCCGCCTGCTGCGCCGGCTGAAAACCCGCAAGGTCCTCGCCTGGTCCGGCAAAACCCTCACCCGCCACCGCCTGTCCTGACCTTGTTTCTGAGCAAATGTGCATGAGCACCGCTCAGAGGCCGGACTGATCGCTGATTACTGCCCTCCAGCAGTCCCTCCAGATTCTCCCGGGTCAGAAACGTCGCATCCTGCGGCCGTTCCAGGAAGGGGCTGACATCGTCGCCGACGGCTTGCAGATTCAGTGTGGACAACCGCTCTCGCACCAACTCTTTCCAGGCATTCGCATCATGGCGGCCTCCCCCCCGCGTTTGATCCAGCGCATTTTGCAGCAAGGTGAGGTTCGGCGCCACGGGCGGGCGTTGGGAGAGGTACCACACCAGATCGTACCAGTCCCGCCCTTTGGCGTACTTGCGGGTGATCGCGGCATGGAGTTTCCCCGCCAGGAGCGAGGGCAGGTCGTAATGCTGGAGCAGAAATGTCACGTGCCGGGTGACGACCCGGCGTTCGACGCGCGCCCCGTCCGGTGGCCGTGTGTCGATCTCCAGTTTGATGGCGAGCTTCTCTGACGGCATCGCCGACAAGCCCGCGTCATTCAGGAGCCCGGCCAGGCGCACCCAGCCGGTATGCACCACCTTGCGGTCGTTCCAGGTCACCTGGGCCTCGAAACCGGCCAGCGTGAGATCGCGATTCACCTTGGCCAGCCACTCCTGACCCGCGTAGCCTTGGGCCGACACCAGCGAGAAGTCGAGATCCTCCGAGAATCGCGGCAGGTTGTGCAAGAAGCGCAGTGCCGTTCCCCCGACGAAGGCCAGAGGTCGAAACGCCTCGCTCTCGTGAAACGAGCGCAACACGAAGGCCTGGAGATACTCCCGGAGCCGGTTCAGGGCTTGTCCCGGATCCGACATGCCGCGAACCAAGGCCAAAGCTTCCTCTTTCATAGCGTCACCGTGCCTTCTTCTGCGCTGGCAGCCAATTGAAGCCAGCGCCGGACCGCCCGGTCGAGGCGCGGACTCCGAAACCGTCGGGCATACAGCTTGAGCCGTTCCGCGTCAACCGGCGCGACATGCTGGTAGCGCATCTCGTCCAGACGTTCCGGAGTCCACTCGCCCTCGGTCAGATGCCAGTGATCCAGCAAAGCCTTCTCTGGCTCCGCGACGAGGAACTTCTGGTCCCCGACACCCGCGGACGCAAATCCGAAGAAGCAATCCTGCTTGATGTTGCGATAGTCGAAGACGCCGAAGGGATTCTCAAAACGGCGCGGCACACGCGAGGTCACGCTGGTGAATCGGACCACCCGTTCAGGAATCAGATCATAATGGCCCAGTGCCCAAAGGCCACTGAGGTAGGACGGGCGATACAGCGCGTTCGCCAGCACGGCAGGCGTCACCGGAGCCCGCCGGTAGGTCTGGGAGAGCGTGTACATCCCGCGCCGCAGCCCGATCACCTTGCCCTGGGCCATCCAGCGCGAGAGTTGTACCCGGATCGCCTCCCGCCGGTCATCGAACGCCTGCGCCAGCAACGCCAGATCAAAACACGGCATCGCCCCGGTAAGTTTTGCGATATCGTCATAATTCATATTTGAAAGATAGCACATCTGTTATCTATTGCAACCAGACATCGCACAAGCAACCTGTCCCTACGGCTTCTTCGGATCGAATCTGAAACTCAGGAAATCGGGAAGGAGTGGTTTTTCCGGTTCCTGAGTTCCTGAGTTCCAGATTCAACTCCGAGCAGTTTCTCGCGCACAAGCAACCTGGTCCTGCGGCTCCTCGCAAGGTCCTCGCCTGGTCCGGCAAAACCCTCACCCGAAATCCATGAACACGCCCCTGGGGCCCGTCTGGGCATCGTCCCAGCCCTTGGGCTTCTCGGTCCCGATGTAGGCCACCGGCTTGGTGGTCATCATCAGCCCGCGCCCGTCGCGGTCCCGCACCGCCAGGGTCGTCGTGTCAAACTCCTGCTGGCGGATCGCCGCAGCGCCGGACACCTCGTAGCGCACATACAGCGTCCCCACCTCGCTGTCGCGGAACAAGAGCACCTGCGCCCCGCGCGGCACACAGCGGTATTCCCGGTTGGTCACCACCGCCGCCGGCAGTTTCTTGATCCGCGTGAACCCGTCCTCGTTGTACACCACCGTGATCACCCGCTCGCGGTCCAATACCGCCGCATGCACCAGCGTGGTGTCGACAAAGAGTTTCTCCGGCGGCGGCACGGCCTTGTACCGCCCGTCCTTCCACGCCAGCAGGATCTTGTCGAGCGAGGAACACTCGAACAACGGAGCCCCGGCCACCTTGTGACCCAGATACCCCTTGGCCTTGTCGTGCTGGATCTGCAGCTCGCGGGCCGTCAGGTCGCGCACCTCCACCTCCCGGAACGTGACAATCTCCGTCCGCCGGGGAAACTCGTCGCCGTGTTTCTTGAGGAGGTTGCGGCAGTACCGGATGGCGTAGCCGGTCAGGTGCGCCAGGTTCTCGCCCGTCTCGGCCAGTTCCGCCCGGATGGACTCCATCTCGGCGGCGTTGCGCTCGAGATCGAAAAGCGAAATCCGGCGGATCGGGATCCCGAGCAGCATCTCCACATCGCCGCGGGTCAGGTCGCGCTGGAGCCGCTCGCGATACGGCTCGAGCCCGACCCGCACCACGGACTCGACCTCTTCCGGCGCGCGGCAGCTCTCAATAGGCTTGTAGAGCCGCTCCTGCACGAAAACCTGGACCAGCGTCTTGCGGTGGAGCTCCTCCGTCAACTGCCGCTGCTGCAGGCGGAGCTTCTTCTTCAGCAACCCGAGCAGGCGGTCGGTGTGATGCCGCAACGCCTCCTCGACATCCAGTTCCACCGGCTTGCCCCCGCGGATGGCCATGATCCGGCTGGCGACCTGCACCTCGCATTGCGTGAAGGCATACAACGCCTCCACCGCCCGGCCAGCGTCCTGGTCCTCCTGCAGCAGGATCTCGATCTCGACCCCGCCCGCCGTGTAATCGCTGATGCCGCGCAGCCTGATCTTGCCCTTCTTTCCCGCCTCCTCGATGGAGGCGATGACGGAATCGGTCGTCGTCCCCGCGGGAATCTCGCGGATGACCAGCGTGGCGGCGTCACGCGGCTCGATGCGCGCCCGCAGCCGGACGAACCCCCTGCCCTTGTCGTACCCCGCGACATCCATGAGCCCGCCCTGGGCGAAGTCGGGATAGACGGCGAACGGCTCCCCGCGCAGGATGGCAATCTGCGCCTCGATGAGTTCCCGGAAATTGTGCGGCAGGATGCGCGTGGAAATCCCCACGGCAATCCCCTCCGCGCCGAGCATCAGCAGCAGCGGCAGGCGCGACGGCAGGGTGACCGGCTCCTGCCGCCGCCCGTCGTAGCTGGGCACGAATTCGGTGAGGTCGTCGTGGAAAATCTCCTCGCGGGCGAGCGGGGTAAGCCGACACTCGATGTAGCGCGGCGCGGCGGCCGGATCGCCCGTGAGCGCGTTGCCGAAGTTCCCCTGCCCCTCGATGAGGTAGCGCTTGTTGGCCAGCGTCACCAGCGCGTCGCCGATGGAGGCGTCGCCGTGGGGATGGTACTGCATCGTGTAGCCGACGATGTTGGCCACCTTGATGAACTTGCCGTCGTCGTTCTCGTGCAGGGAATACAGGATCCGGCGCTGGACGGGCTTGAGTCCGTCGTCCAGGTCCGGAATGGCCCGGTCGCGGATGACGTAGGACGCGTACTGGATGAAGTTGCCGTCCATCAGCCGGCGCAGGGGACCGTCCGGCAGGGCCGAGAGGTCGCGGACCCGGACGGGACCGCGCGTCTCCGCGGGAGCGGTCTCGGCCACGGGGACGGCCAGTTCGTCGCCCGCAAAGAGTTCCGGCTGGTCGCTCACTCCACGGCCTCCACGTTCAGGTTCTCCATGATGTACTGGCGCCGCTCGGGCGTGTTGCGGCCCATGTAGAAGGAAAGCAGCGCGGGGACGCTGTGCCGGTGCTCGATCCGCACGGGGGTCAGCCGCATGTCCGCCCCGATGAAGTTCTTGAACTCGCCCGGCGAAATCTCGCCGAGCCCCTTGAACCGGGTGACCTCCGCCGCCCGCCCGATGTCCCGCATGGCCGCGTCGCGCTCGGCCTCGGAATAGCAGTACACCGTGCGGGTCTTGTTCCGCACCCGGAAGAGCGGGGTTTCGAGGATGTGGACGTGCCCGTCATGCACCACCGGCTCGAAGAAACGCAGGAAAAAGGTCAGCAGCAGGTTGCGGATGTGCAGGCCGTCCACGTCGGCGTCCGTCGCCAGCACGATCCGGTTGTAGCGCAGGCGCTCGACGGATTCCTCGATGTCGAGACTGCGCATGAGGTTATACAGTTCCTCGTTTTTGTACATGATGTCGCGGTGGAGTTCCCCTACGTTGAGCGGCTTGCCGCGCAGGGTGAAGATCGCCTGCGTGGCCACGTCGCGGCAGCTGACGATGGAACCGGCCGCCGACTGCCCCTCCGTGATGAACAGCGTGGATTCCTTCCCCTCCCCCGTCGCCCGGTCAAGATGCACCTTGCAGTCCTTGAGCTGGGGCACCCGGATGGAGGTGGCACGGGACCGCTCCCGGGCGATCTTCTTGATGGACTGCAGCTCCTTGCGGAGCTTGACCGTCTCATCGATCTTGCGGAACGCGGTCTCGGCGGCCTTCGGGTTGCGGTGCAACAGGTCGGCCACAACCTCGCGCACCTGCTGGACCAGGTCGCTGCGCAGTTCCGTGTTGCCGAGCTTGTTCTTGGTCTGCGACTCGAACACCGGCTCCCGGATCCGCACCGCCACGGCCCCAACCATGCCCTCGCGCACGTCGTCGCCCTCGAACTTGCCCTTGGAGACCTCGTTGAAGCCCTTGACCAGCCCCTCGCGGAAGGCGCTCAGGTGCGTGCCGCCGTCGCTGGTGAACTGGCCGTTGACGAACGACAGGAATGTTTCCTCGAACCGGTTGGTGTGCGTGAAGGCGATCTCCAGCGTCTTCGTCCGGTGATGCAGGATCGGGTACAGGGCCTCGTCGCCAACCTCGTCGCGGATCAGGTCCATCAGGCCGTTCTGCGAAACATAGGCCTTGCCGCCGCACTCGAGGGTCAGGCCGGCGTTGAGGAACGTGTAGAGCCGGAGGCGGCGGATGACATGGTCGGACCGGTAGTTCACCGTTCCGAAGATGTCGGGATCCGGCTCGAATTCCACCAGGGTGCCGTCGGGTTCCCCGGCCTTGCCCTTGTGTTCCTTCTTCAGCTTCCCGCGCTGGAACTCCGCCTCGGCATACTCCCCGGCCCGCACACTCCGGACGCGGAAGGCCTTGGACAGGGCGTTGACCGCCTTGGTGCCCACGCCGTTGAGGCCCACGCTGAACTGGAAGACCTCGTCGTTGTATTTCGCCCCCGTGTTGATCCGCGAGACGCATTCCACCACCTTGCCCAGCGGAATGCCGCGCCCGAAGTCGCGCACGATCACGCGGGGGCCATCCAAGGCCACCGTGACTTTCGTGCCGTAGCCCATGATGAACTCGTCCACGGCGTTGTCCACGACCTCCTTGAGCAGGACATAAATGCCGTCGTCGTAGTCCGAGCCATCGCCCACACGGCCGATATACATGCCCGTGCGCTTGCGGATGTGTTCAAGGGACGAGAGCGTCTTGATCTTGCTCTCGTCGTAGGTATGGGCCCGGGCCGCGCTCATGGTGCAAATGGGCGGGCATTGTACCGATTTGCGACCCGATGGCAAGTTGCGCCCCCGTGCGTTCACCGGAAAAGGTGTGCCGGGCCGGGATCCCTCCTCAACCGCAAGGCGTTGCCGATGACCGTGACGGAACTGAAACTCATCGCCGCCGCCGCCAGCATGGGGCTCATCAGCACCCCCAGCCAGGGATACAACACCCCCGCCGCCACCGGCACGCCGATCGCATTGTAGGCAAAGGCCCAGAACAGGTTCTGCCGGATGTTGCGCATCACCGCCCGGCTCAGGGACACAGCCCGGACAATCGCGCGCAAGTCGCCCTTGACCAGCACCACGTCGGCGCTCTCCATCGCCACATCCGTTCCCGTCCCCATGGCGATTCCCACGTCGGCCGCCGCCAGCGCCGGCGCGTCA
>CAYWKN010000066.1:0-11401 GCA_964458765.1 uncultured Verrucomicrobiota bacterium
CGGCGCGCTTGGGTGAGGAGGGTGCGCCGGAGACCGTCGGAAACGTCGCGTTCGCTGATAACGCGAGCGAGGTTCGCGATTGTGGTTGCGCGTCGGGCAATGCGAACGTCGGGATGCTTTCGATGTCGGTAGATCGAGTCAGGAATGATCCGCTGCTTGTGCGAAGTCGGCAATTTGATTTCGCTTCGCGGGGCCATTACCTTCTCGTTTAGAACTGCACCCAGCGCCGACTCTCGGAGTACCTTCTGAAAGACCGTGTATTCTGCCCGGTCAAGAAACGCCTTTCTCTCCTTCTTGCCAAGTCCTCGAACTTCGGCGTCAAGTGGCCACACTTCGATATGGGCCACCTCGAACGGATCGAGGACGTTCATCGCAACAGCGTCGGTTCTCTGGTTTGTGAGGTGCCTGCTGACCCTGCCGCTCAACTTCTCTTCAGTCTGGCCGACGTAGATCGGTTCCCCGTCGTAGTCGTAGAAGGCATAGACGCCATGTTTGTAGCTGCCGATTCGCGTGCCTGTCTCGTCCTTCGTCGCGAAGAAATTGCGGATTTCCGCCCGAATGGCGGCAACGTCTTCTGGCAGTCCGAGGACTTCAGATTGCTCTGGTGTACCGTTCTTCCTTCTGCTCTTTGGCATGCAGTTGCTCCCATGCGGGTGTCAGGTAGTTTTCAGCGATCCAGCGAATGACCGGCACGCAAACGGCGTCGCCGAAGCCGAAGAGAGCCTGATTGAGCGGGACCGTGATTTTGAAGTCATCGGCTCCCATCAGACGGGCGCACTCACGGGGTGTCAAGAGGCGGACGGCGTATCGCCCCTTGCCTGCGGCAAAGAGAATCTGCCGTCCGCTTCCACCACGCGGCGTCCGCAAACAACCCGCGATAGTGTCCGTTCTCAATTCCGCCATGGACCGGCCATGCCGCACACGTCGGAAGACGGTTCCGTAACTGGTCTTCTTTCCGGCAATCATCTTATCGGCCACTGCGCGATGTCTCTCGCTCATCTGGTTCAGCAAATATTCCGCACGATCCTTGCTCCACCAGTAGGCGGAATTCATCGGAAGATCCTCAAGGATGTCAGCCAAGCCCGTCTTTCTCTTCGGAATGTGAGGAAGGTCCTGGAGTGCCCATCGTATGTCAGGATGGCAGAGAATGTAATCGGCGAGAGCGCGGGGCCGACACTGCGATTCGTAGAAGGAAAACGTTTCCTCTACCCGCAGCGGCTTGCGTTTCTCGCGCTTGCCGATGAGGAACATACGCACTCGGCTTTGCGGCACAAACAGGGCCGCGTCGATCATGAAGGCGTCAACGGCATAGCCGAGGTCGTTGAGCGAAAGACATGCGTCTTGAAAATCCTGCCCCTCGTTGGACGTGAGAAAGCCCGCGACGTTTTCAAGCATGACCAACGATGGGCGTCGGGTTCCCATGCCCTTAATGGCGTCAACAAAACCCCAGAAGGCACCCGAATGCTGGCCTGCCAGCCCTCGGCGCGCGCCTGCGAGTGAAAGGTCGGTGCATGGGAACGATGCCGTCGCGAGCGCAACGGATGGAATCTCGTCGGGCGAGAGAGCGTGAACGTCACCAAGATGAAAGTGGGTGGCGTCGTCCAGGTAGTGCCCCCGATACATTTTCATCTTGTCTTCGTCTATGTCGTTGACCCAGACGACGTTCCACCCTGCTTGCTCAAGCCCCATGCGCATGAGGCCGATCCCGGCGAAGAACTCGGCAGCAGTCTTGTCTCCATTCATGTCAGTGCCTTGCGCAACCTTGTTACGGTTGATGGTTTCAATACGGCATCTTCCCAAATCCTGACGACTTTCCAACCCTTTTCTCTGAGCGACCGCGTTACCAGACGGTCTCTCGCCACGTTGCGGGCAATCTTCTGCTCCCAATACGCGCGATGCGCCTTCGGCATGCGGCACTTCGTCGGGTGGCCGTGCCAAAAACAGCCGTCAACAAACACGGCGACCCGTGCCTTCGGAAACACGAAATCCGGCTTCCCGTCGAGGGGATACCGGCGTCGCCAACCAGTGATACCGTGTTCACGCAGAAGGGCAACCAAGCGGGCTTCCGTCGAGCGGTTCCCTATCGACTTCACCTGCGACATGATCCACGAGCGCTTCTGTCGGCTGAAGGTATCCATCGCGTCTTCCGGTTGTCAGGCCGGGCCATTGTCTTGACCGTGTGCGGTGACAGCGCACTTCAACCGACCTGCGCCTTTGGAAGCATTGTTCTGCCACTGTAAGGCGCGGAGATTGCTGTCCGCGTCGGTCCCGCCGTGATCTTGTGATGCAATGTGATCGACCTCCCACCCGTACTGTGACTCTCTGTTTCCGCAAGAGGCCCACTTCATCCATGCGCCGCAGTTGTCCTGGCGCCAGACATTCGGGTCGTTTGTTCCAATTACCTTTGCCTTGTTCCAAGCGGCTGACTTTTGTTCATGCGTCCAGTTCATGCAGATTTGCGCTTCTTTTTTGACTTTCACGCGCGGCGCGGGCACCGACGTCGCGAGGTCGTGTTGGGATGCTATTTCTTTTCGGCTTTCACATGCAATTCTTTGGGAGCGGTTCGGTAGTACTTGAACAGCCCCGGACAGAGCCAGCATTCCGCTTTGAAATCTTCCGAGTAGTACCAGTTCCCGGCATTGTCTCCCCGTCGCCATGTCAACTTGTGGGTGGCCCCCGGAAAGGGCGTGGCCGAAAAGTAGAGCCTGAATCCCTTGTCCGCATCCGGGATGTTCGCGACCATTTTGTCGATCAATTCCGGCGTGCCCGCAACAAACGCTTCACGCACCAGCCCCCTTCGGTCATCATCAAAGACCCACGTATTCGCGTAGCGGTAGGGAACGATCAGAACAATCGCGTTTGATGTGGCCGACTGGCGCTGTCCACACCCTGCACACAAGAGAACCACCAGCAATCCCAATGCCATTCCTTTCATGTCCCTCCTCAATCTCAACGTTTTCTGAGCCAAGCTTTCCATTTACTCACTACACGACAAGACAAGCACAAAAAAAGCAGTAAATAGAATAATCGATATCCACAATACTATTGCGCCGGAACGGCTTGTCAATTTTTTGCGGCATCATCATGCAACTTCTGCAGGTTCATTGCGTTGCACCAAAGGCAACCGTCGCCACCCCCCTGTGCAGTGATCCGCATCTACTTCAGAACGAACAGGTTGTCTGCTCCTGACCGGGCCTATTGCTCGTTTAGAGCGGTCTCGCACACCCCCGCCATGGAAACATTTGCTTGCATGCCGTTCCTGGCAGGCTAGATTTCCGGCAAAAGGAATAACACAATGAACCCTACTGCCTCTCGCTGGATCGTTCCCGCCCTGGCCACTGCCTTTGTACTGGCTTCCGGATGTAAATCATACTACGCAAAACGGCCCCTCCCTGCCCCCGTTCTGATGCCCGAGGCATGCGCGCTACCGGCTCGCGATGCCCTGCCCGCCGAGGGCACCGTTGTCGCTGAAACAGCCAACGTCGAATACACCACCAACGCCACCGACCGCCTGATCATGTATGACGCCACTTTACACCTGGTGGTGCCGCACATCGAGTCGGCCCTAAATGCCATCAAGGCCATCGCCTCCACGCAGGGCGGATACATGCAGTCCCTGACCTCGTCTTCCATCATCGTTCGCATCCCTCAGCCGCGCCTGAACGAAACCATGCTAGCTGCTGAAAAACTGGGGATCGTCACCTCCCGGGAAATCCAAGGGGACGACGTGACCGAGGAAATGATGGACCTGGACATCCGCCTGAAGAATCTCGAAGAAACACGCGCCAAGCTGGCCAGACTGCTGGATCGCGCCGACAAGGTGGAGGACGTGCTGGCCGTTGAGAAGGAGTTGCAGCGGGTCACGGAAAACCTGGAATTGCTCAAAGGCCGCATCAAATTCCTTTCGCATGGCGTGCAATATGCCACCCTGACCACACACCTGAATTCACCCGTGCAGCAGCAGGAGATCAGCGAAGTCGTTCCCTTTGCATGGATCCGCGAACTAGCCTCCGAAATTGCTCCCGATCCCTCCCGGACCTTCTGTCCCGGCCGACGTTCCCGCCCCTGGTTGAAGATGACGTTTCCCGCCGACTGGGTGAAGGTCTACGACTACAAGGGGATCACCCGCGCCATGTCCGGCACCGGTGTCATGCTGCTAGTCCGCCAGAATGATAACTTCGAGGGAGGCACCCTTGATTTCTGGGCGCCTCTGCTCAGGCGCGGGCTGACCGCTGAAAAAGTCATCTCGTTGGATATCACCGAAAAGACGTCTTTGGATAACGGCGCCCCTGCCCTCCGGTTCACGGGGACCAGGGAACTGGGACGGAAAACATATCGTTACCTGCTGTGGGTGGTTGTCACGCCGCGATACATCTACACGGTCGAATGCTGGGGTCCCGCCCAAGAACTCGCTTCCCTGCAAGCGCAGGTGGAAACTGCATGCCGGTCTATGGGCATCAAGCCCTGAACCGCAAGATCCTGGACACTGGAAATCCGGCACCTGCCCGTGCAGCGGCGGTTCAGCACCGGGACATCATCCTTGCCCGCGCCGCCGGATATCCTTCAGGATCGCGATGGCTTTGCGGCACTGGCCGAGTCGCTGCGGATTCGGAACACCCTTCTGCCCGCCGTCCGTGGAACGCCCCAGGACGGCAAGCATTGCCGACAGCGCCGCCACCTTCCGGCGCAAGGCCCCGACCTCCTTCCGGAAATCGGCCAGCCGCCGCGAAATGCGGTTCCTTGTCTGCGCCGCGTCCACTCCCAGCCGCTCCTGCGGATGCAATACGCGCCAACTTGCGGCCAAGGTGTTGTAGTAGCTGACCCGCGCCAGAGGCGGTCCAGCATCCCCCTTGAGACCGTCCGCCAGCCTTGCCGCGGACCGGTCCTCCGCCACTTGTCCTTTATCCACCCGAAAGGGTCAGTCCTCGAGTTCCGCGTCGAGTTTCTCGAGTTCGGCGGAGGCCTTCTCCCATGCCGCAAAGGCGTCGGCCAGATCCACTTCGATTTCGCTGAGACGCCGGTTGATCGAGGCATAGTCGGTGCCCGGCGCCGGCTTCATCAGCCCGCCGGCCAGCTGGTCGCGTTCCTGCTCCAGCCCGGCAATGCGCCGCTCCGCCTCCTTGACGCGCTTTTCCACAGGCTTGCGCACCTTGCCGCGTTCCTGGCGGCGTTCCGCCCGCTCCCGCCGCAACGCCTTGCGATCCATCGCGCCGGGCGCCTCCGCCCCGCCGCCCGATTCCTCCCGCGGACGCCCGGCATTGTCCGCCGCCTGGCGCCGCAGTTCCGCGTCCATCTTCTCCCAGTAGTAATCGTACCCGCCGGCGAACCGGCGCACAACCGGCGGCGCCATGGCAAGAATCCCCGTTGCCACATGCCGCGTGAACTCGATGTCGTGGCTCACCAGGCAGATCGTCCCCTCGTAGTCCTGCAGCGCGTTCTCCAGCGCCTCGCGGGAGGGGATATCCAGATGGGTCGTGGGCTCATCCAGCAGCAGGAAATTCGACGGATTCAGAAGCAGCCGCACGAACGCCAGCCGCATCTTCTCGCCGCCGCTGAGCACTCCGACTTTCTTCTCCACGGCGTTGCCCGAGAAGAAGAACCCGCCCAGCGCGCCGCGCACCTCGCGCTCGGAAAGGTGCAGGGCCCCGGAGCGGGCGATCTCCAGCACCGTCCGGTCGGGATCCATCAGTTCGGCGAAATCCTGCGCCTGGTATCCCATGACCACGTTGTTCCCCACATACCGCCGCCCCTCGTTGAGCGGCAACCGCCCCGCAATGACGCGAAGGAGGGTCGTCTTGCCCATGCCGTTCAGGCCCACCAGGCCGAGCTTCTCCCCGCGCTCGATGCGCAGGTCCAGTCCGCGCAGGACCCAGTGCGCCCCGTCATAGGACACGCCGGCGCCGTCGAGCCGCACCATCTCCACACCGCAGTGCGGCGGACGGGGCACGTGGATGCGGGGCGCCCGCATGACAATCCGGGGAATCTCCACCTCCTCCATCTTCTCCAGCATCTTGATGCGGCTCTGCACCTGGGAGGACTTGGTGTTCTTGGCCCGGAACCGCTCGATGAACCGCTCGATCTGTTCCCGGCGGCGGTCCTGGTTGTCCCGCGCCGCTTCCAGTTGCTCGTGCCGCTGCCGGCAGTCTTCCTCGTACTTGTTGAAGTTCCCCGCGTAGCGCGTCACCATCCCGCCCGCCACCTCGATCGTGATGGTCGTAAGGGAGTTGAGCAGATACCGGTCGTGCGACACCAGCGCCAGCGTGCCCTTGAAGTCGCGCAGGTATCGCTGCAGCCATTCGACGGCGGGAATATCGAGGAAGTTCGTCGGCTCATCGAGCAGCAGGAGGTCCGGCTCGGCGACCAGGGAACGCGCCAGTTCCGCGCGCATCTGCCAGCCGCCGCTGAACGCGTTGAACGGCTTGTGGAAGTCCTCCGCCGCGAAGCCCAGCCCGCCCAGCGCCGTCTTGGTCCGGCTGCTGATGGCATAGCCTCCCATGTGCTCGTAGTCGGTCTGCAGCGCTCCCATCCGCCTGACGATCCGGGCCCGGTCCTCTTCCCCCGCCGTCCTGAGCCCCTCCTCGAGGGTTTCGATTTCCCTCTGGATGGCGATCAGCGCGGGCAGGGCATTCTCGGAATACTCGAGCAGCGTCACGCCTTCGCCGCCGGGCTTGAGCTGCTGGTGCAGATGGCTGATCCGCAGGTCGCGCGGCACCGTCACGTCGCCGCGGTCGGGGGTCATTTCGCCGGTGATCAGCGCGAAAATCGTGCTCTTGCCCGTTCCGTTGGGGCCCACGATCCCCACGCGTTCCCCGCGGTTGATACGGAAGGAAACCTCGTTCAACACCTGCTGCGTCCCGAATCCAACGCTGATGTTCCGGAAATCAATCATGCTCCACTGTCATCCCTCGCCATGTCTGGCCTGCCGTCAGTCCGCATTCTGGAGCGTTCGCGGGCCGCCGCGAACGGACACCATTCCCCATTCACAATTCACAATTCACCATTCACAATTCCCCCACCCCCTACACCATTCCCCTCAACCGGTCCCGCAGCGCGGTCCGCCGTCCCGCCACGTGGTCGTTGCGCGTCGCGATCGCCACGGCCTTGTGCGAGCCGACCACGCAGACGAGCTTCCGGCCGCGGGTCATGGCGGTATACAGCAGGTTCCGCTGCAGCAGCTTGTAGTGCTGGGTGGTCATAAGCAGCACCACCGCGGGATACTCGCTGCCCTGCGACTTGTGCACCGAACAGGCGTACGCCAGGTCCAATTCATCGAGTTCGTCGAGCTCGTACTCCACCCGCCGCCCGTCATAGTCCACCACCACGCTCTGGTCTTCCATCTCGATGCGCGCGACAATACCGATGTCGCCGTTGAACACGTCCTTGTCGTAGTTGTTGCGGATCTGCAGCACCCGGTCGCCCGGCCGGTACTGGCGGCCGAAACGCTTGACCGACTCCCCGTCGGGATTGAGCGCCGCCTGCAGCAGGATGTTGAGATTCTCGCACCCGAGCTGGTTCCGGCGCATCGGCGTCAGCACCTGGATCTCCCGCATCGGGTCGAAATGGAACTTGCGGGGAATCCGGCGCGTCACCAGGTCCAGCATCCGCGCGATGGCATCCTCGGGCGTGGCCACCTCGAAGAAGAAGAAATCGCCCCCCGGCGTGTTCTCGGGCGGCAGCTCGAACGGCTGGCCCTGGTTGACGCGATGCGCGTTGCGGACGATCCAGCTCCGCGCCTCCTGGCGGAAGATGGTGTCCAGATGCGTCACCGGCAGGATGCGGCTCTCGATCAGGTCCCACAACACGTTTCCGGGGCCCACGCTGGGCAACTGGTCGGCATCGCCCACCAGCACGAGCGTGGCGGCATTCGGCAGGGCCGTCAGCAGCGACTGCATGAGCCGGATATCCACCATGGAGACTTCGTCGAGGATGAACACGTCGCCTTCCAGGGTATTGCCGGGCCCGTGTTCGAACCGATGGCTCCTGGGATTGTACTTCAGGAGGCGGTGGAGGGTCTTCGCCTCGAGCCGCGTGGCTTCCTCCATGCGTTTCGCGGCGCGGCCCGTCGGCGCGGCGAGCGATACCTTCTGCTTCCGGGCACGGTAGATATCCACCAGAGCCCGGACGATCGTCGTCTTGCCGACGCCGGGCCCGCCGGTGATGATCGAAACCTTGCTGGAGAGCGCCATTTCGAGGGCCGACCGCTGGGCGGGCGCGAACTGGATCGCCATGCGGCCCTGCGCCCACTCCACCGCCTTGTCCACCTGCACCGGCGGCGCCTCCGTGCGGGTCGCCATCAACCGTTCGATCGCGCGCGCGACGGCCTGCTCCGCCTCGTGCAGGGGCATGAGGAAGACATTCCCCCGCTCGTCCACCAGCGTCCCCTCCTGCACGGCCCGGCCCAATGCCTCCCGCAGGATGTCCGCGGGAATCTCCAGCATCTGTTCGGACGCCTCCATCAGTTCGTCGCGCGGCGCGAAACAATGGCCCTCATCGGCCAACGTTTCCAGAAGGTACATCAGTCCCGCCCGCGCCCGCGCCTCGGAATGGGGCGGCACCCCGAGGCTCATGGCGATACGGTCGGCCGTCTTGAACCCGATGCCCCAGACTTCCTGGCACAGCCGGTAGGGATTGCCCCGCACGGCGGAGATCGCCTGGTTCCCGTACTGCTTGTAGATCCGCATGGCGTGCGCCGTGCCCACGCCATGGGACTGCAGGAACACCATGATGTCGCGGATCGCCTTCCGCTCGTTCCACGATTCCTTGATCATCTCGCGCCGCACCGGTCCAATGCCGTCCACTTCCTCCAGCCGCCGGGACTCGCGGTCAATGATCTCCAGGGTCTTGTCGCCGAACCGCTCCACCAGCCGGCCCGCCATCACCTTGCCGATCCCGCGGATCAGGCCGCTGGCCAGGAACCGCTGGATGCCCGCGCGGCTGGCCGGCGGATGACACTCGATCCGCTCCGCCTGGAATTGACGCCCATGCTGCTTGTGCCGGACCCACGTCCCCCGCGCCTGCAACACTTCGCCTTCACAGACAGAGGGACAGGCGCCGACAACCACGATTTCCTCCCCCTCCCCCTTGGGCAGGATGCCGCACACCGTGTACCCGGTTTCCTCGTTGTGGTAGACAATGCGGTTCACCACCCCTTCCACGCGCTCGGAAGGCGCGGCAGGCTCCCCCTCTTCCGGGGTCGCGCGGGATGCCGTGAAATCCATCTGTTGTTGCATAAGGTCGTCGCCGACTGGGCTGATTTCGGGCGATGCTAACGGTTTCGCCCCGCAGCGTCAAACCCCGGAACACACCGCAACGAAACCATTGCCCCGCAGGCATTCCGTATGATACAAGACGGACGTTTGCCAGGGGAGATCACCAACGGCGGGCTCGAACCCGGCCACCGGAACGCAGGACAAGGAGACGCCATGTTTCTGTACTACATCGACGCGGAGGGGAAACGACAGGAATTCCGGCTGACCGGCAGGACCGCCGTGACCTTCGGGCGCTCCAGCGAAGCGGACATTATGCTTTCCGACGACAAGGTCTCCCGCATCCATGCCGAAATCCGCCCCTGGGCCGGCGACTACGTCATCAAGGACTTGAAATCCCGCAACGGCATCTTCGTCAACGGCGAAGTCGTCGAAATCTCCGTCCTCCGGTCCGGCGACACCATCCGCATCGGCGGAACCGACTTCCACCTGGCCAAGTCCGCGGACAAGGGCACCGAGACGATTGTGCGGGAAGTGACCCAGGAACTCGATCAGGGCAAGAAAGGCTACCGGACCATCCTGCGCGAAATCGTCAAGAGCACCGAGAAGCCCAAGGCGCCCCGGCAGGAATAGTCCGATTCCACGGCCCCCCGCCACTTGTCACCTTTCAAGGGAGACCCTCATGAGCCACCGCATCGGGTTTGACAACGACCTCTACCTCCGCGAGCAAACCGCCGCCATCCTCGAACGAGTCCGCAAGTACGACAAGCTGTACCTGGAGTTCGGCGGCAAGCTGCTGTTCGATTACCACGCCGCGCGCGTCCTGCCGGGCTATGACCCCAACGTCAAGATGCGCCTGCTGCACCAGCTCAAGGACCAGGCGGAAGTCATCCTCTGCATCTACGCCGGCGATATCGAGCGCAAGAAGATGCGCGCCGATTTCGGCATCTCCTACGACACCGACGCCATGAAGCTGATGGACGACCTGAACGACTGGCAGGTCAACGTCACCGCCGTGGTCATCACCCGCTACGACGGCCAGCCCGCCGCCGACCAGTTCAAGAACAAGCTGGAACGCCGCGGCATACGCGTTTATACCCATCGCGCCACGCGCGGCTATCCGTCCAACGTGGACTTGATTGTCAGCGATTCCGGCTACGGCGCCAACACCTACATCGAAACCACCAAGCCGCTGGTCGTCGTCACCGCCCCCGGCCCGGGCAGCGGGAAGCTGGCCACGTGCCTCACCCTGCTCTACCACGACCACCGGCGCGGGCGGAAGGCCGGCTACTCGAAGTTCGAGACCTTCCCCACCTGGAACCTGCCGCTGAAACATCCCGTGAACGTGGCCTACGAGGCCGCCACAGCCGACCTCGGCGATGTCAACCTGATTGACCCCTTCCACCTCGAGGCCTACGGCAAGACCGCCGTGAACTACAACCGCGATGTCGAGGTGTTCCCGGTCCTTCGCAAGATCCTGGAGCGCATCACCGGCGGCAAGGCTGTCTATCAATCCCCCACCGACATGGGCGTCAACCGCGCCGGATTCGGCATCAGCGACGACAACGTCGTCCGCGCCGCCGCCGGGCAGGAAGTCATCCGGCGCTATTTCCGCTATTCCTGCGAGTACGCGCTCGGTCTCGCGGACCAGGATGCCATCCACCGCACGGAACTGCTCATGCAGGAAATGGGGCTCCGGCCGGAGGACCGCGCCGTCGTACCGCCCGCCCGTCAGGCGGCCCAGGATGCCGCCCAGACCGGCAAGGGCAACCAGGGCATCTACTGCGGCGCCGCGCTGGAACTGAAGGACGGACGCATCCTCACCGGCAAGAACTCACCCCTCATGCACGCGGCCTCCAGCCTCATCCTGAACGCCACCAAACAACTGGCGGGCCTCCCCGACAGCATCCACCTGCTCCCCCCCAACGTCACCGCCTCCATCGGAACCCTCAAGCGGGATATCCTCGGGCGGAAGGCCGAGAGCCTGAACCTCGACGAAACCCTCATCGCGCTGAGCATCAGCTCCACAACGAACCCGGCCGCGCAGGCAGCCATGGAACAACTGAAGGCCCTGTCGGGCTGCGAAATGCACTCCACCCACCTGCCAACCCCGGGCGATGAAGCCGGACTGAAGCGGCTGGGTATCAACGTGACCAGCGACCCTCTCTTCCCCACGCGCAATCTTGTGGAACTGT
>CAYWKN010000067.1:0-11232 GCA_964458765.1 uncultured Verrucomicrobiota bacterium
ACTCACCATCCCCCCTGCCGGTTGACGATTTATGTTGCGCGCAACATAAATCGTCGCCCGTAATCGTGAACCGATTCCCGCATAGATATACCTGGACCTGATTCACGCCGGACTGCGCGGTCCCGATCAGGCCAAGGCCCTTCGTGAATGGAAAGGCTTCTGCAAGCCGTGAAGCACGAGCACCACAACCAGTACGCGCCGGAGGACACCACGCGCGCCGAGTCCGCCTTGCTGACCGTCTGGGCCGTCCTGGAGGATTTCCGCGACGAGATCGTCCTCGTCGGCGGTCTTGTCCCGCGATACATCTGCCGCCCGGCGCCCGCGGACCTCCAGCCGGTGACGATGGACGTTGACATCGCCGTCGCCCTGGCCTTCTTCGTTGCCAACCCCTGATGCGTGAACTCGACATAGGAGTAACGCATCATGAGCAACGCCACACTGGCTGTCCAAAGCCCGCAGGAGATCGCCATCCGTATCCTGTCGGGCAACCCCAATCACGACGGCGGCTTGCTTCGCTGGCGGTTGGCAGACCCGGGAAGGAAGAACCCACCCCTAACCCCTCCAGGGAGGGGAACTGGAAAGAACCCTCCTTAGTTAGTATCCTTCCGCCTCCGCACGTACGCTGTGGCAAAAGAAGCCAAGGAGGGGAATGGAATTTCCTGCAAGGCGCCCCCCCCTCCCTGGAGGGGTCGGGGGTGGGTTGCACGCTGAAGTGGCGTGGCGGTTGAGTCAAACGCATGACCCCATTGGCGTTCGATCAGGAGTCCGCCGGTCTTGCATCGTGGCCGGGTCAATGTAGCGGTCCCGCGGGCCGCCGACCGTGCCGGGCGTGGGATGGTCGAAGACGGCGCAAAGATCGAGAAAATGCTCTTGCGCGGCGGATCGTTCTTTCAACGCCACCTTACGCCATTTTGTGATGAATTCCTGAACCGTCATGTTTCCGATAACGGATGCATACTGCTTGTCCTTGCTGTTGCCGTCAAGAAGAACGCTTCAGTTTCCGGGAGGCTTCACCCGCCGCGGATCTGGCGGGCGGCGGACCGGAGCATGCGTTCCGTGGCGGGCCAGTCCACGCAGGCGTCCGTGACGGAAACCCCGTAGCGTAACCGGCTGAGATCGGCGGTCAGCGGCTGGTTGCCCGCCTCCAGATTGCTTTCCACCAGCATGCCGATGATGGCTTTGTTCCCGTGCAGGCGCTGGCGCAGGACGGCCTTCCAGACGGTCTCTTCCATCTCGTGCCGCTTACCGGCATTACCGTGGCTGCAATCGACCATGATCGCCGGCGTGAGGCGGCCTTCGGTCATCTTGCGGCAGGCGTCGGAGACGCTGGCCGCATCGTAGTTCGAGCCGCCGCGCGAGCCGCGCAGGATCAGGTGCCCCCGCGGGTTGCCCGAGGTGCGGACCGTGGCGATACGGCCATCTTCGTCGATCCCGAGAAAGCTGTGGGGGCTTCGCGCGGCAATCATGGCATCCACGGCAACCTGCACGTTCCCGTCGGTGCGGTTCTTGAACCCCACCGGCATGGAGAGCCCGCTGGCCATCTGCCGGTGTGTTTGCGATTCCGTCGTGCGGGCGCCGATCGCCACCCACGAGATCAGGTCCGCAATGTACTGCGGCACGATGGGGTCCAGCATTTCGGTGCCGGTGGGCAGTCCGAGCGCGTTGATGTCCACCAGCAGCCTGCGGGCGGTACGCAACCCGAAGGCAATGTCGGAGCCGCCATCCATGTGGGGGTCGTAGATGAGGCCCTTCCATCCGGTGGTGGTGCGGGGTTTCTCGAAATAGGTTCGCATCAGGATCAGCAGGTCGTCCGCCAGTTCCCGCGCCAGGGCTCGCAGGCGCCGGGCGTAGTCCATCGTGGCGGCGGGATCATGAATAGAGCAGGGGCCGACCACGACGAGAAGGCGGCGGTCCCGTCCATCCAGGATGCGGCCGATGGCGGCGCGCGCCTTGACGACCGTGCGCAGGGCGGCGGCGGAGGCCGGGAGGCTCCGGGTCAAGGCCCGCGGGGCGATCAGCGGGTCGAGCGACACGACATGGATATTGGCCGTGCGCGGGGCGGAGTGTTTCTTTGAGGGAGCAAGAGTCATGATGGCCATCACATTTCGTACAATGTCTTGTCGCGGCGCGGGGCGGGGCGGGCCTTCTGCCGGGCACGCGCCTTGCCCTCCCTTTCGGGCATGATGAACGGATCTTCCTTCTCCAGGCGGTCGCCCAATTCGGATTCGATCTGGTCGGGATCTTCGCCTGCTTCGAGACGGTTGAGAGCCTCCTGCATGCCCGAGCCGAGTTCCATGCCGGTCATCTTGGAGAACTTGCGCATCAGGCCGGCGGCCTGACGGGGATCCTCGTCGCCAAGGCCGTCGGCTTCCCGGGCAAGGGCATCCATCGCGCGCTCCATCTTGGCTTCATCGATGGGCAGGTCCGGTTCAGGGCCTCCCGCGGGTTCCTCCTTCGCGCGTCCGGTCTGGGCGAAGGCGGAAACCTGTTTCTCCAACTTGACGGTCTTGCACTGGGGGCATCGGGGCCGCTTGTCCGGCTGCAGGGTGCGGGACAGGAAGTTGTAAAGCGTATTGCACTTGTGACAATAGAACTCGTAGATCGGCATGCTGGCATCTCCCAAAGATGGGGCCAGAATAGCATCCGCGGATGGGGCGGGAAAGCTGAATTGACGGATTGCCGGTCTGGAGGAAGGGACGCTCCCCGCCTGTAACGCCATGCCTGCCCGCGCCGGAGAATGGCCCCAGGAGCAGGGCAAACGCATCAAACTCCCTGACGTTTGGTCGAGAGTAAAGACGATTCACCACCCGCCTGGAGTACCAGGCTTGAGCCACAGAGGCCCGGAGAGGGAAACACGGAGAAGAGGACACCGTCGTTCGTTCTCTTGTGAACTCCAAACCCAAGTGTTGTGCGAATTTGGCGCAGGGCGGTGACTCCTGGAGCGCTTTTCATGTGCATGTCCAGGCTTTCGCCCTGCGCCAAATTCGCACAACGTCTTCCTGGAGAAGGAAAGGAGGCTGGGTGTGAGGATCTCAGGTATTCTCCGTGACTTCGTGTCTCCAGCGAAGCGGGTGGTGAATCTTTTCTCTTCTTGTGTTGCATTTGGGCGTCTGCCCTGCCCCAGGAGTTTCCTCCCTTGCCGCCGACGGCGGGGTCTGTAATACTGCGCCGCATTTTCGGGAGCAGGAACGGGTTCGCCCGGGGAATCGTATGCGTGTCCTGGTTGTATTGGCGATCGCGGCTATTGTGGGAATAGGGCTCTGGTGGCATGCCGGACAACAGCGGGCCATTCCGGCGGACCCTGCCGCTGTCCGGCCGTCCGAGCCGGTATTCGAAAAGGTTGTCTTCCCTACCGACCAGCAGGACTTGCTGGAAGAACCGCGGGCGGGGGTATTCCAGCCGACGGCGGCGGGCGTGGTTGAATCGGCGTTGTACGGTTCGGTCCGCACGGTGCGCGCAGGCAGGGGGATGGCCGCGTCGTTCCACGAGGGTATAGACATTGCGCCGCTGCGGCGGGATGCGCGCGGCATGCCGTTGGACAGGGTGTACGCCGTGGCCGATGGGACCGTGGGCTATGCCAACCGTGTGGCGGGGAACTCGAATTACGGGCTCTATGTGGTCGTGGTGCACGACGATCCGGTGGGCCCGGTGTACACCCTGTATGCCCACATGGCGTCCATCGAACCCGGGATACGGGACGGGGCGGCCGTGCGGATGGGCGAGACTCTTGGACGCATGGGCAATACGCCGGCCTCGATCATACCGGCTTCGAGAGCGCATCTGCACTTTGAGGTGGGAATGCTGTCCCACTCCCGTTTTGGCGATTGGTGCCGGGCGCGGCGTCTTCCGCCGGATCACGGAATGTTCAACGGCATGAACCTGCTGGCGCTCGATCCTCGGGAATTCTTCCGGGCCCAGCGCGAAACCGGGCGCTTCACTTTCCGGGATTTCCTGCGCCAGGTTCCGGTGGCCTTTGAGGTCCTGGTGCGGACCGGGAATCCGCCGGACTATTTCCGGCGCTATCCGGCGTTATGGGAGGGGGAGAAGGGGCAGGCGGCCTCCGGCGGCATGGTGCTGTCCTGTTCCGCGAACGGCACGCCGTTACGGGGGCGTCCGGCGCGGGAGGATGAGATCCGCGGCGCCGCCGGGCGCCGGGCAAAGGTTCTGTCCGCCGATGCCGGGGTGCTGGGCCGGAACGGGTGCCACCTGGTGCAACGGGACGGCGCGGGCTGGCGGTTGGGCTCCAAGGGGGATCGTTGGCTGGAGATCCTGACTTACCCGTAGCAGTGTTCCTCGGCGGGAAAACTTCCGCTCTCCACGTCCTGACGATAGGCCGAGAACGCGGCGGCGATCCGTGAGCCGAGGTCGTCGTACCGTTTGACAAAGCGCGGGGCATTGCCGGACGAAAGGCCGAGCACATCGTGCGACACCAGGATCTGCCCGTCACATTCCGGCCCCGCTCCGATGCCGATCGTGGGGATCGAAACGGTCTCCGTCAACCTCCGGCCCACGGCGCGCGGAACGCATTCCACGACCAGCGCGAACGCGCCGGCCTGTTCCACCGCGCGGGCATCGGCGACGAGGGCCTCGATGGCGGCATCCGTCTTTCCCTGGACCTTGTAGCCGCCGGTCTGCAGCACCGTCTGTGGCGTCAGCCCGATATGGCCGAGGACGGGAATCCCGTTATGGACCAGGGCTTGGATGGTGTCGGCCCGCATGGCGCCGCCTTCCAGCTTCACCCCGTCGGCCCCGGCCTTCTTGACGAACCGGGCGGCGTTGGCGAGCGCCTGTTCGACAGAGACCTGATACGACATGAAGGGCATATCGGCGATGACCATGGCAATGCTTGTGCCCCGGACGACCGCGGCCGTGTGATGGAGCATCTGGGGGACGGTGACGGGGAGGGTGTTGGGATATCCAAGGACGGTTGTGGCAAGGGAGTCGCCCACCAGGATCAGGTGCATGCCGGCGGCGTCGGCATATCGTGCCGTGGTGCAATCATAGGCGGTAAGGCATACGACCTTGGCCTTGCCTTTGAGGGCGCGGATCCGGTCGGCAGTCCACTTGGCGGCTTTCATGACGGGGAAAATATCGGGAACGGAGGGCTTGGACAAGAGGAATGAAGGGGGCGGCCATGGCGGGACCACCCAATTTCGGGAACCTTCCACAGCAAATCAAAGACTTACACGCGGAATTTCGCACCGCTCGGAAGTCAGGACGAATGGCCTAGGCAGGACAAATGGACCCCGATATACTGGTTGGCAGCTTCAGGGGTATTTGCATGCGGAGGAAGGAACCATCACGGGAACCCGGTGTGCCGTTTGGCGCCGCCGGCCGTCTCTTCGAATTCGAATCCCTGCCGTCCACCAACACATGGGCGCTGGAACATCTCGCCGAGGCACGGCATGGCGACGTCGTGTGGGCGCATCGGCAGACCGCCGGACGGGGACGGTTGGGCCGTTCCTGGCAGGCGGCGCCGGACGGCAGCCTGACCTGTTCCGTCATCCTGAAGGACCCGGATCTGGTCGCCTTCGGTCCCAACCTCGGCCAGCTTGCCGCCTGCGCGGTCCTTGAGAGCCTGGAAGCCGAGGGGGTCGCGGCGAAGGTCAAGTGGCCCAACGACGTGATGGCTTCCGACCGCAAGATCGCCGGCGTGCTGGTGGAGCAGGGGGAGGGGCAGGGGAATTACGTTGTCGGCATCGGCCTGAACGTCAATCTTTCGGCGGCGGACTTGTCGGCGCTGGACCGGCCGGCGGTTTCCCTGCGGATGCTGACCGGCCGGACGCACGATGTGCGAGCCCTGCTGGAGAAGGTGACGCAGCGGTTCCGTGTCCGTGTGGAGGAGGTGGCGAAAGCCGGGCTTGCGCCGTTGCGGGAAGTCTGGGCGGGGCATGACTGGCTGGCCGGCAGGAAGATCCGGGTGACAGGGGTCGGCGGCGAAATGGAAGGAACCTACGGGGGCATGGACGAAATCGGCCGCCTGCGGGTGCTGCCGGCATCGGGCGCCGAGGAACTGTTCTGGACAGGCGATGTCGAGCGGGTTCAGGCCGGAGACTGATGCGCCCTGATGCGCCCGAAAAAGGTTTTGTTCATAAGCCATTTTGGGCTAGGATCGAGTCAGGAAGGGAGGGGTATCATGACAAATCCCGCGGAACCGACCCTGGGCGGCTGGCTGGTGCATGTGTTGCGAGAGGCCGACGGCGCGCTGTCGATGGAAGAGGCGCTGCACGTGATTCTCGACAGCATGAAGCTGTATTTCCCGGCGCAGAGCGTGGCGCTGGTCCTGATAGACGACGACACCAACGAGGCGCGGATCAAGATGTCGCGCCAGATCAGCTATTCCTACACCAAGGAATTCCACAAGAAGGCTCCGGGGTCGCATGTCGAGGCGATGCTGCTGAGCCAGGAGCCGCTGCTGCTCGCCCCGGCCGATCCGCGCGGCGACATCTACGGAGAGGTGAAGATGGAGCACGACTTCGCCTCGGCGGTGCTGGCGCCGGTGATCAAGAACCATCGCAGCGTCGGCTACGTGTTCTGCGACCGGGCCGGAGGCGTGCCCTTCAACGATTCCGACCTGTTGCACCTGCAGGTGGTGGGATTCCTCATCGGCAGCCTGATGGTCAAGTTCGAACTGCTGCAGGAGCGCAAGCAGTTGTCGCCCCGCGATGACGCCACCGGAACGCTCAAGTACAGCTCGTTCGTGGCGGCGCTCGGCCGCGAACTCAAGCGCGCGGAGGCCCACAGCTACCCGTTGGCGCTGGTGCTGCTGCATCTGCCCTGTTTCCGCGATTTCCTGGATACCTACGGCATTGACAAGGCCCATGGCGTGCTGGAAAACCTGGCCAAGATCGTCGGGCGCCAGACGCGGGACATGGATCTGCTGGCGCGCTACAGCGCCGACAGGCTGATCCTCTGCCTGTCCGGGATGACGGAACCCGAGGCCCTGAAGGTGGTCGAGACCGTGCAGGGGGAGGCGCAGCGGGAGATCGGGCTGGGCACGAACATTGCGGTGCAGGTTCCCTGCGGACTCCTGATCCTCGAAAGCTCCGCCGCCAAGAAGAAGAACCTGCAGGCGATTGCGGGAGCGCTGGGCAAGTCCCTGGTGGACGCCAATGCGCCGGGCGCGGGCGGCGTTCATGTGGCGACGCTGTGACGGGGGAGGCGGAGCGTGAACGCAAGGCGCAGGGCGGTGTCACGGCGGGAGTTCCTGGCCTGTTCCTCGCTTTCCACGCTTGCGTTCCTGGCCGGGTGCGCGACGAATCCGGCCACGGGGCGGCGGATGCTGGACCTTGTGGGCGAGAGCGGCGAGATCTCCAAGGATCGCGAGGCGGCGCCGCACCAGTTCTCGGCCGACTATGGCGCGGTGCAGGATGCGGCGCTTAACGCCTATCTTGCCGGGGTCGGGCAGTCGCTCGGGCAGGTTTCGCACCGGCCGGGCATGCCGTATTCCTTCCGGGCGGTCAACGCGGTCTATGTCAACGCCTACACGTTTCCCGGCGGCAGCATGGCGGTGACCCGCGGCATGCTGCTGGGCATGGGGAGCGAGGCGGAACTGGCGGCGGTGCTGGGGCACGAGATCGGGCATGTCAACGCGCGGCACACGGCGCGGGCCATGTCGTGGGGCCTGCTGGCGCAACTGGCGGTGGTGGGCGCCGCGGTGTACCTCGGGCGCAAGGACGAGGACAAGGCGGCGCTCGCGGCCGGGCTGGGCGGACTGGGCGCCGGAGCGCTGCTGGCTCGCTACAGCCGCGAGAACGAGCGCGAAGCCGATGCGCTGGGCATGGAATACATGGTACGCGCCGGATACACCCCGCAGGGTATGCTGGACCTGATGAACCTCCTGCGGCGGCTCGGGCACGACAAGCCCAACGTTGTGGAAATGCTGTTTGCCACGCATCCCATGAGCGAGGAACGCTACCAGACGGCGCTGGCCAGGGTGGAAGGCCCCTTCGCCGGAGCGAGGAACCAGCGGCTGGGCCGGGAGCGGTATCTCGACAACACGGCCCGGCTGCGGGAGCGGCGCAAGGCTGTTGAACTGCTGCAGAAGGGCGAGGAGGCCCTTGCCGAAGGGCGCAGGAACGAGGCTGGCAGCCTGCTGGGCCAGGCGCTGCAGGAGGCCCCGCAGGATTACGCGGGGCAGTTGCTGATGGCCCGCTATTGCCTTGTGGTCCAGCGCGGGGCCGATGCCTCGCGCCATGCCCGGCTGGCGCAAGGCCTTTATCCGGAGGAGCCGCAGGGATGGTTCGTGGGCGGCATGGCGGCGCTGGCGCAACACCAGTACGAGACGGCGTATGAGTCGTTCCACCGGTACGATTCGATGCTGGCCGGGAATCCGAACACGGTTTTCTACCAGGGGCGCAGCCTGGAAGGCATGGGAAGGCGGGAGGACGCGGCGCAATGCTACGCCCGGTACCTGCAGTCGGGCGCCGGCGGGGAGAACGCCGAGTATGCCCGGCAACGGCTGATCGAATGGGGCTATCTGCGGACCGCCTGAGCGGCCGGGGGAAGTGCTCGCCCGGCAAACGCGGAATCCGTTGAACGCTGAACGCAGAATCCGCTTGTTTGCCCGTGCCGCATTCGGTACCTTTTCACGGTTTTTCGTGGCCGCGATTTCCCCTGTTCGTATCAGGGGAAGAGATCGCCGGCAGGGTCCTACTCAAGGGGGCGTACCATGGCGGAAGAACTGCAGCATCTGATTGACCGGATTCAGAAGGATGGCGTGGCCAAGGCCGACGCCGAGGCCGCGCGCATCGTGGCGGCCGCCCGCGAGCAGGCGGACGGCATTGTCAAGACCGCCGAGGCCAGGGCCCGGGAGATCGTCTCCGGCGCGGAGCGCGACGCGCAGTCGTTTGCCGATCGGGGCCGGAAAACCCTGGAGCAGGCTTCGCGCGATGTGGTTCTCTCGGTGCATCAGGCGGTGACGGATACGCTGCGGCGCATCGTGGATGCGGGTGTCGGCAAGGCCATGACGCCCGACGTTGTCCGGCAGATGATGGTCCGGCTGGTGGAATCCTACTGCGCCGGCAAGGGCGATTGCAGCGAAATCGACCTGTTGGTCAACCCGGACGACCAGAAGGCTGTGGCGGACTTCTTCCTGAAGGAATACCGCGCGGCCCTCGAGAAAGGCGTGGAGATTCATGCCGACAGCGGCGTGGTGCAGGGCTTCCGGGCCTCCATCGAGGGCGAGCACGTGCATCACGAGTTCACCCGCAAGGAGATCACCGAGGCCTTCTGCCGGCTGCTGCGCCCGCGCCTGGCCGAGATTGTCAAGGGAGCGGTGAAGGCGGAGTGACTCTTCCCGGCGGCGCATCATGAGCTACTACTATCTTGCCGCAAGCCTGCCGATGCTCCACCTGGGCCGCACGCCCATGATCCGGGAGGATGCATTCCTGGCCCTGTGCCGGGAGCACCTTGCTCCGGCGGATCTGGAGGGGCTGGAGGCGGTGCTGGCGCGGGGCGGCGCGGGGTCCCCGCATCCGTTCGCGGCGGCATGGCGGCAACGCGAAACGGTGTTGCGCAACGCGATCGCCGAGGCGCGCGCCTCGCGGCTGGGCCGGGACGCGGCGCCGTACCTGCGGGAAGCGGAATGGGATGTCAACACAACCCGCGCGGTTGGCGAGGCCTTCGGGCGGGCCACGCCGGCGGAGCGGGAATTCGAACTGGACCGGCACCGCTGGCAGACAGCGGAGGCCCTGGCGGGACTGGACATCTTCTCCGGCGCGGCGGTGCTGGCCTACGCACTCAAACTGCGGCTGGCGCACCGGTGGGCCGGCATGGCGGCGGACGCCGGCCGGCGGCGGCTGGAGGAGACGGTGGACACGGCGGCAGCGGCGTCGCCATAACAGAGGACGAAATGCGATGAGTACGACGGGACGGATCATAGGCGTGAACGGGAACATGATCACCGTTCAATTCAAAGGCGCCGTGGGGCAGAACGAGGTCGGGTACGCCCGGCTGGGGGAACTGCGGCTGATGTCGGAGGTGGTCCGCGTCCGCGGGCGCTATGCGGACATGCAGGTGTTCGAGGACACGACGGGACTGGCCGTCGGCGACAGCGTGGACTTCAGCGGCGAGTTGCTTACGGCGGAACTGGGCCCCGGGCTCCTGGCCCAGGTGTTTGACGGGTTGCAGAATCCGCTGCCGGAACTGGCGGAGAAGAGCGGGTTCTTCCTCAAGCGCGGAATGTATCTGCCGGCGCTGCCGCGGGACCGGCGCTGGGCTTTTACCCCCGCCGTCAAGGCCGGCGACACCGTTATGGCCGGCGACACGATCGGGACGGTGCCCGAGGGGATTTTCCAGCACCGCGTGATGGTCCCGTTCGGCTTGCAGGGGGCCTGGAAGGTGGCGGAGGTGGCTCCGTCCGGCGAATACACCGTGGACCAGAAGATCGCCGCGCTGGCGGACCCGCAGGGCGCCCGCCGCGAGGTGACCCTGCTGCAGAAGTGGCCGGTGAAAATCCCGATCCGGGCCTATGCCGAGCGCCTGAGACCGACGGAACCGCTGACCACCAAGATCCGCATCATTGACACGTTCTTCCCCGTGGCGCGCGGCGGGACCTATTGCATCCCGGGCCCGTTCGGCGCCGGCAAGACGGTGCTGCAGCAATTGACCAGCCGCTACGCGGAGGTGGATGTTGTCATCGTCGCGGCCTGCGGCGAGCGGGCCGGCGAGGTGGTGGAGACGCTGCGCGAGTTCCCCACCATCAACGATCCGCGGACGGGCCGCAGCCTGATGGAGCGGACGGTGATTATCTGCAACACCAGTTCGATGCCGGTGGCGGCGCGCGAGGCCTCCGTCTACACGGCGGTGACGCTGGCCGAATACTACCGGCAGATGGGGCTCAATGTCCTGCTGCTGGCCGATTCCACCTCGCGGTGGGCGCAGGCGCTGCGCGAGATGTCGGGGCGCCTGGAGGAAATTCCCGGCGAGGAGGCGTTCCCGGCGTACCTGGAATCGGTGATCGCCAGTTTCTACGAGCGCGGCGGCGTGGTGACGCTCCGCGACGGGGGGTCGGGTTCGGTGACCATCGGCGGGACGGTGAGCCCGGCGGGCGGCAATTTCGACGAGCCGGTGACGCAGTCCACCCTCAAGGTGGTGGGCGCCTTCCACGGCCTGTCCCGCGCGCGTTCCGACGCGCGGCGGTATCCGGCGATCGACCCTCTCGATAGCTGGAGCAAGTACGCGGGCGTGGGCAGCACTGACGATGTGGCGGCCGCGCGCCATGTGCTGAGC
>CAYWKN010000068.1:0-11018 GCA_964458765.1 uncultured Verrucomicrobiota bacterium
GTACGTTCGGTGGTGTGAGAGCTGGGGGAGGGCAACCTCCCCCGGCTACTCGATTGGCCGAAGAAAAGGGTTGCCTCCGGATGTATTCTATCGTATTCTATCGTAGTCAATCGAAATTAGGGGAGGTATTCATGTCCAAGACAGTGACATTGCGACTGGATGAGACGATCTATCGCCTGTTCAGGGATGTTGCCGAACGGGAAAACAGGCCGATCTCCAACTTCATCGAGACGGCCGTCGTCCGCTTCGTGCGCGAACATGAGACTGTGGACGAATTCGAGATGACCGAGATTCGTGGGAATGTCGAACTCAACCAAAGCTTGAAACGAGGACATCAGGATGCGAAGCACCGTCGCGGGACATTCGCCTGAGTTCAGGATATTCGAGACCGACGAGTTCAAGAAGGCACTGGCCCGTCTGGGGCCGCCACGGTTCTTGCCGAGAAAACTTGAGACGTACGTCTATCCGCAGTTGCGCCAAGGACCCTACTTTGGCCCCAACATACGCAAGTTGCATGGATACACACCGGAGACATGGCGCTATCGAATCGGTCCATACCGTCTCTTCTACTCCGTGGACAAGGATGAGAGGATCGTGTCCATGCTGACCGTGGATGACCGAAAAGACGCATACAAATGACCGGCCAACCGGCAAATGCTGCCTACTCCGCTTCGCTTCGAGCCAGATTTGCATCGTTGGCACAGCAGAATGAATTGTGATCTTGCGTCGCACAATGTGTTACTATAGTATCACTTCATGAAAACAGAACTTGTTACCACGTTAAAGCGGCAAGCGACACGAATCCTCGCTGATTTGCATGACTCGGGCACACCAGTTCTGATTACAGAGCACGGCGCCCCGTCGGCGTATCTCGTCGATGTGTCCATGTTTGAGATGATGCAGAGCCGGATGAAGATCCTCGAGGGCATCGCGCGCGGAGAGCGCGCGATTCTGGAGCAACGCATGGTGCCCCATGATGACGCCAAGCGGAGGCTCTCAAAGTGGCTCAAGTGATATGGACAGAACCTGCCTTGGACGACCTTGACGACCTTGCCGGGTTCATCGCCATGGATAATCCGGCGGCGGCCAGCCGATTGGTGCAAAAGGTGCTTGAAAACGCAAGTCGGCTTGAACGATTTCCCCATTCCGGGAAGAAACCACGGGAGTTGCCAGAAACGCCCTATCGCGAGATTGTCGTGGCGCCATGCCGGATCTTTTACCGGTTCGACGGAGATACTGTCTTCATTGTTCACGCGATGCGTGAAGAGCAGCAGCTCGATCGATTCCTCTTGGAGGAACGGAGAGAATGACAATCATGATGCCAACAAGTGCAGGCGACGATTGACAGCGCGCCTGACCTGCGGTGTTGTGCCAGAGATGACGCTTGATTTCTGCACAACACCTTACTACGGTGTAAGGAGAAATGAAAGAGTAAGGAGGTTGCGATGGTTACGGCCACGTTGACAAGCAAGGGACAGCTCACGCTCCCCAAGGCAGTGCGGGATTCGCTTCACCTGCACGCAGGCGACCGGGTCATGTTTGTTGTCCACGGAGACGCGGAGGCGGTACTGCAACCCCTCACGAAATCCGTCGACGAAGTGTTCGGACGGCTCCACAACCCTGTTCAGCCGCGGAGGAGCATTGCTGAGATGAACGCAGCCGTGGCGAAGCGCATGAGGAGTCGAGAGCGATGATCGCGGTCGATACGAACATCATCGTTCGTTTTCTCGTCCGCGATGACGAGAAACAGGCCGAGCTCGCCCGCAGGCGACTCAAGCAAGCCGAAGAGAACCGGGAGCGTCTGCTGATTCCTCTTCTCGTGGTCCTAGAGACGATCTGGGTTCTCGAAAGCGCATACGACAAGACGCGCGCCGAGATACTGGACGCCATCCGGACCATGCGACAGATGCCTGTTTTCGAGTTTCAGGCAAACGACGTCGTGGAATGCCTGCTTGCTGACGGAGCGGCATACAGCGCGGACCTCGCCGACATCCTTATCGCGCACTCCGCGCGAGCCCTTGGTTGCGAAAGCGGCATCACATTCGACAAAGGAGCCGCCAAACTGCCCTTCTTCAACAGGCTGAAATGACCCGGCACAACCAGCCGGTGGTGGTTGCGTCGCTTCGCGCCGAACCACACCGGAACCGTGTGGACAGGAACAAGTCCGGCGCCTACAGCAGGATGAAGGCCGTGGCGGCAAGGGCCAGCAGTATACGGTAGTATCCAAACACCGTCAGGGGATGGCGCTGCAGATAGCGCAGCATCCAGCGGATGGCCAGAAGCGCCGATAGCAGGGCCGTGACCATGCCGAGAAGGGGAGTGAACCATCCGTACTGACTGACGATCAGGGCTCCGGAACGGAAGGCGTCATAGGCCGTGGAAGCGCCGAGCGTGATCAGGCCGAGGAGGAAACTGAATTCCACCGCGGCGGGAATGCTCAAGCCGACCCACAGGCCGCCCAGCAGTGTCGCCAGACTGCGGCTGATTCCCGGCCACAGGGCCAGAGATTGCGCCAGGCCGATGCACAAGGCCATTCTGGCCGTGGCGGACTCCAGCGGCATCCGCGGCCGGCTGCGGTGGGTCTCGATCCACCGTGTCATGAGCAGGATGCCGAGACCGCCGACAAACCAGGCGCCAATGACGGGCCATAGCCCCCACGTCCCGCCGCCAAACAGATGTCGCTTGATCCAGCCCTCGGCGGTCAAGCCGACAACCGCGGCCGGCAGGAAGGCGAGCCCAAGGTTGATTCCCAGCGTCCGCCCCTGGGCATCGGCGCCCAGGACGCCGGCCGCCACCTGGCGCAACCGGCGGAAATACAGGCATGCCACGGCGAGTATCGCGCCCGCCTGAATGCAGATGGCGTAAGCGCCGGCGGCTTCCGCGGAAGCGTCAGACTGGCTCATCCCGAGAATGCGCTGTGTCAGGATCAGATGGCCGGTCGAACTGACCGGCAGGAATTCGGTAAGTCCTTCGACAAGTCCCAGGATCACGGCCTCATGCCATGCCATGCCGCCGCCGGAAGTCGCGGGAGCGGTTGTCGGAACGGTCATGCCGGAAGCCGTCACCGCCAGGACGATCCATCCCAGCATCGGCAGGAATCGGTAGGCGGGTGGGCGCTTCATGGGACGCCGCTCACATGATCTTCAGGGTGGGAAGATCCTGTGTGTCCACGGCGCCCACAAGACGATTGGCCTCGTCCACCACCAGAAGGTCGTCGATCCTGTGCTTCTCGAAAATCCGCAGGGCCTCGACCGCCAGGCTGGACTCGGTCACGGTCACGGGACCGCGGGTCATGACGTCATCCACCTTCCTGTTGAGCAGGTCGGGGTTGTCGGGCAGGCGCCGCCGCAGGTCGCCATCGGTAAAGATGCCGACAAGGCGGCCTTGTTCATCCACGATGCCGGCGGAGCCGGTCCGGGCGCGGGTCATGGCCAGGATGGCATCCCGGACCTTGGAACCGGCGCGGACGGAGGCCAGCCGATCCGCCTTGCGCATGATGTCGGCGACCTTCAGTAGCAGGGCGCGGCCGATGGCGCCGCCCGGGTGCAGCTTGGCGTAGTCCTCGATCTTGAACCCGCGCGCCTCGAGCAGGACCATCGCCAATGCATCCCCCAGGGCCAGCGTCGCGGTGGTGCTGGCGGTGGGCGCCATGTTGAACGGACATGCCTCCCGGTCCACGGTAACGGGAAGGACCACGTCGCTCAGCCTGGCGAGCGTGCTGTCGAGGACCCCGGTCATGGCGACGATCTTGACGCCGAAACGCCGGGTCAGCGGAATCAGCGACAGCACTTCCTCGGATTCGCCGCTGTAGCTCAGGGCCAGCAGGACATCGCCGGCGGAAACGATGCCCAGGTCGCCATGCATGGCTTGCGTGGGGTTGAGCATGACGCTGGTCGTGCCGGTGCTGGCCAGGGTGGCGGAAATCTTCTCCCCGATGTGCAGGTTCTTGCCGACACCGGTCACGATCACCTTGCCGCCGGCACGGGTGGCGGTGATGATCAGTTCCACAGCCTCGCTGAAGCCGCGATTCAGGCTGTCGCGGACCTTCCGCACCCCTTCGATCTCGAGATCCATGATCTCCTGTGCGCGTTTGACCTTGTTCACTGGATTGCCTCCGGGGTACTGGTGCTGCGGGGGCTGTCCCCCGGTGTTGTCATTTTCCGCGGCCTGAGCAGGACGCGAGCGGCTTCCGCCGTCACCCAGATGGCGAGGGCCAGCAGGATGATGGCGATGATGCCGATCAAGGAAAGCTTGTACTGGCGGATGAGCAGCGTGAGCGACCAGAGGGTCATGATGACCATGAACAACATGGGGGCGATGACGAAGCCGGCGCGCTTGCCGGTCTGGCGCAGCCACACAGCGATGACCAGGAGGGCCAGTCCCGCCAGAAGCTGGTTGGTGGCGCCGAAGACCGGCCAGATGGCCTTCCAGGCGGGCATGGGATTGCCCTGGGCATCCTTGAGCGTGATCAGCACGAAGAAGGCCGGCAGAGCCAGGGTGGCCAGGGTGGCCCCATAGCGCCCCCGTGTATCCGTCATGCCGAAGAACTCCTCGAACACGTAGCGGCCGAGCCGCGTGGCGGTGTCCAGGGTGGTCAGGATGAAGGTGGACAGGGCCAGCAGCCCGAAGGAAACGCCCGTTCGTTCGGGGATGCCGAACACCGCCAGGAATTTTCCCATGCCGGCGCCGTAAATCTGGAGCGGGGCCTTGGTGAAGAGGGCGCTGTCGCGCGGCAGCATGGCGACCGTGGCGAGGGCGATGACCGCCACGAGCCCCTCGATCAGCATCGCGCCGTAGCCGATGGCCCGCGCGTCCGTCTCGCGGTTCAACTGCTTGGACGAGGTGCCCGAGGCCACGATGGCGTGGAAGCCGGAGCAAGCGCCGCACGCGACAGTGATGAACAGGATGGGGAACAACGTGCCGACGCCCGGCGCGGACCAGCCGATGAAGACGGGCGCCGCGAGCGCAAACCCGCCGAAAAGAATGCCCAGCAGGCCGCCGAGGAGGGACCCGTAGAGCAGATACGAGGAGAGATAGTCCCGCGGCTGGAGCAGGATCCACACGGGGGTCACGGCGGCAATGAAACAGTACACCAGGAGGACAAGATCCCAGGTCTTGGCCGGATTGCCGCCGATCAGGCCGGGGATGCGGGACGCGGAAAGGGGGAGCAGTTGCCCGGCCTCGACGGCGACAAATACCAGCGGGACGAAAACAAGGGAGGCTTTCCACAGGCGCCAGCGCAACCGGTTGAGACACAGGCCGAAGCCCACGGCCAGCGCCATGAACAGGATGGAGGAAGTCGCCACGCCACCGTCCTGGACGAAAGTGGTGGCCGTCAGGTCCGTGAACACCGTCAGCACATAGACGAGCGCCAGCCAGATGAACAGCAGGAGCAGCTTGTAGGACATGGGCGGAAGATGTTCCCGCGCGATTTCGGCGATGGAGCGCGCGCGGTGCCGGATGCTGGCCATCAGGGCGGCGAAATCGTGCACGCCGCCGATGAAGATGGCCCCCAGCAGGATCCAAAGGAACGCGGGCGCCAGGCCGAAGGCCGTCGCGGCGATGATGGGGCCGACAATCGGGCCGGCGCCGGCGATGGAGGAGAAGTGATGGCCGAGGAGAACGGCGCGGTGCGCGGGGACACGGTCAATGCCGTCGTAATCGGTGTGGCTGGGCGTAGGCCGCCCGGCGGACACGTCAAACCGCTTTTCCAGAAACCGGCCGTAGACGACATACGCGAGTCCGAAGACAAGCGCTGACAGAAGAAATATGAACAGGAGCATGGTGTGCCTTCCCCGGAAGTCAGTACTGGATCAAACCGTAGCAAACCGCGGCGGGTCGTGCAAATCCATTCCGTCAGCCGGCTGACGAACGGACCAGACTGGCGATGAACATGCCGTTGCAGGGGCCGTCCCAGGGTTGCAGGGTCACACAGCCCGGTGTGGGGCTGCCGCGGAGGGGATGGGCAAACGGGGCCAGCGTGAAGCCGGCGTGATTGGCGAGAAAGGACTCCAGCACGCCGGCATTCTCCTGCCGGGTGAGGGTGCAGGTGGCATAGACAAGCTTGCCGCCGGGGCGTACCCGCGGGGCGCAGGCGTCAAGGAGGGTGGATTGCAGGCGGGCGAGGGAGGCAATCCGGTCGCCGCGGATCCTCCATCGGGCATCCGGATTCCGGTGCCAGGTGCCCAGGCCGGAACAAGGGGCGTCGAGAAGTACTCCGTCAAAGGTTTCCTCCGGCGGGGGTTGGGTGGCGCCATCCCAGGTCATGGCGCGGATGATGCGGTTCAACCCGTCTTCCCTGGCTCGCCGCCGGAGTTCCTCCAGCGCGGCGGGCCGCACATCCGTTGCCAGGATTCGTCCCTGGGGCCCAAGCCTGTCGGCCAGATGCAGGGTCTTGCCGCCGGACCCGGCGCAGGCGTCCCACCAGGACTCGCCCGGGGCGGGCTCGCAGGCCCTGCCGACGGCTTGCGACGCGAGATCCTGGATTTCAAGGCCGGATCGGAAGCGCGGTGCAAGCCCCTGGAGGTTGGCGCCCCGGCAGACGGCCATGGCCTCCGGCAGGCTCGGGTGGCGGGTCGCCTCGATTCCGTTCCGGGACAACAGGGCGGGGACATCCAGGCCGGAAGCCGGCCGGAGACGGATCCATGTGGGCGGAGGCGACTGGAAAGCTGTCAACAGCCGTTCAGCGTATTCCTCTGGCGACAGTTCGGGTGCGGACTGGAGGGATTCGCGGAACCAGGGTGGGGCAAGCTGTGCCAGGGACGGGACCGCGAAATCCGGCATCCATGAGGAGACCTGGCGATGCAGCGGGCCAGCCTTGTCCTGCGCCGGCAGCGGTCCGAGAGGGCGTATTCCTTCGGCGGCCAGGCCGGCTTCCCTGGCGAGGGAACGGATGGCGGGATGGCATTCCGGGACATCCAGCAGGTGCGCGAACACGATGGCGGCCCGGATATCCCGCGTGGCCACGTCCTCCAACCACCCTTTCCAGCGGAAGAAGGAGAACACGGTGTCCGAAAACAGACGGCGGTCGCGGGACCCGAACCGGCGGTTGCGCCGGTAGATGGCGGCGAGCGTGGCATCCGCCGGATGCCCCTGGGTCACGCCCCGGGTCACCTCGCCCACGATTTCCAGAAGGGCTGCCGCCTGGCTGCGCGTGATCCTGTCGGCCGTGGGCTCCGGGTTCATGTGCGGGAGGGGAAGTGGCCGAGGAACAGGCCGGTGAAGAGGAATCCGGAGCGAAACTGCTCAAGGGAATAGGATTCGTTGGGGGCATGAATGCGATCGGCTTCGCTGCCGAACCCGACCAGCAGGGCCGGGGCCCCGGCGATGGACGGCAGGTGTGACAGGATGGGCACCGAAGCGCCCTCCCACAGGAAGGCGGCGGGCTTGTCGGAGAGCTGGTCCAGCACGGCGCGGGCCTGTCGGATGTGGGGCGAGCCGGGATCCACCCGCACGGCGGGGCCGCCGATCGCCTGTTCGGTGACGGCGAGTTTCATGCCGCGCGGCGTGTGGGCTTCGAGATGTTCGGCGATGCACCGCAGGATCCGCTCCGGCTGCTGGCCGGCGACCAGGCGCGCCGAGAGTTTCACGACGGCGCGGGAGGGTATGATGGTCTTGCTGCCGGGGCCGCCATATCCGGAGTGGATGCCGTTGACCTCCAGGGCGGGACGGAAACCCGTGCGTTCGATGGGGGTGTACTCCTGTTCGCCGGCCACGGGTTCCGTGCCGGTGGCCTTGCGATACCATTCGAGGTCCAGAGGCGTCTGGTTGGCCAGCAGGCGTTCTTCGGCGGTGGGTTCACGGACGCCATCGTAGAAGCCGCGCACGGCGACCCGGCCGGTGCTGTCGTGGAGGGAGGCCACCAGGCGGGCCATGCCGGCGGCCGGGTTGGGAGCGCGGCCGCCGTGTACGCCGGAATGAAGATCGTGGTCCGGTCCCGTAAGGGTGGCTGTAAGATGCACGATGCCCCGCAGTCCCATGGTGATGGTGGGTGCGCCCGAGGCAACGGTTCCGGTGTCGGCGGCCATCACGAGGTCGGCTTGCAACGCCTCCCGCCGCGTTTTCAGCAACTCCAGGAGCGGCAGGCGGCCTGCTTCCTCGTCGCCTTCGACCACCAGTTTGACGGTGCAGTTCAGATGGCCGGAGCGCAGCAGGGCCTCGATGGCCTTGAGAGCGGCAAAGCATTGGCCCTTGTTGTCCTGCGCGCCGCGCGCGTACAGGCGGCCGTGGCGCAGCGACGGCGCAAAAGGCGCGGTGTCCCAGAGTTCGATGGGGTCCACCGGTTGGACGTCGTAGTGGCCGTAGAACAGCACCACGGGTGCGCCCGGCGGTCCGGTCCGTTCGGCGATGAGGACGGGATGGGATGAAGTGGGCTCCAGCCGCGCGGTGAATCCCATGCGGGCCACGTGGTTCTCCAGCCATTCGGCGCAACGGCGGCAGTCCGCGGCGTGCTCGGGGGCGATGCTGATGCTCGGGAAGGACAGGAATTCCTTCCATTCGCGAAGATAGCGCTCGAGTTCCGCGTCGAAGACCGCTTCCAGTTGCCGCTTGGTAATCATGGCCGCCTTTCCCGCGGGCGTGTTCCGTGCGCCGCGGCGCCTGTCAAAGCAGATTGGCTGCCAGGGCGGCCAAGGTGCTGCGTTCGCTCTTGTTCAGTGTGACATGTCCGTGCAGGGACTGCGTTTTCATGCGCTCGACCGCATAGGCGAGACCGTTGCTGCTGGAATCCAGGTACGGGTTGTCGATCTGGTAGGGGTCGCCGGTGAGGACCATCTTGGTGCCTTCCCCCGCGCGGCTGACGATGGTCTTCACCTCGTGGGGCGTCAGGTTCTGCGCCTCATCCACGATCACATACTGGCGGGGAATCGAGCGGCCGCGGATATACGTCAGCGCTTCGAGTTCCAGGACCTCATCGCGCTGGAGTTTCTCGATCTTCTCCCGGACGGTGTGCTTGTGCTCGCCCGTATTGGTCTTGAGCATGAGATAGGTCAGGTTGTCGAAGATCGGCAGCATCCAGTTGGCCAGTTTCTCCTCCTTGGCGCCGGGGAGGTAGCCGATATCCTTGCCGAAGGGCATGATGGGGCGTGTCACGAGCAGCCGGTCGTACCGTTTCTGGTTCACGATCTTCTCCAGTCCGGCGGCGAGGGCCAGCAGGGTCTTGCCGGTACCGGCGGGACCCATGAGCGTGACGAGATGGACGGAATCGTCCATGAGCAGCTCCAGCGCCATGCGCTGCTCGCGGCTGCGGGGCTTGATGTGCCAGACGGATTCGATCTTGGGATTGAGCTGGACCAGTTTGCCGTTGCCGCCGGACCGGGCGAGGGCGGTGTAGTGTTCCTGCCCTTCGCCGATGAGGTTGACGAACTCGTTGGGCAGAAGGTCCAGCCCGGGAAGTTCCACGTCGTGGTTGGCGTAGAACTCGTCGAGTACTTCCGGTTTCACGGGGATTTCGCGGTACCCGGTGAAGAGCTCGTCGAACTTCACCTTCTGCTTCTCGAAATCCATCACCTCGATGCCCAGGGCGTCCGCCTTGATCCGGGCATTGATATCCTTGGACACGAAGAACACGCGGTCACCGCGCCGGTGCAGGGCGTAGGCCACGCGGATGATCTGGTTGTCGGGGATTTCCTCCTGCAGGATGCCCTTGAGGGCGTTCTTCATCAGGCTTTGCGTGGTGATGATGCGGAGCACTCCGCCGTTGTCCATGGTGACGCCTTCTCCCAGGCGGCCTCGTTCGCGCAGCATGTCCAGTCGGCGGATGGCGCCGCGTGCGTTGCGGCCCAGCTCCGAGGTGTCCCGCTTGAATTTGTCCAGTTCCTCGATGACGGCCATGGGCAGGACGACGGTGTTGTCGGCGAAGGACTCGATGCAGGTGTGGTCATGCAGCAGTACGTTGGTGTCGAGCACGAAGGTCTTGTTCATAAGGTCTCAGTATTTCTCCTGTGCCTGGAAACAGGCCGGGACCGTCGGGCGGCGCGGTTCCTGTCCGGGCGAATTGGGGGTGGACGATACTACAAAAGCGCGAAATGGGCCAGCATCGAATGGACCGCGCCGGGATGGCTGGAAAAAAACGAAAACGCGCCCCGGCAAGGGGGCGCGTCTTGTATCCGGAATTCGGGAAAGGGACGGTTCTACTGTGCCGCGGGCTGGGCCGGCGCCTCCGGAACCTTGTCCACGCTGGTGACGGACTTGAGCAGGTAATGCTTCTTGCCGGCTTTTTCCCGCTCATAGCCTTTGCCTGTGACCTTCACCTTGACGCCGACCAGCGCGGCGTAGTCGGGGGTACCCTTTCCCCTGGGCAACCGGGCAACCTCGCCGTTGTCGCCCTTGACGCCAAAGCCCGATTTCCCTTCCTTGAGGGCGACACTTTCGATAACGCCCGTGACCGTGATATCCTTCAGTTCCGGCTTGGCCGCGGGGGCCCCGGCTTCCTTCTTCGGACTGGCCTTCGGTTCCGCGGCGGCATCGCCTTCCGCCATTGCCGTGCCGATGGCCAACGTCAACACGCCCACACCGATCAACCACGTTTTCTTCATGTTGTCTCCTTGCTGTTTCCTGTCCTGCGCGCCTTTCCGGTTTGCCCGGCGGCGAACTATCCAGCAAAACGGTGGCGGAGGCAAATTTATTGTATTCGATTTGCGGCAGGCGGGCTATTTTGACAAATAGGTGGGGAGTTTCGGATGGAGAGGTGGATGGAATCGAGCAACAACAGGGTGCTGTCGGGAAGTTTGTGGAGGAGCCTGCTCGGGCTGGCCGGTCCGATGTTTGTCAGCATGTCCCTTCAGAATGCGCAAAGCCTGATTGACCTGTTCTGGGTGGGGCGGCTTGGGTCCGAGGCTGTGGCGGCGCTGGCGGTGAGCGGGACGCTGCTCATGATGATGTTTCCCGCCGTGATGGGTCTGTCGACGGGGACGGTGGCGATTGTGTCGCGGGCGATCGGCGGAGGGCGGAAGGACGAGGCCTCGGAAGTGGCGGGCCAATCGTTGGGAGTGGCCATCGGGGGCGGGATGCTGCTGGGG
>CAYWKN010000069.1:0-10871 GCA_964458765.1 uncultured Verrucomicrobiota bacterium
CCCCCCCGATCTGTCGCTGCTTCCATCATGGAGGCCCCACGCTGACCAATCCGCTGTTGGCGGCGCCAAAATAGAAGTATCCGTCCGACAGCACACCCGGCGCGGTAGCCGGCCCCATCCAACCCGTCCGGGCAAGCCACGTCGAAACCGCGCCGGAGGACAGATCGACGGACTTGATGGATTGCGCCGTCAAGCACAACATGACGTCACCCGCCAGGAGGGGGGTGATCGAGGGCGCGGCATCGGCGATTCGCACAATCTCCTTCCCGTGCCAGTCCAACACCACGACCTCCGGTTTCCGGACATTGACCGCGAGGTGTTCGCCATCCGCCACCACGGTCCCCTGGACCGCGCCGCAATCCGCGGACCAGAGCGGACGGCCGTCCACAAGACTGAACACACTCACGCCTGTCTCCGTTCCGACGGCCACACGTCCTTGCGACACAATCGGACCGGTGCGTGGCGGAGCCGCCGGCACAGCGCGCCACAAAACGGCTCCGTTCAACGCGCTCAAGGCCATCACCCCGGGCTCCGGGCACGCGACGAGGACGATATCTTCCGACACCGCGGGCGCCCCGACAGGACCGTTGACCGCCGATTCCCACAGCGGAACGGCCGCTCCGCCAGGCTCCCATCCCAGGCAAACCAGCCGATTCGTCCTGTCCGCCACCAGCAAGTGACCGTCATACAACGAAAAGGCGCCTGACGCCGCGGAGTCCAGGGGCCATGTCCATTGAACGGCGCCGCTATCCGCCGCCGCGCAACGGAGCTTCCGCCCCATGTCGCCGGGCTTCCCGTCGGCCACGAAAACCCTCCCGTCCGCGAACGCGGCCGAAGCGAAAACCCCGTTCGATGTCGGCATCCACCATTTCTCCGCGGGCGCCTGCCTCCCCGTGGCGGACAGTGACAGCATGGCAAGGCCATTACGCGCGCCGTGGAAACCGGCGAACATGGTGTTCGTCACCACGACGACCGGTGCCGAAACGCGCACGCTGACGACAGCCGGATCCTCCGTCTGTTCCTCCTCGGGATAACTCCAGGCAAACTTTCCCTGGGCAGACGGCGGCCTGCGGTCGGCCCATCCGCTTCTGCCCGGTCCGCCCAGTGCTCCCGCCCATGTCCCGGCCTTCTTCTCTCCGGCCGGCTTCCCCACACATACAAGGCCCTCGCCCGCTGTTCCAACGTAGAGATGCCCCTCGCCGACGACGGGGGAACTGAGGAAAGGCTGCGTGGTTCCGATGCGGGTATCCATCACCGGCGCCAGGGTCTCCCTGTCGAATCCGTAAAGCCGGCCGGTTTCCGTCAGAACGTAGACATTCTGCCGTCCGACGCAGGGCGACGTCTTGACCGGTTCACGGGTGTTCCACGACTTCAGCCGTTTGCCGTTCAGATCGAGGCAGGTCAGGGCGCCGTCGCAACTCCCGATGTACAACCGGCCATCCGCGTGCGCGATGGCGCCCAGGACTGTCCGGCCCACGCGGTACTTCCACAGCACCGCGCCGGTCTTGTCATCCAGGCACCACACCTCGCCCTCCACCGGACCGTATCGCTTGCGGGCTTCCTGGATATCCCCTTCCGAAGCCCCCTTCTCCGTCAGTTTGGCGATCATGCTGTTCCTGGCCTGCTCCGCCGTCTCGATGAAATTCCCGTTGCCCATGCCGACAATCACTCTGCCGGCCGCCAGCGTCGGACAGCCGAACACCGGATAGGGCGCCGGCGTCCTCCATATCTCCCGGCCGGTGGCGGCATCGCAGCAGACAATCGCCATGCCGTCCATCCCGAGACAGAAATAGACACGGCCATCCCTGGCGGCCGGCGACGCTTCGCAATCCGGGTACTGGCTGCCCGGCAGATGCCATAGCACCTGCTTCCCGTCGGGACGGGGCGCCACGGAAAGACAGTAGAAGCCGTCGTCGCCCGCGCCGACATAGACCTTGCCATCGTACAGGGCGGGCGATGACTCCACGTGGCTCTTGGTTTCAACCATCCACACGAGGGCGCCTGTCTCGGCCTTGAAACAGCAGATCCGCGCGCTGCGCGTGTAATGGAGGCCCTCGCCGCACACCACATATCCGCCGCCGACCGCCGGCGAGGAGAAGGTGGCGCGAAATCCTGACGGTTCCGCTTTCCACTGCACGGCGCCGTTGCCGGCATCCAGGCGGTAGATGGCGCCCCGGTCGCGGAACACGCCCTTGTTGGCGGACGTCATGAACACCGAGCCGCCTGCCAGCGCCGGGGAGGAATAGAATGTCTTGTCCGTCCGGCTGAAGGTCCAGATCCGGTCCGGAGTCACCGGATCGTCCACCGTAGCCAGCCCGCCGGCGCCCCGCCGCTCGCCGCTCCCGCGGAAGGCGGTCCATTCGCCGTTGTTCTTGATGCCGCCGGCCCGGGGTGACAGGCCCAACGCCGCGACCGCCAGCGGCCACAGATACATCACACCCGCCACCACGGCCGCAACCGCCAGCAGGATGTACTTGTTGCGCCAGAGGATCTTCAGCCCGATCTTGAACGCCGCCGGTTTCAGCAGGGATGCGACAGCGCCGCCCGCGGCGGCAAGGATCACCGGCAACAGCGCCAGCAACGCCTGGGCGGGTCCGACGAGGATGGGAATCACTCCCACAGTGGGCTGAACGAGGCTCATGGCGCCACCGGTCGCTGCCCGGGAGACGAGCCAAGCTCAACCCGGACAGGCTTGCTCCTGACCAGAACCTGCCGGCTCTGCGTTTCGCCGCCGGGAAGCCGCCACGTAATCGCAACCATCCCCGCATCCTTCATGCCGAAGAACGCTTCCGCCACGCCAGGCTGCACGTTCCACGCCCCGAGGTTCTGCCCCCCCACCACTCCGCTTACCGTCACAGGCCCCTTGCACGGGCCGGCCATGGGCAGCGCCACGGCCGCATGCAGGGCCGACCCGCTGTCTGTCGCCCGCTCGAAAAACCAGATATCCCCATCCGGAAGACCGAGCGCCATGTCCTGCGCGCCGTCACCGGTGAAATCGGCGATGCAGGCCGTTCGCTGACCCGCTGCCGCCGCGACAAGCAATTCCTTCTCCGCGAGATCCAGTTCGTGCGCATGCCCGAAACTCCGGAAGCCCCGGTTGAAGAATATCTGCGCGCCAATGTCGCCGTACGCAATCAGGACATCCTGCCGTCCATCGTTGTTGACGTCGCACACGGCGCAGTCCACCCCGTTCGGCTTGCTGATGTAGGGCATTTCGCCGGACAAGCGCATGCGATCCGCAAAAAGCCCGCCACCCTCGTTCTGCCACAGATGCTCTCCCTGTGCGCCAGCCGTAAAAACGTCCAACCGGCCATCCGCGTCCATATCCGCCAGCGCGACGGCCGCCCCACCCCGCCCCGCGGCAACGGCACACTTCTCGCCCGGCAGGAAATCGCCGACGGATTTCCCCTTGAACCACAGACTGCCCTTCTCGCACACCTGCAGCGCGTCCGGCACCGCATCGCCGTCCAGGTCCGCGGCCACGCAGGAAACAACCGCGCCCAGCCCCGCCGCCAGGCCGGCGTCGGCGGCCATCCGCTCGGCTTTCACGTTCTCGGCCATGACGTCCCGGATCAGCCAGGGGCCGCCTTGACCGCCGATCAGAAGTCCGGCCTTCCCGCCGACGTCAAGCGCAGCCAGATCGCGGCATGCCATCGCGACCTCCCCCGTAAGAATCACGCGGCCCGACGCCAACGTTCCGTCCTCCTGTTGACAGAACAGGGAAAGAACGGCGCCGTCGCCGCCAACGAGGTCAAGCCCGCCTTTCCCGTCAAAGTCGGCCCACACGGCCACCGTGGAGCGGGACGACAATGCGCGGCTGGATGTGATCTCCCGGAGCGACTTGGCCCCGGCGTCGTATCCGTAGAGGCGGTCGCCCTGCGGACTCGTCGCAAACAGGTGCCAATGCCCGTTGCCCGCGAGATCGACCGGACGCAGGCGACCGATGCCGGCGGCGTTGCCAACTTTGACCGGAGCCTTCCATGCCGCGCCCGCCTTGACGGGGAAGTCGGCGGTCTCGTCCGATTGCGCATACCGTATGGCCCTCAGAAGCATGTCCGTGCCGCCGGCCCACGTGCCCTCCATGTGCGCGCTGATCTGCGCCAGGCGCCATCGCGTGCCCGATCCCGCGAACTCGATCCACTTCCCGCCGGTATGCAGAAACCCCTTGGTTGTGACGCGACCGCCGCCAGGGTCGTCATCGCCCTCCTGCGGATCCGCGGCAAACTTGCCGACGAAGAAAAGGGCCGGCGCGGCGGACGATTTCCGGATCAGGGCCGCGGCGAACTGCGCCATGTCCGGGCTGACGGCCTTGGAGCAATCCAGAACGAAATCCTGCGTATCCTTGTTCCCCTTCAGCACGGCCGTGACCTTGGCCGTGAACAGGGCATTCGTAGTCCCGTCGGCCACTGACACCTCCGCGACGAGCACGGACTCGCCCAGGAGGTTGAGCGGGGTGAAACTCGGATTGATCATTCCCGGCGCCGAGCCGGCGCCGAGGAAAAGCGCCGCTGCCATGAATGCGCCGAACGTTCTGGATAGGGTCCTGTGCACGACGAAGCCGATCTGCTTTCCAGATGAACACCCGCTCAGCGCTTCACGGGCGCCTCCACCAATATCCGGGTCACTTGAGCGGCGGCATCATACAGTTTTCCCGAGCGTTCCTGCCAGCCGGATTTTGCGAACCCGGCTTCCGTGCGATAGCGATCGGCGGAGCGGTTCTCCCAGGTGCCCACGTGGTCGATCAGCACCCGGGTCCGGTCGTCCAGCAGGGCCTGGCAACGGGCGGCGAACTCCTCCCCGAGTTTCGCCCGCTTATCGGGATCCACCAGCGCCTGGTCGATCACGATCCGGGCCTCGCATTCCTGGATCCCTTCCTTCAGCATTTCGAAACGCGCCGTCGATTCCGGACCGTCGCTGCCCGGCCTCAGATAGGGTTTCATCTTCAGATTGAGATTCCCCCATCCCGACAACGGGAAGCGCGAGGAAATGGCACGCCGCTTGCGACCGTCCGCCGACGGAATACAGGGCCACATATCGGCGGTCATGCGGCCAAACCCGCACTGTTTCCCGGCGATGTTGACTTCCGCCAGCAAACGGCTCTGAACCCGTTGCGTTCCGATATTCCGGTCATAGAAGCACACGCGGATTCCTTCCGCGGCGCCGTGGCGATCCTTCCACAGCGCCTGCCATCCGTGCATCCGGTTGGTCACGGCCTGCTCGACCGGCTTTGCCTTGTCGGCGTGGGGGAAGACGGCGCTCCAGAGCATGGTGACAAAGGCGCACTTCATGGGGCCGATGTCCACCTGCACGAGATGTCCCTCGTGAGCCCAGCGGGCCCAGGGGAAGGATTCCACCCACCAGTCGACACTCGGCCGGAGGGGGGTCTGGTCGGGACTGATTCCCAGCAGGATGCGGGTGTCCTCGATCCCGCGCCGGTTCAGACGCTCCCGTATCCCGTCGACAGGCGCTTTCCAGAAGGCGATCGAATCTTTCGGGAAATCCGGATAGGCGGGCGTGGCATTGTTATGCGAGGGCCCCTCGTAGAGCGACACCTGCTTCGTCGCGGGATCAACTTCCGTCACCGATACGCCACGGAAACGGCCGCCGGGCGTCATTTCATGCCCTCCGCCCATGAAAGGTTCGTAGAAATACAGGATCACGAACCCGGGCTTGCCGACCTTGGCGAGATAGAGATCCACGTATTTTTCCAGGATGGAATAGTCACACTGGAACTCGGGGCGGACCGCGGGCATCCCCTTGCCGAATGTCTGGGCGTATTCCTTCAGCTCGGGATCCAGGTCCTCGGGCGTCTCGATCTTGGTTTCGCCGGCCCGGACCCATCGCAGCATGGATTCCTCATTGCCCAGATTGCTGTGCGCAATGATCGGCAGGTAGAGGACCTTGATGCCGGCCTGCGCCAGCAATTCGAACGAACGCCCGATCAGTTCCCAGTGCCGGTCCGACCACAGGGGAACGCCGTAGCGAAGCGCGACCGATTCGGGCGACTGGATGAAATCCACCCACGTCTGGAATTCGTGCGGATTCGGCAAGGTCCAGTCCGCCACCTTCAGCCACACGGGAATGCGGCGTCCCCCCACCTTGAGAGTTCCCTCGTAGTCACCCGCAGGCACGTTGGCCGGCACCTTCACCGTCACCCAGATGTGATGGATCACGCTTTTCTTCAGGGGGGTTGCTGCAAGGTCGTCGAAGGCCACGCGCATCTGTTTGTCGTGTGCGGCGATCTCATATACGACGTCCGGGACTCCGTACCGGATCTGGATGGAGGAGGACGGCACGACTCCGCTCCCGCCCTTCTGCCGCAAATCGCCCGCCTGCGCCACGGGCCCGGGGCCTTTTTCTTTCCGCACGGCCACAATCTGCCCCGAAAACATCCCGTTCCTGGCCCCGCTCAGGATCAGCGCGGAGTTGGTCTTGATTCCGGCGAGTTCGGCCGGGTCCTCAAATATCCGTTCCATCGGATCGGGGATCAAGACCGCTTGAATCGGCTGACGGCATCCGACCACCGTCAGCAACAGGAGTCCCGCCAGAACATTACCCACGATACGATATTTCATCGCTCTTCCCCCGGTTGAAAAGGTCGACAGCACGTCATCGCCCTGAATTCAGAACGAGCCGCCAGGTTTTCACGTAGACACCAGCCGCAAAATGAGAAACTATCATCGCAATTCATCGAAACGCAAGCATGACTCGCTTCTCAGCATGACTCGGCTTCTCTGCAATTCGTCTTGTTAATCGGCGCCGCACACTCTATCCTTTTTGCTTATTCGACAAGGGAGAATTCATGAGAATCAATTCTGCGCAGAAACATCTGTTTGCGTTCGCCATTGCCGCCGGGCTGGCAGCAGCCAGCATGGCACAGGAAAAGACGGCCTCTCCGGCAGAGACCCCGCCGCCTGCCCAGCCGGCCGTGCAAGGCGCCAACACCGTACCCGCACCGGCGGCCGCCGCGACCCCCGAGAGCCCGTCACCCGCGAAGCCCGAGCCGGCAAAACCTGCGCCCGAAGAATCCGTAAAGCCCCGGCCGGCCGCGGAAGACGCGGCGCCCGCCACAACCGACCGACATGAATCCGACCTCCCCGCCCAGGGATGGGATGTTGTCTCGTCGTTCTGCGCCGGGCATCTGCAGGCCGGCATCGGCGTGGCGACCTACACGCTCCGGGACAACAAAGGCAAAGGCAGCTTCCTCGGTTCGATTGACGATATCGAGGCGGACCGGGATATGGTCATCCCTATTTCCGTGGGTTGGTCGTTCTGCCGCTATACGAGCGTGGAATTCCGCCACGAGGAGTACACGGCACGAACCTACACGGACACCGCGGACAATCATTCGGACGGCGTGGTGGTCATGAAGGGATGGGTGCCTTACCTCGTCGGGCACCTGCCATTGGACGTGGCCGCCGGCTGGTTCAGCGACACCGTGCCCTCGTGGACGAAGCGAATCACTCCCTTCGCCGGAGTCGGTTATTCGCTCATGAGCTGCTCCATGGATACGGATGCCTGGTGGGCGCTCGGGTACTCGACCCCGGCCGACTATGAGGCCCTGGGCTCGCCCGGCACCCCGCGGAACGGCAAGACCCGCCGTTTCAGCCTGCAAGACAGCCGCGCTCCCGTCTTCATGCTGGGGCTCTCCGGACAGGTCTCCAAGCATGTCAGCCTCGATCTCCTCTGGACCCGGGCCAACGTGGATATCGATTCCACGTTCTACATCTATGACGACAAACAGGGGGACTACGTCATCCCGTTCCACTACGACTCGTTCGGGCTGGACCTGCGCTACGCTTTCTGACCCTGGAAAGGGCCGTTGTGTTGCGCAAGGAAAAACACTTACTCGACGGCACAAACGTGACGGCTGGCGCAGCCGTGCGGAGCTGGCTGGGTGGGATGTGGGCGTGGGGGGGTGGCGTTCTGCTTCTGGCCATGGCGGCAGGAATGCTCGGCTGTCGAGAACGGCCACGGGAACCCCTGGATGTGCCTGTCCTGATGTATCACTCCGTGGAGATCGGCTCGGTTAAGAATACCCGGTTGTGGATTCCTGTGGAGGTGTTCGAGCGCCAGATCGAGGCGCTTAAGAAGGCAGGCTATACCAGCGTCTGGCCTTCGGATGTGGTGGACTACTTCAGGAAGGGGAAGCCGCTTCCCAAGAAGCCGATTATCATCACCTTTGACGATGGATCACGGAATCTGCTGACCAACGCCGAACCGATTCTTGCGCGGCACGGGTTCCGGGGGGTCTCATACCTCATCACGGGGCGGATGGCCGAGGATTCAACGCAGGCCACGAATGCCGTCTATGGAAGGAGGCTCACATGGGAGGATGTGCGCCTGATACATGCGCGCGGAACCATCCGGTTTGGCGGTCATACTCGCACGCACCGTGCACTGCCGCATGCGTCCGATGCGGAAGCCGAAATTCTGGGTTGTTTTCAGGATCTTCGCTCGCACGGTATCGCCAAGCCCGAGGGTTTCAGCTACCCCTTTGGCCAGTACTCCATGGCGGTCAAGGAACTGGTGCAACGGGCCGGCTTTCGCATCGCGTTTACGACGGAGAATGGCATTGCCAGGTTGAACACCGCCGGAGACCTCTACACCGTCGGCCGGATTGGCGTCCTAGGCGGCAGGCGCGCGATGAAAGTCGCATCGGTCGACCCGCAGGGGGCTACCGGAACCACGGTGCGAATCTCTTTCGAAAGCGATGTCTCCCGTCTGGTCCGTCCCCGCTTCGTATGGGAGGGCATGGCGCCGCAGGAGGGCTGGATGCCGGAATGCCGTGTTCATAAAGGGGATGTGGACTGGCTATGGCCCGGTACGACTTCCTTGCGCAGCAGTCCGGGGGCGGCACTGGAACTATGGGATCGGCACGGGGTCGTCCTGGTCGACCGGATTCCGCTTCCTTGAAGCCACGCTACTGCCTCCCCTTTTTCCAGTGGACTTCACCGGGGCTCTCCAGTAGGTTTCGACTCAGAACCGTACGCCACGCCCGGAAATACGCGCCGGAGAACAGCGAACAACATGACGCAGCGAGGGAAAACCGACGGCATGGATTCCGAGCAAAGGGTCGATCAGCGCCGGGGTGGCGGTCGCCCCCGGAAATTCGCCGGCCCCAGCCGGCCCGTTACGGTTACGCTTTCGGAAGCGACGATCGACCGGTTGAATTGGATCCACAAGGACCGGGCCCTGGCCATCGCGAAGGCGGCCGAAATTGCAACGGAAACGGCCGGCGATCAGCCCCTGAAGGTCGAAGTTCTCGAAATCGCCAAGGGCCAGGGTCTCATCCTCGTGGGGCCGAGCATGGCCCTGAAACGCATCCCCTGGCTCCGCATGGTCCAGATTTCGCCGGCCCGCTTCCTGTTGAGCATCCCCACGGGAACCTCGGTGGACTCGCTCGAAATCGCCATCCTCGACCTCATCGATCGCCTGGCCCCGGACGAGAAGGACGAACGCGACATGCTGGTTCGCCTCCGGGATATCATGCGAGCCCTGCGCCACGGGCAGTCCGTCTCCAAGGCGGAGATCCTGATCGTCAAGACCCGGCCGTAACGCACGGTCTGCCCGTCTTACGGAAGCTTCTTGCCGACAAGCGGATTGTGCTTGGCAGGATCGTGCCAGTACTCGATGAAATCGACCGTTATGTCCTGGCCCTCGAACGTTCCTTCAATCTTCCCGTCTCCCACGCTCCCGTTCACAAAGGGACCCTCGAAGCTGTTGCCACTGACCGTATACGTTCCGCTGTAGTGCGCACTGCCGCCCTTCGAATCGGCGCCATACCACGTGCCGTCAGAATTGAAATACCACCAGTAGGTCGGCTCCCCCTGGATGGTGTCGCCCGTATACATCTCCCATGTGCCCACAAGCCCATTTCCGCCACCCGCATCGTCCCCCCCGTCGTCGCACCCCGACATCAAACCCGTCGCGACACAGACCATCATCATCATCCCAGCCAAACGCATCCACTTCATCAGCTTCATGCTCGCAGTATCCTTTCGCTTTCTTCCTATGCTCCACTCTCGTCGCGCAGGGCACAGCCCTGCATCGTACCAAACACAACTCCAGCCACTCTGCCGTCCGCGCCTTTCATGCACGTGTTTCTAATGTGAAACCATTGCCTATTTTGCGTTTCTACGCAACAACATTCTCAGGCTGAGCGGAAGGGCGGAGCGGAAGGCAACCCCTGTAACGCCGACGCCGTCTTTCTCCAGATTTCTGTCCCGGCAGCATGGACCTATCGGACGCCCCGCTGAATCGGCGCAGGACAAGGAACGTCCAGGGAAAAATATGCCTCCTCGAAGTCATCCGCCCGAAAACGCCGCACCTCCGCCGTCCCGGCTGTCGAAAGGTCCTTGCGCCTGTAGATCTCCATTTGTGTCGCGCCGCTTTCGTCCACGATTTCCGCGATCCTGGTATAGTCTTCTTCCAGCATCCGGGAGGGCACACGGCTCCAGGACTGTGGATGCTGAACGGCGACAAAGTAGTCGGGCCGCTTCACCTGCCGTGCCTGCGCTTGTCTCAGGTAGAAATCGGTAATGTCGAACTTCTCGTTGCTCTTGTAGGAGCCGCGAAGTTCTCCCTTTCGAAACAGATACCCGACGGTCTTCCATCCGCGGTGATACGGATAACCAAATATCCCGTACAGGGGCCTCGCCTCCTTGGGCGCCGTCCAGATCTGCTCGGGGTGGTGCCCCACGAAATAACCGTGGACATGCCGCACGGTAAAGGCCGCGAGGATGAGGAACCCTCCCATAAGAACGGCCCGAAGCACCAGGCCCACGGCCTTCGCGCGCGCAAACACCCGCCCCGCCCCGTCGAACACCCACACACAGCCGGCCGCGGCAAGCAGGAAGAGAGGATAGAAT
>CAYWKN010000070.1:0-10851 GCA_964458765.1 uncultured Verrucomicrobiota bacterium
GATCTCGGGATCGTTCAGGTTGTCCCGGGTGATCAGCCGCACGCCTGTATCCACGCGCGGCTCCACCTGCTGCCCGCGAATGCGGTCCACGCAGGTCCGGACGCCCAGGTAACCCATCCGGGTCGGGTTCTGTGCCACGAGGGCATCAATATCCTTGTTCCGCAACGCCTCCACCAGGGGCGGCGAGGTGTCGAATCCCACAAACCGGACCTTGCCGTTGAGGTTGCTCTGGCGCAGGGCCAGCAGCATGCCGAAGGTGGAGGATTCGTTCGGGCAGAAGATGCCTTCCGCCTCCCGCAGCTTGTCCAGCAGGTTCATGGCGGCATTCTTGGCTTCCCCCGCCGTCGCGCCGGCATACCGGTTATCCACCAGGAGCTTCACGTCCGGGTGCTTCCCGATCGCCTCCAGGAATCCCGCCTCGCGCTCGTCCGTGCTGGCAGAACCCACCTGGTAGCGCAGCAGGACCACGTCGCCCTTGCCGCCCAGCAGTTCGCCGAGCCGCTCGCCGCCCATGCTGCCGCCCTTGCGGTTGTCGGTGGCGACCAGGCTCGCGAAATCCTTCCCCGCCTCGCCCTTGAGGGCGGAGTCGAAGATGACGACGGGAATCCCCTTGGCGGTTGCGGCGGCCACGGGCCGTTGCAGGGCCGTATCGTCCAGCGGCGCCAGCACAATGCCGTCCACTTTCTCGGCCGTGAACTGTTCGACGATGGCGATCTGCTGGGCCCGGTCGTTCTCCTTGATCGGTCCTTTCCAGACAATATTCACGCCCAGTTCAGCGCCGGCCGCCTTCGCCCCGGCTTCCACGGACTTCCAGAACACATGGGTCGTCCCCTTGGGGATGACGGCAATGGTGAGCGGCTTGTTCTCCGCCCCTGCAATCGCCGCCCATCCGCACATCACAATACCCGTCAGGTTCCGCATCCAAGACCCGCTCATGGTTACTCCTTTCGCACAAGTGGCGCCATAGTGCCCCACTCCCCGCCTGCCTTCAAGCCCGCAAACAACAGGCCCTTGCGGCGGGGCGCTTGCTGATCCTTTCCCCGTTCGCCGACACCATCGCTGCCCCAGTTTACGACGGGCGGTCTGGTGTAACCAATATGTGCTGGCGAGATGATTCTGCTGCGCAACGTTTCCCGAAACGCTTTGGCTACGTGTCACTCGCCCCATGTTCCGCGAAACGTCTGAACGAGTGTTTCGCGCGACATGCGCCAAGCGATGGCCACGAAAGCCGTGACCTGCATACCAGCGAGGGGCGCCGATTCGATCATGCGACCGTTGACAACCTTCGCGTTAGAAGGGCCGGCAGGGTCACTTTTTACATCTGTTCGATATGACACATCGGGACTCGGCTGAACGCCCGCCAATTGCGCATGCCGACTGGGCACATGCGGTGGTGTGGCGCCGGTGGCTGCCCGATGACCTCCTCATCGGAAGCCGATCCGCAGCTATTTCAACGCTCTTTGTATCCGAATGGGATTTTGACGCAAATCCAATACACGCCACACAATGACATCGCGGTTTCTATTGATCTGGTAATAAACGGCATAGGGGAAACGCTTCGAGAGGAGGCGATGATAGCCAAACACCTTGGGGTGAATTCCGGCATAGAGAGCAAGGGAATCAATGTCGGAAGCTAAGGAATCCAAAAAATACTCCCCCAGTCCCTCGCCTTGCCGCGCGTAGAAAATCCTTCCGCGATCAAGGTCTTCTGATGCGGAAGCAAGTATCCTGATGCTCATCGAATACGCTTCCGGAGGTCCCGCTTCGCCTGTTCCCAGTCAAGAATCGGTTCTGCCCCGTTCTTGACCCGGCGAGTTGTTTCAGCCAAAGTCTCTTTGTGCCATGCTGGAGACTCAGTCAAAACTTCATCCTGAGTTAGGTCAACCCAGATCGCCTCCATCATGCGGAGTTTTTCCGGTCTTGATAGGCGATCAATTGCCAAGGTAGTTGTCATGGATGAAATAGTAGTCGGAAGGCATCTGTATTTCAAATCAACTTTCCGCTCATTTCTCCAATGCAAACTATCCTCTATAATCACTTGCCTTTTGCGACGCCGCAGACAGGTTTGATTGCCGGCCTTGTCGCAAGAACCGACACTTACCTCAAGAATCGGCCTGCCGAGTTGTCCTTTGCGTGGTTTTGGCACGTTTATGTCTATCCACTGGTTATAGCACGGGATTCTTAATCACTGGAATCCCTTCTCGACTCCGCCCATGTTGGGTTTCGAGCAGGCGGGGGGCGAATCCGCACATCACAACCCCGGCAAGCGCACGCACATGATTTGCTTTCATGTTTCTCCTCTGGCTCGAGTCATCGTCGGCATCGCCTTCATTTCACATAGACAGCATACAACCCGCGGCCGGCATCGCTGATGCGCAGGCCCGTGACGCTTGCCTTGGCGGGCAGCTTGATCTCGGAGGGGGCTGTGTCAGACAGACGACTCGCCACCGTATAGGGCGTCTTCGCCGCCCCTTGCCGGACCACCACCGTGTTCACCGTCACCGTACCGCTCTTGAGTTCCAAACGGATCGCGGAAACCTCACGGCTGATCGCCACTTCCTTCGCATCGCCCCCCGCGCTCAAATCCGCCACCTTTTCCCACCGATCCTTGGCCAGAACACTGCCGGCCAGCATCACTCCCGCCGCCACCATCATCCACCCACGAAGTCCATGCATTGCAACACCTCCCTTGTTTGATTCGCATTGAAGAACCAAGCCCCGACAGTCTCAGTAAAGGTTGCATACTGCCGCACTTGGCCAATTCCATCAAGCCCGGACCCTTTCATATCGCAGTTCATATCCTTCCTTGACTTGCCCCTGCCTGCTGGGTAGCGTCAACAGCCATATGCCCGACATTCACGAGTCATCGCAAGCCACACCCGCCGCCGTGGAGGCGTTCATCACCCGATGGGAACGCTCCGGCGCCGCGGAACGGGCGAACTACCAACTCTTCCTCTCCGAACTCTGCGACCTGCTCGGTGTCCCCCGCCCCGATCCCGCCACGGCCGACGACTCCCAAAACGCCTACGTCTTCGAACGGGCCGTCGTCTTCCTGCACGGCGACGGCAATACCAGCGCCGGCCGCATGGACCTCTATAAGCGCGGGTGCTTCATCCTCGAAGCCAAACAGGGGGCCAACACGCCCGATCCCGACGAAGCCCTCTCCGAAGCCGCCCGGGAACTGAAACGCTCACTCAAGACCGGCACCGCCCGCCGCGGTACCGCCGCCTGGGACGACGCCATGCTCCGCGCCCGCGGTCAGGCGGAACAGTACTGCCGCGCCCTGCCCGCCTCCGAAGGCCGCCCGCCGTTCCTTATCGTGGTGGACGTGGGCCACTCCCTGGAACTCTACTCGGAATTCTCCTGCACCGGGGGAACCTACATTCCCTTCCCCGCCCCCGGCAGCCACCGCATCTTCCTCCGCGACCTGGAACGCCCCGACATCCGCGAACGCCTCCGCCTCGTGTGGATGGCCCCACACGATCTCGACCCCACCCGGCGCAGCGCCCGCGTCACCCGGGAAATCGCCGAAAGCCTCGCCCGCCTCGCCGTATCGCTGGAAAAGGACGGGCACGATCCCCACGCCGTCGCCACCTTCCTCATGCGCGCCCTGTTCACCATGTTCGCCGAGGATGTCGGCCTCCTGGCCCGGAATAGCTTCTCCACCCTGCTGCTGAGCCTGCGCGACAAACCCCAGGACTTCGTCCCCGTCGTGGAGGAACTCTGGGGCCGCATGGACCGTGGCGGCTATTCCGTCAGCCTGCGGATGAATATCCTCCAGTTTAACGGCGGCCTCTTTGAACAGGCCACCGCCCTGCCGCTGAACCGGGACCAACTGCAACTGCTGATCGAAGCCTCGCAGTCGGACTGGCGCGACGTGGAGCCCGCCATCTTCGGCACCCTGCTCGAACGCGCGCTGGCCCCGGAGGAGCGCCACAAGCTGGGCGCCCACTACACCCCCCGCGCCTACGTGGAACGGCTGGTCATGCCGACCATCGTCGAACCCATCCGCGCCGAATGGGAAACGGTCCGCGCCGCCGCCGTCGCGCAGGCGAACAAGAACGAGATCAAGAAGGCCGCGGCCACGCTGAAGGCTTTCCACCGCAAGTTGTGCCACACCCGCGTACTGGATCCCGCCTGCGGCAGCGGGAACTTCCTCTATGTGACCCTCGAACACCTCAAGCGGATCGAGGGCGAAGTCCTCGATACCCTGAACCTGATGGGCGAACGGCAGGCGGTGCTGGAGATGGCGGGCGAAACGGTCGGCCCGCACCAGTTCCTGGGTTTGGAGATCAATCCCCGCGCTGCCGCCATCTCGGAACTGGTGCTCTGGATCGGCACGCTGCAATGGCATTTCCGGAACCGGGGCAATGTCCATCCGCCCCAGCCGATCATCCGGAACTTCCATAACATCGAATGCCGCGACGCCCTGATCGCCTACGACAAGGTCGAGCCGGTGATGGACGACCAGGGCCAGCCCGTCACCCGCTGGGACGGCCGCACGACCAAGCCGCACCCCGTCACCGGCCGGGAGGTCCCCGACGAATCCGCCCGCACTCCGGTGGTGCAATACATCAACCCCCGGCCCGCCGTCTGGCCGGAGGCGGACTACGTGGTCGGCAACCCGCCGTTCATCGGCCCCGCCCTGATGCGCCAGGCCCTGGGCGACGGCTATACCGAGACGGTCCGTGCCGTGCATTCAGACGTGGGCGAGTCGAGCGACTTCGTCATGTACTGGTGGAACCACGCCGCCAAGCTGGTCCGCGCCGGAAAACTCCGGCGCTTCGGCTTCGTCACCACCAACAGCCTGCGCCAGAAATTCAACCGCCGGGTGCTGGAAACCCATTTGGACTGCGGCGGCTCGACGCCGCTTTCGATTATCTTCGCCATCCCCGACCACCCGTGGGTGGACGCCGCCGACGGCGCCGCCGTCCGCATCGCCATGACTGTCGCCGCCGCAGGCGCCCACCCTGGCGCCCTGAACCAGGTGGTTTCCGAAAAGGAAACCGACGGTGACGGCTACGAAGTGGAACTCGCCAGCACACGCGGCCGGATCAACGCCGATCTCACCACAGGCGCGGATGTAGCGGGGGCGGTGGAACTGGCATCGAATGGACGACTATGTTACCGCGGTGTTCAAATCATCGGGGATGGCTTCATTTTGACCCGAGACGAGGCTGCCAAGGTTGGACTGGGAACTATCAAAGGCATTGATCGCCACATTCGCGACTATCGTAATGGTCGGGATCTGACATCGCGGCCACGAGGTGTCATGGTGATCGATCTCTTCGGGCTGGCGGAAGCTGATGCAAGGTCGATGTTCCCGGCGGTTTATCAGTGGGTATTGGAACGTGTGAAGCCGGAACGCGATCACAACAACAGAAAAGGGTATCGCGAGAAATGGTGGATTTTTGGTGAGCCAAGGGGTGAAATGCGTCCGGCTCTCTCAGACCTCCCCCGCTACATCGCCACCGTCGAGACCTCCAAGCACCGCTTCTTTGTGTTCCTGGACAAGTCCATCCTGCCGGACAACATGCTGGTGAACATTGCCCTGGACGACGCCTATGCCCTTGGTGTTCTGAGCAGCCGTCTTCACGTCTGTTGGGCGTTGAAAGCCGGCGGACGACTCGGCGTGGGAAACGACCCCCGCTACAACAAGACCCGCTGTTTCGAGACCTTCCCCTTCCCCGCCGCGACGGACGCGCAGAAGGCCCGGATCCGGGACTTGGCGGAGCAACTGGACGCGCACCGCAAGCGCCAGCAGGCGGAGCATCCGAACCTGACGATGACGGGCATGTACAACGTGCTGGAGAAGCTGCGCGCGAACGAGCCGCTGACGGCCGCCGACAAGAAGATTCACGAGCAGGGGCTGGTCAGTGTTCTCAGGCAGATTCATGACGATCTTGATGCCGCCGTATTCGAGGCGTATGGATGGCCGGTCACATTGACCGACGCGCAGATCCTGGAGAAGCTGGTGGCCCTCAACGCCGAGCGGGCCGCCGAGGAGACCAAAGGCCTGATCCGCTGGCTGCGGCCAGACTATCAATGCCGTGACCAGAAGGCCCGGCAGGCGGAACTCGACGTCGAGCCTGAACCCCAACCGGCCGCTACGGCTGACGTCAAGTCCGCGAAGCCCCAGCGCCACCCCTGGCCCAAGACTTTACCCGAGCAAGTTCGAGTACTTCGCGAGATTCTTTCCGTCCAAGCGACTCCCGTAACCGCCAAAGACCTCACCAAACACTTCACCCGCGTGAAGGCAGAGAAGCTGGAAGAGTTGCTGGAAACGCTGGTCACGCTGGGCCAGGCCAGGAAGGCCGGCGGAGGACGGTATTTGGCGGGGTAATTGGATGATCAAACAGGTGGCACGGGAAAGGCATTTTTGGTTACTATCCAAGCGATAGCAACGAACTATGGGTTCGAAAGGATCTGACAATGCTGACGAAACTTACCATTCGCAATTTCAAGCGCTTGCGGAATGTTACGATCCCCCTGAGTCAAGCTGTTGTGTTTATCGGACCCAACAATTCCGGCAAGACAACCGCCTTACAGGCATTGGCCTTGTGGGATATCGGCTTGCGAGGTTGGCTTGCCGAACGCGGGGGCAAGGCATCGCCGGAAAAACGGCCCGGTGTTACCATCAATAGACGTGATCTTATTGCTTTGCCGGTGCCGACAGCCACATTTCTCTGGAACGATCTTCATGTCAGGGAATCTAAGGAGCGCAAGACCCGGAATATCCGAATTGACGTCATCGTGGAAGGCGAAACCCAAGGGAAACCATGGTCTTGCGGCCTTGAATTCGACTATACATCCGAAGAGGCTTTTGTTTGCCGCCCCCTGCGGCTGCCGGGAAACGAGGACAAACCCGTAAATCTCTCCAAGTTTAGCGAGATTCCCGACATCATTACTGACCCCAGTCATCTTGTGAAGATTTGCTTTCTTCCGCCGATGTCAGGATTGGCTTCCGTTGAGCCAAAGGTGGAGCAGGGCCGTATCGATGTCTTGCTCGGCGAGGGTCAGACCGCGCAAGTCCTCCGCAATCTCTGCCATACTGTTTTCAGCGCCAACCCCAGTGCTTGGAATGCCATTTCCCGGGAAATGGAGGCTCTCTTCCGGATACAACTGCGTGACCCTGAGTACCTTCAACAACGCGGCGAAATTATCATGAGTTACGAAGAGCGGGGCAAACCCCTTGACATCTCATGCGCCGGACGAGGAGCCCAACAAGTGCTCCTGCTGTTGGCATATCTCCATGCCAACCCAGGGGCAACCCTGCTCTTGGATGAACCTGACGCTCACCTGGAAATACTGCGGCAACGGCAGATATACAACCGCCTGGTATCTCTGGCGGCTGCCCAGGATTCACAAATCATAGCTGCGAGCCACTCGGAAGTCGTCCTGAACGAGGCATCTTCACGAGACTGTGTGGTGGCCTTTGTCGGCAATCCGCACGAGCTTACACGGGGACAGAATAGCCAAGTCATCAAGTCCCTGCGTGAAATTGGCTACGACCAATACTATCAAGCCGAGCAGAAAGGCTGGATCCTGTATCTGGAAGACACGACAGATCTCCCCATTCTTAGGGAATTCGCCCGCATCCTGAACCACAAGGCATTCGAACTTCTGGAACTACCTTTTGTTCATTATGTAACCACCAACCTTCCCGAGAAAGCCCGTTCGCATTTCTTCGGCCTGAAGGAGGCCAAACCTGACCTCGTTGGGCTGGCGCTTTTTGATCGAATAGACAGACCATTGCAGACACATCCTGACCTCGTCGAGTTGGCTTGGACGCGCCGGGAGATTGAAAACTATCTGTGCACAAAGGAAGCGCTGTTGCGCTTCGCTGAACAGCAAGGCACCCCTTCAGAACCTTTGTTCGAGCGAGTCGAAAAACCGCAGCGCATTGAGACAATGGAGCGAGAGATCACGGAAATGGAGGCGGCGCTGGAGAAACTTGGGCGGCCATCGCCATGGTCGGAGGACATAAAAGTGACGGATGAGTTCCTCGATCCCTTGTTTGCAAACTACTCGAAGGCTTTGGGCATACCCCTTTGCCTGCGAAAGAGCATGTATGCGACATTGGCGCCACTGATGCAGAAAAGCAAAATCGCACCGGAGGTGATAGAGAAACTCGACGCGATTGCTGCTGTGGCGGCAAGAGCCCAAGGGATGGATGTCTGACACCTGTCGCGGGGGAGCCTCTTGACCGGGGCACCAGTCAGTCTGGCGGAGACGAAGATCGACACGAGCCCACTGAAGTGCAAACTTCTCACACTGCGAATCGCCACTTCACGATCGGATTATGAAACAAGATGCTTCGGCAAGACTGATCTATGAAGCAATCCAGCAACTTGGCTGGGACGCCGACCCTGTGCATTTGGCGGACCGCATTCGCGGTCTTCAAAGCGGACTGCCCGCCGAAGACGAGTTCGCATGCCTTCTTGCCTGGTTTGGCAGGTGCCGATTGGTCCATGGCTTGGATCAGGACCAACACCCAGAAGAATCACGCAATGCTGTCCAAGTACCCGATCTGCTGGCGGTCCTTCAACCACGCGGCAACGAGGCCGCCTGTGCAGTCCTGATCGAAGTAAAGACCAGTACGAGACCTCGCCTGTCATGGACACCTGCGTACATGGCGAGGATCAAGCAGTATGCAACCGTCGTTGGGCTGCCGTTGCTTGTGGCTTGGAAGTTCCAGTCATTGTGGACGCTCGTTGGAATCGAAGCATTCACGCAGTCAGAGAAGAACTGGCGTCTTTCGCTACAAGATGCGCTTCGTCACAATCTGATGGGAATCCTCGCCGGAGATTTCGCCTATGCTATGCGCCCAAAGGTGGGACTCCACATCGAGATTACCAAGGAGCGCCTTCTCTTGACGGAACAACGGTCAGACTCGGCACGAGAAGAGCATTGGCAGTGCAGGATTCGGGATGCCTATTTCCTTAACGAGGCAGGCCAGCGCTCCAGCCGGCTTCGCTCTGGCCTTTGGCCGCTGTTCATTTCGGCTTGTCCAGAAGCAAGAGACGAAGTCACAGAGAGTTCTATTCATCAGCAATTCTGCATACCCAATGAACCGGATATCCATTTCGCGCATGCAGCATTACCCATTCTCATAGCCTTTTCAGCCAAAGAGGAATCTCCAGTGCTGTGGCGTAAGCAGCTTCATGAAGGCAATTACCCTGTGAAGTTCGATGTCTTCCGCGAAGCGGCTACCCAAGGCGTTCAGGATGGCTTCGTTCGGGTCGTCCTTGACCAGGTTCCGGTGGACACACCGGAGTTCATTGAAACAAAGTGCCGAACCAAGCCCTGAAACGTGCCTCTGAAAGCCGCATGACGCAACTTCCAGAACCCTCGCCGCCCATGGACGCATCTTCACTTTTCACATTGGCATATCGTTGGTAGCGAGAACAATGGCGAGGAGTAACATCCATGGCACTCTATGCATTTGACGGCACGTGGAACACGGAACATTCGGCCGGGGAATATGGCCAGAACACCAATGTCGTCAAGTTTCGCGATGCCTACCTTGCATAAGAGTGGACAAAACACCGGCAACGGTTGACAACAGTTGACACCCAATGCCCCGTTGTTGTATCTTGTTTGCAAAAGGGAGGGAGCCTGCCGGCCGGCACAGGATGGAACTAAGTGCACTCGTGTCCGGACATTCTTTTGCCGGCAGGTAACATCACATGGCTAGATCGTTGAACGTGCAAGCATTGGCGAATGCCCTGCCGCGGGTCGGGCTGAGTCCGGCCAAATTGGCGGAACGACTGGGCGTCAGCCGGGAAGCCGTGTCGAAATGGCTTCACGGGGAATCCATGCCGCAGCCGGACAAATTGCTCCGTTTGGGAATGATCCTCGGGCTCAAGTTCGATGAACTTGTCGTCACGCCCCTTCCGGCAGCCGTTCCCATTGTGTCGTTCCGTCGCAAAGCGGCGCGCAAAACACGGGATGTCCATCTTGACAATGCCCGGGAAACCGGGGAATGGCTGAAACGTCTCGTCAACTACTTGCCGGGTGCCCAGTTGACACAAGCCCCAATCCTTAAAGAACCTCGGAACGATTACACCTACCTGCAACGAGTAGCCTCCGATCTCCGGAAAGAGATGGACTTGGAAGGCAAGGAGGTCATTGACTTTCGCGACCTGATCGACAAATTCAACCGCCTGCATGCCGTGATTGTGCCGGTTCTCTGGGGGGATACCCAGCATCATGGCAACGCGCTTAACATCCATCTCCCGGATTCGGGCGTCACCTGGGTCTGCCTTAATCTGGACAGCAATGGGATTGATTTCAAATTCTGGATGGCTCATGAACTCGGGCACGCTCTCGCTCCCACACTGCGTGAATTGGCAGGCGAAGATTTTGCCGATGCCTTTGCTCAGGCCTTGTTGTTCCCGACGGATGCGGCATCCCGGTTGCGGGAAATGCTCCTGCCGCTTCCCACCGTTGCCAGGCGCGTCAATGCCATCCGCAGCGAGGCGAAAAAGCATGTCATCTCGCCGTATACCATATGTCTGGCCATCAAGGCGTACGAGGAGGCCAAAGGACTCAGTCCGATCGACCTGGGCAATGAAAGTTCATTCATGGGAGCCGTGAAGAATTTCAGCAAGGAATACCCTTCGGTAACGCAGGCATTGTTCGCCAAGGATCGGCCCGAACCCGCGGAATATGCCGCCATCGGGCGCAAGGCTTTTAACAGCCCTTTTTTCGTGGCGCTGCGATCATTTTGCAGAGTCGAACAAGGTTCTGAACATTTCATCCACCAGGTTCTCGGACTGCCCTTGGCAGACGCGAAAGCACTGTCCGGGGAGTTCAGGAAATGAGTCCGGCGCCACGGGTTGTTCTGCT
>CAYWKN010000071.1:0-4796 GCA_964458765.1 uncultured Verrucomicrobiota bacterium
CACCGTCAGATCGCGGTCGGCCAGCGTCACCGACTTGGTGAACGAAACATCGGACGATGCCGGGAACCGCCCCTGCATCGTGTCCAGCACCACGCCCGCGGCGTCATCCACCTGCCGGGCCGCCCCGTGCAGCATCGCCAGGGCCAGCAGTCCGCCCGCGAGGACCACCCACAAACTGGTCCAGCTCAGGACCCGTCCGCGCGCGATGGCGCGGACCAGGCACAGGCCGGCCAGCAGGAGCAGCGCCACGAAGGCCGTCAGCACCGGCGCCTCGCGCAGCATCCCGGCCGCCAGCGTCTTGAGCAGGACCCCCAGCGTTGCGAGTCCCGTTCCCGGCGGCACCGGGCCCGTCATGTTCCCGCCCACCGCCAGCAGCGAGATTTTCTCGGGACCCGAAACCGTCCAGCGCGCGAATACCGATTGCGCGGGCGACACCGGGGCCGTGAACTTCATCCCCCGGAACCACCGGACGCGCGGGCGGGCCTCCGCATACACAAGGTCAATCCGCGACGGCGTGTCGGCATCCGCCAGGCGCTTGATGGGAATCAGGGTCTCGCCTTTGCCGCCGTCCAGCACCTGGGCGGATTCCCCGTCCACGCGTGCGGACCACAGTTTGGCCTCCTTCGGCAGCGCCACCCCCAGGAACTGCCGCGAGGCGTTCTTGACGAAGTACGTCGCCTCCGTCACCGCCTCGCCCTCGGCGCTCACCCGCGTCCGCATCGAAATGTGGTCGGCCACGCAGTCGAGCATCGCCTGGGTGCCGAACCGGCGCACCACCAGCCGGGTCCCATGGGGCGAGCGGACATACTTGTATCCCTTCAGCACGGGATCGTTGATCAGCAGGGCGTACTCGCGCGGCAGCTCGGCCGCCAGGATCGGGATGACCGAGGGATCACGCTGTTTCTCGGTCTCGAACGCCAGGCTCGGCGGGCCGGACAGGGCCACGTACCCCACTTCGCTCATGGTGCCCACCGCCTCCACGCCTCCCGCCAGCAGCTCGGCCCCCTCGTAGGCGAACGGCTGGTCATACGTCATCAGCAGCGTGTAGTCGCCCAGCACCTTCTCCTGCAACGAGACCGTCACCAGCTCGCCGTCGCGTTCCCATCCCCGGATGTCGCGTCCCGTGAACTCGAGGTTCTGGTAGGCGGCCGGCGCCTTGAGGATGAACCGCCGCACCGGAGCGCCCTCGATGCGGTAGGTGACCGACACGCTGCCGTACAGCGCGCCCTCGCCCAGCGAGATCAACTGGAACACCTCGGCATGGATCGCGGCGTCGGTCTGTTCCACGGCCACCTGCAGGCTCCAGTCGGCGCTCTTGAACCGGTAGGCGCGTTGCGCGTCCGCCACGCGGACCGGCACCGAGGTCGTGTGCACCTCGCGCACGCCTTCCGCCTTCTGTTCCGTCAGCCGCACGCCTTTTTCGGCCCGCAGCAGCACGTACCCGCGCTCGGCCCGCGCGCCGCGCACGCCGATGCGCGGCACCGCGAAGGTCGCGCGGCCGGCGCCCAGGGAACGCTCCAGCCGCACGCTGACCAGCGCATGGCCCATGACCGCATCCTTGAAGTACACCCGGATTTCCCGCCGTCCCTTGGCGTCGCGCACGTCGTAGTCCGTCACCTGCGCCCCCTGCACCTGGGCGACGGTCCAGCCCGGATCGGTGTCCAGCGTCAGTTCGCGGGCCGGCGCGTCGCGGATTTCCACGTCCAGCTCGTCATCCACGACCGCGCCGTTGTCCTCGTAGCTCACCGTCATCCGCGAATCGGCGCTGATGGCCGTGATAATATCCTCCGCCGCGATATCCACCTGGAACGGCATGTGGGCATACTGATAGGCGTAGGACACCCGGGCGGGCAACGCCAGCGCCGCCTCCTCGCGCGCGGGACGCGGGAAGGCCGCGGGGTCAATCTGGCTCAGCCCCGCCGCGCGGCCGACCAGCAGCTTGACCGCGCTGTCCGTTCCCAGCAGCAGGAAACCGCTCGCGCGGATGGCGCCTTCGGGCACGACCACCGGCAGGTCGAACCGGCAGGGGAACGACGGCAGCACGCGCTCGCCTTCGACGCGCAGCGCATACGTCTTTTCCTGGGGCCGGCTCAGCACCACGACCAGCCGGCGCCCGCCGCCGGGCGCTTTTTCCATCCGCCATTCCCGCAGGTCCGCCCCGGCCACCTGCGTGACATTGAGCTGCTCCGGCACCGCGAGCGTCATCTTGTCGAGCGCCCCCTGCACCACGCGATAGGTGAAAACCGTGTTCCATTTCAGCGCGCCCACCCCGGCCACGGCCACGGTGCGGCCGTCGCAGGTCACCGCCAGTTCCCCCTCGAGCTTGCGGACCTGCGGCTTCCAGCGGACGCTGAGTTCCGCGCCCGGCGCCAGGTAGGCCACCACTTCGGGCTTGCCCGCCGCGTTGCGGCGCCGTTCCATCTGGACGGCGCTGTCGAACTGGATATCCAGATCGTCGCGGTCGCACACCATCGCCACCTGCCGGACCACGGTGACGGGAATCGCCAGCCGGGCCTGCCGCCACTCGCCCTGCCGCTCCGGCACCGCCGCGAAGGTGAGCGTTGCCTGCTGTTCGCCGCGCGAGTGGAATTGAATGTCGTACCGGGATCCCCGCCGCTGAAGCTCGGCGCGCCGGGGCAGCGTGCCCTCCGTGTAGGCGATGGCGCCATCGGCCACGGTCAGGGTGCTCCCGCGCTGCCGCACATCCGCGGCCAGCGTGATGGTAAAGGTCACGTTCTCTCCCTTGACCTCGCCTGTCACCGCGATGGTCTTGACCGCCACATCAGGCTCCGGCGCCCCCACAGCCAGCCCCGCCATCCCCACCCACCACGCCGCGATCATTGCTGGTATCGTTTTCATCCTGGTTCTCCTTCTGCTGCAACCCGACACGCGACACCCGCCACTGGTGTCAGAAGTCTGTGATCTGAAGTTTTGTTTCTGAGCAAATATGTAATGTGTTGGAATGCAACATCCAACAAGGAATTTCCAAGGGAGAGAAAAAGGCGAATGCAAGGCCATCTGTCCATTGATTCGCAGAACTCTCACCCACTTGTACATTGGACATTCCGTGTTGGATATTGGACATTCAGTTCCTCGAAAAACCTGAGCACCGCTCAGAGGCCAGCCTGAAGTCCGCTCCTCACTTCCCCAAATTCCGCGCCTCCGTGACCATGCGCACCAGGTCGGCCACGCGCTGGTCGAGCGGAAGTTCCATCGCCACCGCACGCACGACGCGTTCCACGTCGCTCCAATCCGTCCCTGCCGCCAACGGATGCCCGCGCAGGTGGTCGGCAAACTCCGCCACGCCCGCCGCCAGCCGGAACCGGGTCGGCGCCGCCTCAAAACTCTCGTAGCGCTCGGAAGCCCGCAGGGGGTGTTCCATCTCCTCCACCTTGCCGGTCTCCGGATCCATCCAGCGCACCCGCACCGTACCCAGCGGGTCCGCGGCGGCCCCCTGCACCCTGATCTCATAGAGCGCCGTCACCGACTGCCCCGACCCCACCTCGCCGGCGTCCACCGTGTCGTCCCGGAACTGTTCCCGGGTCAGCGCCCGGTTCTCGTAGCCGAGCTGGCGGTAGGTCTTGACGCGGCGGGGATCGAATTCCACCTGGATCTTCACGTCGCGGGCGATCACGTGCAGGTTCGCCGCCAGATCGTCCACGAACACCCGGCGCACCTCGGCCAGCGAATCCACGAACCGGTAAACCCCGTCGCCCTTGTCGGCCAGCGTCTCGAGCATCGCGTCGTTGTACGGGCCTTTCCCGAATCCGAACACCGAGCAGTAGATGCCCTGGCGGCGGTATTGCTCCACCTGCGCCAGGATTTCCGACGCCGTCCCCGCCCCGAGGTTGGCCACACCGTCCGAGAGGATCAGCACACGGTTCACCGATCCGCTGCGGAATCGCCGCGCCGCCGTTTCGTACCCCAGCCTGATCCCGCCCTCCAGTTGCGTGGAGCCGCTCGTCTGCAGCCGGTCCAGCGCCGCCAGGATGGTCTTCTTCTCCGCCACGGGCACATCGTCCAACACCAACCGCGTCTCGGAACCGAACGTCACCACCGACATCCGGTCCTCCGGCGCCATGCTGTCGAGCAGCAGCCGCAGGGACTCCTTGACCAGGTCCATCCGGTCGGGCGTGCTCATCGAGCCGGAGGCGTCCACGACGAGCGTCAGCACGGACCGCTTCTGGCGGTCGCGCCCGATCACCCGGCCGCGCACCCCGATGCGCAGGAGCTCCAGCGGCGGCCGGAACGGGGAACGGGCCCGGTCGGCATACACCGCAAAGGCGCGCCGGTCGGGCGACGGGTAGTCGTATTCGAACGCGTTGACGAACTCCTCCACCCGCACGGCACCGGGCGACGGCATCTTTCCGGTCCGGAGGAATTGCCGCGACCGGGTGAACGAGGCCGTGTCAACGTCTATGGAAAAGGTCGAGAAGGGATTCTTCGCCGTTTCAACCTCCTGCCCGTACACCGGAGCAGGCTCTTCGATGGGCTTTTCGTCCGTTTCTTCCTTCTTGGCCGGAACGTTTCGTTTGAGTGCACCCTCACCCCCACCCTTTCCCGTGAAGGGAGAGGGAGTGGTGGATTTCTGGCCCTCTTTATCGGCCCCAGTAGCATACGATAATAGCCCGCCTTGACCTTCCTCTCCCCTTGCGGGAGAGGATCGAGGTGAGGGGAATTCACCGTATCTGGATTGCCCCGGCATGGCCATCGCCTGCATCGCTTGCGCCGCCATCTCTGCCGGCTGGGCAGGCTCCACCGCCGCCAGATGGAACACGTCGGACTCGGATGCCTTC
>CAYWKN010000071.1:4896-10738 GCA_964458765.1 uncultured Verrucomicrobiota bacterium
CTGTCGGCCGTTGTTCCCGAACCAGCCGCACCTCCCCCGTAGGCACGGAGCGCGCTCACTCTTCCTCCGGCGATGCGAACCTTGTACATGCCGGAGACAGTGGAAACTTCCCTCTCCCCGCCAGCAATGTCACCCGATGCTTCGACCCGTTGTTCGACGCTCTTCTCCTCTGCCATCTCTGCCATCTGTGCCATCTGCACCATCGGCGCCGTTGGCGGGAGGGCGCGGGGCGCGGACTCAAGCCTATCCTTCCCTGCCATCGCATCGGCTTCCGCCAGTTCCACCGCCAATTGCCCATGCGCTTCCCTGGCCCGGGCCGCGCTGATGCTGGCCTGCTTTCGTGAACCCGACATCGCCGGCAGAAAGAATCCAACAAAGATCAGAGTTATCACAAGGGTGGCCGCCACATTCAACAGCGGCTGGTACCGCACCCACCAGGCCGAGGAGCGGATGACTTCGGCGCGTTTCCCGCGCCCGGCATCCAGGATTTCGCGCCGGCGTGCGGCGTCGAGCCGCGGGGCCGCATCCCGCCGCGCCGCCAGCCCGCTCTGGAGCGCCGCTACCGTGGCGCCCATGGAATCCGCCTCCGCCCGGCACCGCGCGCAGAGCGCCAGATGGCGCTCGACCTCCTGCCGGGCCATTTCGTCCAGCCTGCCGGCCAGGTATTCCACCAGCCGCCCCTGTTGTAGTGTATCGCAGTTCATGACTGCCTCCCCCCGGCGACGCCCACGGCCTCCCGCTGCACCAGCCGGCTGAGTTTCTTCACCGCATGGTGCAGGATACAGCCGACATTCCCCGTGGTGCGTCCCGTGATCCGGGCGATTTCCTCGTACGACAATCCCTCCTGCAGCCGCAGGAGGACCACCTGTTGTTCATGCGCCTCCAGTTTCTTCACCGCCGTCAGGACCTGCTCGATCCGGTTGTCGGGCTCCGGCGGTGGCGGCGCCGGTTCCTGCGCGTGTTTCCAGTGAAGGAATGCCAGCCGTTTCTGCCGCCGCAGGTAATCCACCGCCTCGTTATGGGTTACCCGGTACAGCCACGGGCGGAGCGATTCGGACGGTTGTTTGCCCGGGGTCCACTGGCGGAACAGCTTGAGGAACGCGTTTTGCACAACATCCTGGGCCGCATGGGGATCCCGCAGCAGGCCGGAGGCATACCGCAACAGCGGCGCCTCATAATCGTTGATAATCGCTTCCATGCTTTCGACTGGTATTGGACCTGCCACGTCAACCCCCTTTACAGGCGGGCTTTCATAAGCCGTAACGTCTGTCAAAAAGCTTTTCTTCAGAAAAAGAAGCGCCTCTATTTGGAACTCAGGAATGGTTGGATCATGCCATCCGTTTCTACCTTCCTGAGTTCCTGAGTTCCAGATTCCAGCTCTTCTGGCCATCGGAATTTCAGAGAAATTTGGAACTCAGGAATGGTTGGATCATGCCATCCGTTTCCACTTTCCTGTGTTCCTGAGTTCCAGATTCCGTCTTTTCCAGCTTTCCTGCGTTCCAGATCATCTCCCGCTTCACCCAACCTCCACGTCCGCGCCCAGCATCTGGTCGCCATCGAAGAGAAAACGGCCGGTGAATTTCCGGCCTTCGAGCAGCAGGGGGACCCAGATCCGGTCGTCGGCCCACATGGCATGGTAGGGAATGGCGGAAACAGGGAACCAGTGCGGCACAGCCTCGTCCGTCTCCTCGGGCACCCCCTCGAATCCGGAGGCGGAAAAGACATATCCGTGGATGGAATGCCCGTCCACGAACTGGAACAGCAGTTCCCCGGCCGCGCGAACGCCCACGGGGGTTACCCGGATTTCCTCCTGCACCTCGCGGAGCACCGCCTGGAGCGGAGTCTCACCGTTCTCGATCCGCCCGCCGGGCCCGTTGAACTTGCCGGCGCCGAGCCCCCGTTTCTTGTGGATCAGAAGGACCTGCCCGTCGCGGACAATCAGCATCAGTGTCGCCCGCTCCCGCGGCGTCCACACCGTCCAGTGGATGTCGGCGAATTTCACGGGGCCAAATCAGTTCTTTTCCTTGAACACAATACCGACCTGTTCCTTGATGAGGTAGTTGGTCCGGTGCAGCATGGGCATTACTCCTTGACCGGAACGGGCGCCGGTTTCATCTCACGGGTGAGTTCCTGGATGCGGGGCATGATCTTCATCATCACCTTCTGGTTCAGTTCCATGGCCCGCTTCATCAGTTCCGGCTGCTTGCCCACAAAGGACTGGCCATCGGGCGTCTTGTAGAAGGCGATCGCCGCCTTGAGTTCGCTCTCCGTCAAGGTGCCGGCGTAGAGGTCGATGTAGTCGTCCTTGACCTTCTCCCATTTCATCTCCGCCGCCACGATGTCCATGATCTTTTCCGTCTGGCTGACCGCGTCCGGGGGCATGTTGGTCTGGCCCGACATGCGGCTCATTTGCTCCATTTGTTTCGGGAGCATCTTCTTGACCATAGCGAACGACTTCTCGAGGTTCTCGGGCACCTTGGTGAGGGTCATCAGTTCTTCCGCCAGGGCGCGCCGCGCGGCCAGGTTCTCCTCGGCCCCGGCCGCCATTGCCGCCGTCACGCACACCGCCGCCAGCGCCATCCAGATACGCTTCATATTCACTGCTCCGCTGTTAGGGTTTGGTTAACACCCGGCCACCATACATCCGCCCTCCGCCCGATGCAAGCCGCCGGGGGCGGTCCGACACTGCCTGAACAGTCCCGCACAAAGCCGGCATTCGGTCTTGACTGCCTCCAAATCGTCACCCGGCAAGACGACCGGGCTCCGGCCCCGTCATGGCCTGCAGGACTTCCAGATCGGCATGATCCCTCTCGCGATAGGTCTGCTTGCTGCGCATCAGGTCTTCGCGACACAAGAAGGGGATGTCAACACCGTCGATTTCCAGAATACGCCGGCGTCGCCAGGCCGTCTCCCAGTCCAGGTTCCACACGCGGCATGCCAGATCCAGGACGAAGGCATCGCAGATCCGGACGACAACGTTCTCAAAGATGTCATCCACCGTCAATTCGGCGGCATATCCCTCACCCCACTGTTTCAGGACCTCCAAGGCACGGGCAACGTTATCGCGCGACTCCCCGAGATAGATATCGGCATCACGAGTCATGCGCTCGTATCCGTGAAGCAGGCAGGATAATCCACCATACACGATGTACCGGATGCCACCCTCGTTCAACAGGCGACACAAGGTCACCAGATCAGGCAAGCCTACTTGAGGTGCTTCATCGCCCGGGCGATTTGCTGACGCGTCCATATCTGCTCCTCATCCCATGTCTTGAACCGGTAAACGCCCTTGGGAAACCAGCGCCCGCACAAGGGGCTTAGCCTGAGCATGGAATTATTCCACTGGAGGGCAGCCTTTGGTCCCAACGGCCGCAACCGCCCAACCGTCCTCGGTTCCTGCTCCTGCCAACCCAACCCATCCTCGCGAAGGATCCATGGCGTATGGTTTGTGGAAGACATGTTCCCTATTTATCCTCGCGATGCGGGAAATTCAAGCCCTGCCGGATGCCTTCCGGCTCACTCACCGATCACCGGTCGCCCATTCCCTTCCCGCTCCCTCCCCAACCGCTGAACCGTGAACCCATCACCCACGCTTGCGGCATGGCAAGCCATTCCTCATCAACCATCAACCATTAGCCGTGGTATCCCACGGCGTACCCGCCGATGAGAAGGTACCGCACGTCAGCGTCGTTCAGCAACCTCAAGAACTCTCTGAAGTCGTCGGGAAGCGCTTGCTCGACCATAGGCCACCTGTCGGTCACTTTGTACGGCGCGAAGCCGTTCCAGGGGCGAACGCGCACTCCAATAGGCACGGTCGGATGCGTCGGCATCCCCGTGCAATCTCTCCACCTGCAAGGTCTCGCGATCTACTTTCATCACACTCGAAATGTACCAGATGGCGGTGTGCGCGGCAACAGCAAGAGTCCCTTGCAAGGCGTCCGGTTCAATCGTACAGGTGCGAATGTCGTCCACATACGGAGCGTGCCTCCGGCCAACGGTCTCGAAACCGAATACATTGGTCGGCGGGCCGGTCTTGGGCAAAGCGATGTCGGCAATTCCCGCAGTAATGACGACCATGGCATCCTTGGAGTTCAACCGTGATCGCTGATAGCCCGTTGGGCGACATAGAAAAGCTGGAGAAGGACCTTTGGGAGGCGGCGGACCAACTCCGGGCCAATTCAAAACTGACCTCCAGCGAGTATTGCATGCCCGTGCTGGGCGTGATCTTCCTGCGCCATGCCGCGAACCGGTTCGGGGCCGCCACGCGGCAAATCGAAGCCGACCAGGCGGCCGGCCGTATGCCCAAACGCCCGCTGGTTGCGGCGGATTACGTCAAGCGCCGCGCCCTTTGGCTGCCCGAGATTGCCCGGTACGATCATATCCTGAACCTTCCCAAGGACCGGAACCTGGGCGACGCCCTCATTGCCGCCATGAAGGCCATCGAGGAATCCTTCGATCCGCTGCAGGGGGTACTGCCCAAGGAGTACGGCATTTTTGAGCGGACTGTGCTGGAGGATCTGCTCAAGATTTTCAACCGGGAGGCGCTCAAGACGGCCGGTGGCGATGTGTTCGGCCGGATATACGAGTATTTCCTGATGGAGTTCGCCATCCAGGGCGCCCAGGACAACGGCGAGTTCTTCACACCCCCGTCCCTGGTACAAATGATTGTCAACGTGATCGAGCCCGGCATCGGCCAACCCTACAACCCCAGGGCCGGAACCATCATCCTCGATCCCGCCACCGGCTCCGGCGGCATGTTTGTCCAGTCCAGCCACTTCGTGGAACGTATGGGGTTGGATGCGGCCCACAAGCTCACGTTCTACGGCCAGGAGAAGACGAGGACCACGATCAACCTGGCCAAGATGAACCTGGCGGTTCACGGCCTGCAAGGCGATGTCCGGGAAGCCAACACCTTCTACGAGGACGTTCACACCCTCTACGGCAAATGCGACCGGGTCATGGCCAACCCGCCGTTCAACGTGGATATGGTGGACGCGGAACGGGTCAAGGATGACGTGCGTCTGCCGTTCGGACTGCCGGGCGTGAACAAGGCCAAGAAGGTCGGCAACGGCAACTACCTCTGGATTTCCTACTTCTGGAGCTACCTGAATCCCCAGGGCCGGGCCGGCTTTGTGATGTCGTCCCAGGCGTCCAGCGCCGGGCACGGCGAGAAGGATGTGCGCCGTAAGATCATTGAGACGGGGGCGGTTGATGTGATGATTGCCATCCGCGCGAACTTCTTCTATACGCGAACGGTACCTTGTGAGTTGTGGTTCTTCGACAAGAACAAACCGCCCCCGTCTCAACCCTCACCCCTGCCCCCTCTCCCAAAGGGAGAGGGGATTGGGAAAAGCGCCCATTACAGGGGAGGCTACGATTTCGCTGGGCTGGTGGCACGCGCACGGGAACTGCGACAGACGCAGACTCCCGCTGAAGACGTGTTCTGGGAACTGGTGAGAGATCGGCGGTTTCTGGGGCTGAAGTTTCGCCGGCAACACCAGTTTGGGGACTATGTCCTCGACTTCTACTGCGATGAGCGCCACTTGGCTGTCGAACTCGACGGCCCAATCCACGACGGGAGAACCCAGAAGGATCACAAACGAGACGCCTATATTGTCTCACAAGGCGTCAAGGTGATTCGCATAAGGAACGAAGACTTGCTGGCGAACCCGAAAGAAAACCTGGAGGCCGTCGCGTTGGCTCTCCCTCTCCCCGTGGGAGAGGGCCGGGGTGAGGGCGACGTTGCCCTGAATCAGAAGGGCAACGTCCTGATGCTGGACGCACGCGGCGTATATCGCAAGGTTACCCGCAAGATTTACGACTTCTCGCCCGAGCAACTGGC
>CAYWKN010000072.1:0-10649 GCA_964458765.1 uncultured Verrucomicrobiota bacterium
AGCAATGAAGGCCATCGCCAAAGAATGTGAATTGTGAAGATACGTCCCCGATGGCCGTCCACTAGAAGCATCTTCCTACATGCCCGTCAACTGTAATTCCACAGGATGTCTAATTCCCGGCCGGTGTTCTTTTGACGGACTCTTGACAACCGTTTTCCGGAAAATGTGCGATCATATATTCAGAGCGAGGGTGGGTGCGGGAAGCGCCCTGTAAACTCTCCAGCCGCGACCCCTTGGCTGGTTGGGATCAAGGTCCCTACTGGCCAAGGGGTGTCACTTTTTGGTAGTAAGCCCTGCGTCCAGCCACCCTGCCGGCAGGCGGGGGTGGCGGGGTATTGGAGGAGCAGGCGTGCAGATTCATGAATCCTTTACATCCTGGTTCCGCAAACATCGCGAGGGGCTGGATGCGCTGGTGTTTGATGTGGATGGGGTTCTGGTCGGCGGCGGCCTGGAAGTACCCGGCAGTCTGGCATTCATACGGGAACTGCGGAAGCTGGATTTTCCTTTCGGACTCCTGACGAACGACGGCAATCATTCCGTGGAGGAGAAGGCGGCCGGTCTGGCCCGGTATGGTTTTGATATCACCCCGCGGGAAATCACCAACTGCCTGGGAGGGCTGTCGGAGTTCGTGCAGGAGCGGGGGGTCGGCGGGGAGTTGTTCTTTGTTGTCGGCGACACGGGCAAACCCTGTGGGGTGGAACCAGCGGGCCTGCGCGTGACGCGGGAGATCGGGCGGTTGCCGGAATGCCAGGGGGTCATTGTCGGGGAGGACCATTACGACTGGGAGCCGGTGATCAACGGGGTACTGAACCATCTGCTGCGCCACCCGGCGCAGCCATTCGTGGCGCCGAATCCCGATGAATACTATCCGTCCCGCGGCGGGACGATTCACATTGCGGCCGGCGGTGTGGCGCGGTTCATCCAGCGGGTGGCGGCTGTGAACGGCGTCAAGCTGGATCCGGTGTATCTGGGGAAGCCCTATCTGCCGATCTACGAGCATAACCACCGCGCGATGGAGCGGCGGGTGGGGCGGGCCATTGCCCGGAACCGGGTCCTGATGCTGGGCGATTCCCTGGCGTCGGACATCCGCGGCGCGAACGGCTTCGGATACCGCTCCGGACTGCTGCTGACCGGTATCACGCGCGAACACCATTTCGAAACAGCCACCGTGCATCCCACCCACGTGTTCCGGGGTTTTTAGCTCGAATAACCGCTGTGGTGCGCTATCATGGCCGCCGTTCCGTGGGATGCCTCCGCTCGACGGGCGGATTGCGGGCAGCGGGAGGGGGTTCCGGGAAAGGGGTTGATGTGGATATCTATCCGGCGATTGATCTGAAGGGCGGCCAGTGTGTGCGGTTGCGTCAGGGGCGTGCCGATGCTGTGAGTGTGTATTCCAGCGAGCCGGCGGCGATGGCGCGGCGCTGGGCACAGGAAGGCGGCGACTGGCTGCACGTGGTGGATCTGGACGGCGCCTTCACCGGGCATCCCGTGCATTTGCGCGAGATTGCCGCCATTGTGACGGCGGCGGGGATCCCCGTCGAGGTGGGGGGCGGGATCCGGACGGATGACGACATCCGGCGGGTGCTGGATACGGGGGTGCGGCGTGTGATCCTGGGAACCCGTGCCTGCGAGAATCCGGAGGCGCTGCAGTCGCTGGCCGGCCGGTATGGCGGATCCCTGGCGGTGGGGATTGACGCGCGCAACGGGAAGGTGCAGGTCAAGGGATGGGTCGAAACCACCAACGTCCGGGCGGTGGATCTGGCGCGACAAGTTTCCGCGGCCGGCATTCGCGCGCTGATTTATACCGACACCGCGACCGACGGCATGCTGACGGGGCCCAATCTCGAAGGTGTGCGCGATCTCTGCCAAGCGGTATCCTGTGACGTCATTGCCTCGGGCGGGATTTCCCGGGCCGGTGATGTGGCGAACCTGCGGGCGCTTCAACTGGGCAATCTGCGGGGAGTGATCATTGGCAAGGCCCTGTACGAGGGTGCGGTGGCCTTGCCGGAACTGAAGCGGATGGCGAACGGGAAGGACGTGGCGGAATGATGCAGGTTCGTTGTTCCAGGCTGTCGAACGGCCTGCGGGTGGTCACGGCGGCGATGCCGCACGTGGAAAGTGTTTCCCTCGGGATCTGGATTGGCGCCGGCGGGCGGCACGAGGCGGGATCCCAGTCCGGCGCGAGCCACTTCATCGAGCATCTGTTGTTCAAGGGGACGAAGCGGCGTAGCGCCCGCGATATTTCGCGGGCGATCGAGGGGCGCGGCGGGGATATCAACGCCTTCACGCAGGAGGAAAGCACCTGCTATTTCGCGCGGGTTTCGGCGGAACATTGCTGGGAGGCCATGGACGTGCTGGCCGACATGTACGCGCATGCCCGGTTCGCGCCGGGGGATGTGAAGAAGGAGCGCGACGTGGTGCTCGAGGAAATCCTCATGTACCGGGACCAGCCGCATCACCAGGTGGAGGAAATGCTGGGGCAGTTGTTGTGGCGGAATCATCCGCTCGGGCGGCCGTTGACCGGCGATGAGGGTACCCTGAAGGGCCTGGGGCGGCGGGAATTGCTGGCCTTCAAGAAGCGGCATTACACAACGCGCGGCACGGTGCTGGCGTTCGCGGGCAAGGTTGACCACGAGTCCTGCGTGGAATGCGCGCAGGCCCTGCTGGGCGGGGAGCGGGGCGGAGCGGCGCGCCGTTTCCTGCCGGTGACCCCGGCTGTGGCCCAGGGCCGGATGCAACTTGTGTCCAAGGATGTGGAACAGGCGCACGCCGCCATCGGATTCCGCGGCTTCGGGCGCCATGATTCGCGGCGGTATGCCCTCAAGCTGCTGAATGTGATTCTCGGCGAGAACATGAGTTCACGGTTGTTCCAGGTGGTGCGCGAGGAACACGGACTGGCCTATTCCATCCAATCGGCCGCGCATGTGTTCCACGATACCGGGGCGCTGGTGGTCTCGGCGGGGCTGGACCGGGATCGCCTTGTGCCCGCCGTGCGCCTGATCGTCAGGGAATTGGCCCGGGTCCGGCGGTCCCCGGTCGGCCGCGCCGAGTTGAGGAGGGCGAAGGACTATGCGGTGGGGCAGATCCGGATGGGACTGGAAAGCACGAGCAACCAGATGATGTGGATTGGGGAGCATTTCATGGCGTACGGACGCCTGATTACGCCGGAAGACACGATCGCGGCGCTCCAGGCGGTGACGCCGGCGGATGTGCAGCAGGTGGCCCGGGCGTTGCTGCGGCCCGACCGTTCCAGTGTGGCGATGGTCATGGCGGACGTCTCCGCGTCCGTGGAGAAGGAGTTGGCCCGGTGGATGCGGGGTCTGGGCGCATAGACGAACCGCAGGGAGGCAAGGCATGAAACTCAGGGGCAGGACGGCTCTTGTGACGGGCGGCGCGGTCCGGATCGGGAGAGCCATTTGTGAAGCGCTGGCCGCGGAGGGGTGCCATGTGGTGATTCACTGCAGCCGGTTGGTGAAGGAGGCGGGACAACTGGCCACCCGGTTGCGGAGGCAGGGCGTGCGGGTGCAGGTGGCGCAGCAGGCGCTGGGCGACGAAGCCTCCTGCGCGGCATTGATCCGTTCGGCGCTGACCCAGGCGGGCCGGCTGGATTTCCTGGTGAACAACGCGGCGGTGTTTCACAAGGCGCCGTTCGAAGGCATGACTGGCGAGGGGTTGCTGGAGGAATTCCGGACGAATTGTTTCGTGCCGGTTCTCCTGATGCGGGAATTCGCGCGGCGGGTGCGGCGGGGGGCGGTTGTCAACCTGCTGGATCGGCGGATTGCGACCCAGGACCCGGACTGTCCGGTCTACAGTGTCAGCAAGAAGGCGCTGGCGGCTTTTTCGGTGGAGGCGGCGTTGGCGCTGGCGCCGCGTATCCGGGTGAACGCCGTGGCGCCCGGGCCGGTTCTGCCTCCTCCGGGGAAGGGGGAGGCGTACTTGCACGACCGGGCCGGGCGGATTCCGCTGGAACGGAAGATTTCGCCCGCGGATGTGGCCGGGGCCGTGGTTTCCCTGTTGGAGATGGATGCCGTGACGGGTCAGGTGTTGTTTGTGGACGGCGGCCAGCACCTTCTGGGGCGCGGAGTGTGATAGCGGGGCGATCGGTTGTTCCCGCCGACGGAAAGCAAGGTTACCGGTTCATCATGTAGCGGACATATGAAATGTAAAACCGTGAAGAGGCGCCCATCTTGAACCGGCGGGTTGAGCGGACCAACTGCCCGAAGACCGAGAGGTATTCCGCCTCGCTCCAGGGTCTCAAGCCCAGAACCAGGGCCGTGCTCTGCCAGACCGTGTCGTGCAACGGTCCGAGACTCTTGCCGTCCGGGCGGCGTCGCATTTCCGAGTAGATCTCCAGGAACTCGTTGTCGGTGGGATTCATCCCGGCTGTCCGGCAGAACCGGAAGACGTTGTACTCCACGCGGTAAAAGAAGGGGACGTATGCGCTTGGATAACGGGACATTTCGCTTTCCTGTGGCGGTTGCCGCAGTCCGCGAAAGAGTGACCGCAGCGATTCCACCCTCCACTCGACAATTCGTGTTCCGTCCCCCAGAAGAAGATTCCGGCGATCCCCCGCGCCGATACCCCCGTCGGGATCGAAGAGGATACTCAGGAACAACTCATCCGGTTTCAGCCCGGCCTCGTTTGCCGATGCCTTGAGCGACTCGACCAGATCGAAAGGCGTCCCGTCCTGTACATCCGCCTTGGACTCCTTTGGGTCCAACGTCGTCCGACGTCCTTCATCCTGTATCTCGTTCATAGTTCTCCCTTGAAAGCCCGGTCCAATATAGCCGGCATGAGCGCAGCGAGTTCCGGAGTAGTTTCCGCACATAACCGAACAACATGGGCCATGTCAGCAAATACTCGGACGCCCACTTCTTGCTTCTCAATACACGGCATGGGGATTTCCACGTTGAGGAATTCCTCGGGCCGTGTTCGTTCGCGCCGCGCCCCAACGCCCCGCGTTGCACTACCAAGCCTGCTCCAGAACCACTCGGACCTTACTATGGGCGCGAGGTACGCCGGGATCGCTTCCGATTCCTTGCATCGGAAAGTTCGGTACTCCGGAGAAACATACCATCCCTGTAGTTCTTCTGGGCAAATGGCGAGAGCACCTTCCCATCCCTTGGCCTGGCTCAGAACCAGTGCCCCGGCATAAAGCCGATTGAACCCACGATATGTCGTTTCTGTTCCTGCAACAGCCCCCTTCGGGAATAGCCCGCCACCAAAACTTCTTACCCCGACCTGTGGATAAGACTCCGTGGCCAAAATGCGCGCAACATCCTCATCCAATCGCAATACATCACCCAACTTGCGCGTTCGTTCGCCGGAAAGATGCACGTGGAGACTAATCATCAGTGCCTCCGCATCTTCCTGCGCCTCGGCCCGCAGGCGTTGCGCCGCCGCGATATTCGCCGCCAATTCCTCGATCCGCGCCACAATGCGTCGCTGTTCAGAGAGGGGCGGGAGGGGGATTTCGACTCGAAGAAACTGCTCAGGCTTGATGCGGTTCTTCCCGCTTGTGCCGCGTGATTTCTCGTCACACTGGGTCCAAAAGTCTGGTGACTTCGACAACCAATGCATCCAACGACTATCAAGTCGGCTGGTCCTTGGCGTGAATATTGGGAACTCGCCAGATCCGTAACACCCGGCAAGATCTTCTGGCACAACAGCTACACTTCCGTTCCGTGCCCATATCTTGTTCACGATGATATCATTGGCCTCAACGCGGAACAGTTCCCCGTACTTTGTGCCACTGCCGTCTACACACTCACGTTCGTATGCCCCTTCGCCCCAAAGTCGCACCCCGATTTGACGATAGGTCTTCCCTGGGATCGGCATTTCACTACGAAATGCGGCAACTACAACCTCCCCAAGCCTCACTGTTGGCCATGAACTCATCGCGCCAACCCTGCATTGAATCGGCCTGCATTTTCAGGTTGCGCATACTTCGGCAACGTGAGATAGTGTTTAGCGGTGATCGGATGAAGTTCGGCTCCATGCCGCGTGGTTTCCGGGCCTTGCGCCGAGGAAACCCTATATCCGACGCCACTCATTTCAACGCCTCCGCCGTCAGGGGGCGTTTTTCCGTGTAGTAGCATCCATACGGTTTTTCGCGGATATCGTCGATATCCTGCACAAGGGCGATCTTCTTCCAAACCAGGCGCACAAACCGGTCTTCCCCCCGTTCATAGGCCCGTTGCAGGGCCCACAGGAAATAATCCACGGCCTGAAGCCCCGCATTTTCGCCAAGAAACGCAGATCGCACGTGTACCTGGGACTGCGCCGGCAGATTGTGCTGCTCGCAGAAACGATCCCGTACCGAGGTCAGGGTGTCGGCCAGTATTCGAGTCCGGTCTGATTTGTTCCGGCGCGCAAAACAGATGTCATAGGCATCATGAACGTGGAGCCGCTGCCGGAATAGCCGCCGGACCGTCAAGTCATACAACTCGTCAGGATGATAGCGATAGGTGGAATCGACCTGGTTCCGGCTGGTCACGTAATCCAGCACCGTCCGCATTCGTTTCACCACTGCCGTGAAACGAAGATCATGCTGGATCAGGAGACCATAGACCTCTCGTCGCACCTCCGCGACATCGTCCTTGGCATGAAACACCAGCGCCGTCTTGCCCCCATTCGGCCTCATGGAAGGCACACCAGCAAAGTAGGGATCGGCCATCAGGCGTTTGCGCAACGCGTCCATGTCGCGTTGTAGCGCGGGGGGATCAACCACATCGAGCAGGCCCACCATAAAGAATTGAGGATGCCCTTCCGCCAGAATCAAGGGGCGCCCCCGCCGGTCAAAAAGCACGCCGTCGCCAGACTCGTCAACAAAAAAGTGCTTTGTGACAGTCTTCATGCCATTCACGGCTTCTTCTCCAGCAACTTCGGCGATCCGTCCGGCTTCGCCTCGACGGTTGCCAGCGGCATATCAGCGCGATACCGGAGAACGAAATCCGCACGCTTCCCGGGCCGCCGCCGGGCCTGGTGCCCGACAACGACAATCCGGCCATCCGTGAACGTCACCTGTTCACAGATACGCGCTGGTTCGTGATCCCATCCCGCCGCCTGCAAGGCGGGAATCACCAGTTTTCGGCATGTATCGGCCTCATTCATGCCCAATTCGCGTACATCTTCACATCCCGTTCGCGTATTTGTTCCTGACAAGTGCCTTGGCCTAACTGCCTCGTTGCAAATCACCGCGGAGTGTTGCATGTTTACACCTATCGCACAAGTGGAGATGATCCCGGACATGGGACCCAACAGCGGGGGAAGCAGGCAGAGAACGCAAGAATCAGCCATGGCGGAAGATCCGGATGTGTGTGCGCGAACGCGGGTGGGGAATATGACGGCTTGTCATCTGGTGGGTGTGGCGGGGGTGGGGATGAACGCCCTGGCCCAGGCGTTGCAGGGGAGCGGCTGGACGGTCAGCGGTTCCGACCGGTTCGAGGACCAGGGGCAGGATATCGAGGTGATCCGGAAACTGAAACAGGCCGGAATCCGGTTCCATCGCCAGGACGGCTCCGGCGTCACCCGGGATACGGACGCGGTGGTGGTCAGCACGGCCATTGAGGAATCCAATCCCGACATGGCGGCGGCCCGGTCCCTTGGCATTCCCATCCGGCACCGCTCGGAGATGCTGGCCGAACTGGCCCGGGGTCAGCGGATAGTGGCCATTGCCGGGACCTCGGGCAAGACAACGGTGACCGGCATGGTCGGCTGGATCCTGGAGCAGGTGGGCGCCGATCCGTTTGTCGTCAACGGCGGGTCGCTGGTCAACTGGGCGGACGCCGATCGCATCGGGAATGTGCGGCTTGGCCGGTCGGGACTGTGCGTGCTGGAGGCGGATGAGAGCGACCGGTCGCTGCTGAATTTCGATCCCGAGTGGGCGTTGATCACCAATGCGTCGGCGGATCATTTCGATCTGCCGACGACCCTGGCCTTGTTCGAGCAATTCCGGTCCAGGGTGAAGAAGGAGTGTGTGCTGGGATGGGAGGCCGGGGCCGGGTGGAAGACGGCGAAGGTTACGGCAAGCCGGACGGGGACGGACTTTCGCTACGGAGGTGTGGCGTTCGAGTTGCCGCTGCTGGGCGATCACAATGCCGAGAATGCCATGCAGGCCGCCGAACTCTGCCGGCGCATGGGATACGGGTTGCCGGAGATCGCCGGGGCGCTGAGCCGGTTCCGCGGGATTCAGCGCCGTTTGGAGAAGGTGGGCGAGGCGGGCGGGGTGACGGTATTGGATGAATACGCCCACAATCCCGCCAAGATTGCCGCCGCCTGGCGGGCCGTGGCGGCCCGCCACCGTCGCGTCGTGGCCTTCTGGCGTCCGCATGGATTCAAGCCGCTGTCGCTGATGTTCGGCGAACTCGTGTCCATGTTCCGGGAGGTCTGCCGTCCGGAAGACCGCCTGTTTGTGCTGCCGGTTTTCTATGCGGGCGGGACGGCGGCGCGGCAGGCGGATTCCGACGGATTTGTGGAGGCGTTGCGGCAGGCCGGGGTCGGGGCGGAGTGGATCGCGGAATATGAAGGGTTGATGGAGGCCATGCTGGGTACGGTGGAGGCGGGGGATGTCGTGCTTTGCATGGGGGCTCGGGATCCCGGAATCCCGGCATTTGCGCGGAAACTCGTCCAGCGGCTGGCGGGCTCCGGATCGGAAACTGCGTAAGTGCGGGCTACCGCCCGCAACCCAAAAGCTTTGTCGGTAACTTTGCGTGCCGAGCCGTAGCGCTTGCGCGAAGGCGGGTCGACAAGGCTCGCGACAAAGCTCGCGACAAAGATATAATGCAGAATCGTGTATCCTGTCGGGAAAAGGTCTGATTCCGTGGGGGCCTATTCCGTTTCCCTGGAAAGTTCTTCGTCGGAGGGCATTGGATTGGCGGAGCGGTGGAAGAGGAACAGGATGCCGCCGGGAATGCCCCAGGCCGTGAGGAACAGGTAGGGCAGGAAGGCCAGGAGAAAGGCCTTGTCGGCCGACACCGAGAGAACCGACCACAGGTGGACCGCGGCGCCCTCGCGAAGTCCGAGACCGCCGGGCGTGACGGGGATGGCGCCAATCATGGCGATGATCGGGTAGAAGGTGAAGTAGTCCACGAACCGGACGCGCAGGCCCAGGGCGTTCCCGACAAAGGCGGTCACCACGACGAACAGCGTCTGCAGCACCAGCGAGTAGAGGGCGATCTGGGCGAGCAGGCGCGGATGCCGGCGGCAGACGTAGAAGGCGTTGTACACCTTTTCCACCATGGCCGCCGCCTTGCCGATCAGCCGGTGGGTGGTCAGGCGCCGCAAGGCGGGAATGGCTTCGAACAGGTGCACGCTGAAGGCCAGGACGCCGCCCCCGATGATCACGGCGCAGATGACGAGCATGGGCCAGGCCACCCGGCGTGTCTCGGCATGGCCCAGGAAGAAGTCCCAGCGCAGGAGAATCACCAGGGCGGCCATGACGGCCAGCATCAGCATGCCGATGATGCGGTCTATGAAAATGCTGGTGACCGCCTCGGTTTTCTTGTGATGGGTTTCCCTCGCGGTCAGATAGGCCTTGATGATATCGCCGCCGGTCGGCCCGATCATGAAGGCGTTGAAGAACAGTCCGATGAAGAAGATGTTGTTTGTCCGGAGCCAGGAGAGCCGCATGCCCTGGGCATCGAGGATCAGTTTCCAGCGGATCATGCAGAGCAGGAGGGGGACCAGCACAAGGGCCAGGGCGGCGGCGAGCCAGTACCACTGTCCGGCGCAGTCCCGCAGGGTCTGTCCCAGGGTGGTGATGCCCATCTTGCGAAGCAGCCACGTCATGACGATGACCGCGATGGCGAGACGCGCGACGGTGCTGCCGACCTGCTTGAGGGATTTCATGCTTCCTCCAGGATGTCGGACAAGGTCCGGTGGATCTCATACAGGGGGGCCCAGCCTGTGGTGGAGACGAGGCGGCGGGTATCGAGCCGGGTGAAGCTGCTGTCGGGCCGGTACAAGGCGGGGTCCTGCACAATCCGCGGTGCGATGCCTGCCTGTTGGCACAACAGGTCCAGGATGGTTCCGACGGTGTAGTCGCGGCCGGAGGCGATATTGTAGGCGACGCCGCTTTCGCCCCGTTCCAGCAGCAGGCGGTAGGCCCGGGCCACGTCGCGGACGTCGGTGAAATCGCGGCGGCTTTCCAGGTTGCCGACCTTGATGGTGTTTTCGCCGCCCCTGCGGATGGCCTGCACCTGGCGGGCGAAGGCGGGCGCCACGAAGCGGGGTGACTGGCCCGGTCCGACGTGGTTGCAGGGTCGAGCGACCATGACGGGCATGTTGTACTGGCGGGCGTAGAAGCGGGCGATATCGTCTGCCGCCGCCTTGGTGATGCCGTAGAGGGTATCCGGGGTCAGGGGCGTGTCCTCGGTGACCGGTCCGGTGCGCGGGCGGTGGCCGTAGACCTGGGAAGTGGAGACGATCAGGATGCGGGCGCCGGGTGCGGCGTTCCGGAAGGCTTCGAGGAGATGGGTGGTGCCCAGGATGTTTGTGGCGATGATGCCGGCGGGATCGGAGTCGGCGGCGGGCACAAAGGCGACGGCCGCGAGATGAAGGCAGGCTTCCGGGCGGAACCGGCGAACGGCTTCGCCCAGGGCGGCGGGATCGAGAAGGCTGGCGGAGGCGAATCCGGCGCAGGGGGAGGT
>CAYWKN010000073.1:0-10621 GCA_964458765.1 uncultured Verrucomicrobiota bacterium
CAAGACGGAGAGCAAACCCGTCGCCACCGCACCCGTGGCTTCGGAAGAGACAAAGCCGGCCGCGAAGGTGCCGGCCACACCCATTGTCCTTGGCCCCGCCGGTGAACAGGGTGGGGCCACCCTGCCCGTCAAGTGCCCCGCCTGTCAGTGGCAGACGAAAGTACTGCAGGCCTTCATGGGGAAGAAGATCCGCTGCAAGCAATGCGGCGGCATTATCCTCGTGGGCGATGAATCCCCATCGGTCGCCGTTCCGCCTGCCGCCCCGCCAGTGGCTCCCAAGACGGCTTCCACTCCAATGCCTCCGCCCGTGACCGCGGCGGAGAGCAAACCGGCCGCGGCGCCTCCAGGGTTGGGCGCTCCGGTCCCTGCCGCGGCGCCGGCGCCGACCCCTGCGCCAGCCCCGGCGGCACCCAAGCCGCCCACAGGCCCCATTCCCTTCCGCCCCATGGCCCCGGCGCCGTCCTCCGGAGAAACGCAAGCCCTGAAGGCGGAACTGCAGGGACTCCGGGAACAGCTCGGCCAGGCCAGGAGCCGCATCACCGAGTCCGAACACCGGGCCATTGAAGCGGAAAAGGCATTGCACGAAATAGCGGGCCAGCGGGCGATCGAAAGCGTCACCGTGAACCGGAAGATCTCGGAACTGGAACGCAGGATCGCCGAGCTGAAGGCCCTGTTCGCGGACATCGTTGCCGACTACAGGGGTGAGATCGACGCCGCCGAAAGACGGACCGCCGCATTGCGGCAGCGCCTGTCCAAGCTGGGCGCATAGGGACTGCGGCCTGCCGCCATTGCCGCATTGTCACTGCCGTTCTGCCATCCCGCATGGCGTATATCAGCCGTATTGCCGTTAGAAGTCTTTCCGGCGCAGGCAGGAAACGGCAATAATGCCGCATCATTACCCGTGCGCGTTCTGTCGTGCGTTCTTGCCAAGCGGTCCGTATGCCGCTACCATTCGTTCCCACTTTGTGCCGGCGATCCCGGCGCTTTCATGCATGCAATCAACAAGGAGAGACGTGCCATGCCTCGACGGGATGATATCAGGAAGGTCATGATCGTAGGTTCGGGCCCCATTGTCATCGGGCAGGCTTGCGAATTCGATTACTCCGGAACCCAGGCGTGCAAGGCGCTCCGGGCCTGCGGGTACGAGATTGTGCTGGTGAACTCCAATCCCGCCACGATCATGACGGATCCGGGCATGGCGGATGTGACCTATATCGAGCCGCTGAACATCGAGCGCCTGACGCAGATCATCGAAAAGGAACGTCCGGATGCGCTCCTGCCCAACCTTGGCGGACAGATGGGGTTGAATCTTTCCTCCGAACTGAACAAGGCGGGCGTGCTCGAAAAGTATGGCGTCAAGGTGATCGGCGTGAACCTGGGCGCCATCGAGCGCGGGGAAGATCGCCTGGTGTTCAAGGAGGCCATGAAGGAGTTGGGCATCGATATGCCCAAGAGCGAGCTGGCTTACACCGTCGAGGAGGCGGAGAAGATCGCGGCCGACCTGGGCTATCCGGTGGTGATCCGTCCGGCCTACACCATGGGCGGGACCGGCGGCGGGCTGGTGTATAACGTGGAGGAATTGCGGACAGTAGCGGCGCGGGGTATCCAGGCCTCGATGATCGGCCAGATCCTGGTGGAGGAATCGGTCCTGGGTTGGGAAGAGCTTGAATTGGAAGTCGTTCGCGACCACAAGGGCCGCCTGATCACGGTGTGCTTCATCGAGAACGTGGATGCGATGGGGGTGCATACGGGCGATTCCTACTGCACGGCGCCCATGCTGACCATCAGCGAGGCGGTCCAGAAGCGACTGCAGGAACAGGCGTACAAGATCGTGGAGTCCATCGGCGTCATCGGCGGGACCAACGTCCAGTTCGCGCACAATCCGAAGGACGGGCGGATCGTGATCATCGAGATCAATCCCCGCACGTCGCGCTCCTCCGCGCTGGCCTCGAAGGCCACGGGATTTCCGATCGCCCTCGTCTCGGCCAAGCTGGCCAGCGGCATGAGCCTCGACGAGATTCCCTACTGGCGCGAGGGCACGCTGGACAAGTACACGCCGTCGGGCGATTACGTGGTGGTCAAGTTCTCCCGCTGGGCGTTCGAGAAGTTCAAGGGCGTGCAGGACAAGCTGGGGACCCAGATGAAGGCCGTGGGCGAGGTCATGAGCATCGGCAAGACCTACAAGGAGGCCTTCCAGAAGGCCATCCGGTCCCTGGAGAACGGCCGGCATGGCCTCGGGTTCGCCAAGGATTTCAACAGCCGGTCGCTGGAGGAACTGCTGGGCATGCTGGCCGAGCCGTCCAGCGAGCGGCAGTGGATCATGTACGAGGCGCTGCGCAAGGGCGCCCCGGTGGAGAAACTGTTCGCCCTGACGCACATCAAGGCGTGGTTCATCCAGCAGATGAAGGAACTCGTGGAACTGGAGGAGCGCCTCCTCAAGCACAAGGGCAAGCTGCCGCCGGACGATCTTCTGGTGCAGGCCAAGAAGGACGGGTTCGCGGATAAGTACCTGGCCAAACTGCTGGGGATTCCGGAGAAGCAGATCCGGGAGCGGCGCATCGCCCTCGGGATGGCGGAAGGCTGGCATGCGGTGCCGGTCAGCGGCGTGGAAAATGCCGCCTACTATTACTCCAGCTACAACGCGCCCGATACCACGACAGCCACCGCGAATCCGAAGAAGGTCATGATTCTCGGCGGCGGTCCGAACCGGATCGGGCAGGGGATTGAATTCGACTACTGCTGCGTGCATGCCGCGTTCGCCCTGCGGGACCAGGGTTACGAGACCATCATGGTCAACTGCAACCCGGAAACGGTGTCCACCGACTACGATACCTCCGACAAACTGTATTTCGAGCCGCTGACCGCGGAGGATGTGCTGGCGATCTATGCCAAGGAGAATCCCGCGGGCGTGATCGTCCAGTTCGGCGGGCAGACCCCGCTGAATCTGGCGGCGGATCTGGCGGCGGCCGGGGTCCGTATTCTCGGTTCCAGCATCGAGACCATCGAGATTGCCGAGGACCGGGATCTCTTCCGGCAGATGATGCAGCGGCTGGATGTCCCGATGCCGGAGTCCGGCATGGCGGCGAACGTGGAAGAGGCGCTGGCCGTGGCCCGCGGCATCGGCTATCCCGTCATGGTGCGCCCGTCGTTCGTGCTGGGCGGGCGGGGCATGGAAGTCATCCATGATGACACGATGTTGAGGGAATATGTGGCCAAGGCGGTGGGGGTGACGCCCGAGCGGCCCCTGCTGATCGATCGTTTCCTGGTGGACGCCCTGGAGTGCGAGGCGGACGCGCTGGCGGACGGGCGGGAGGTATTCATTCCGGCGGTCATGGAGCACATCGAGCAGGCCGGCATTCATTCCGGGGATTCCGCCTGCGTGATTCCGCCGGTGAATATTGCCAAGGAGAACCTGGCCACGATCGAGGAATACACCCGCCGGATCGCCCGCGAGCTCAAGGTCGTGGGGCTGATGAACATGCAGTACGCGATCGAGAAGGGGAAGGTGTATGTGCTGGAAGCCAACCCGAGGGCCTCGCGGACGGTGCCGCTGGTGTCGAAGGTGTGCGCCCTCCAGATGGCCGGAGCCGCGACGCGCCTGATGCTCGGCGCCCCGCTGGCTTCGCTGGGGCTGAAGCACGCGGCGCGAATGCGCCATTACGGGGTGAAGGAATCCGTCTTCCCGTTCGACAAGTTCCCCGAAGTGGATCCCGTGCTGGGGCCGGAAATGCGGTCCACCGGCGAGGCGCTGGGGCTGGCGCAGGATTTCGGCACGGCCTTCCTGAAGGCCCAGGAGGCGGCCAACAACCGCCTGCCGATGTCGGGCACGGTGCTGATCAGCACCGTGGAGAAGACCGGCGCGGTGGTGGAGGTGGGCAAGGCGTTCGCGGCGCTGGGATTCAAGATCCGGGCCACGGAAGGCACCTGCAAGTTCCTGGGCCGGAACGGCATTGCCTGCGAACGGGTCAACAAGCAGCATGAAGGGCGGCCGAACATCGCCGATGCGATCCTCAACCGCGAGATCCACGCTGTGATCAATACGCCTGCCGGCAAGCTGGGGATGACGGATGACTCCTACATCCGCAAGGCGGCGATCAAGTACAAGGTGCCGTATTTCACGACCCTGGCGGCGGCCGCGGCGGCAGCCAAGGGTATTGCGGCAGCTTGCAACGGCAAGGCGGATGTCCGCTCGCTGCAGAGCTACCACGCCAGCATCAAGTAGAAAAGGCGGAAGACGGGGGCTGTTGTGGCCCCCTTGCGGGGGATGGTGGCATACGCATGCCGTGGCCGTTTGTTCCACGAAAGAGGTGGAAGCGTTCGGGCCACTTGTGCTACTTATCCCCGCCATGCGATCCGACCGCATCAAGACATGGCCGAAAGGGGAACGTCCCCGCGAGAAGTTGCTTGCCGAGGGGGCGGAGAAGCAGACTGACGCCAATCTGCTGGCGGTCATCCTGCGTGTGGGGCGCGGGACGTTCAAGAAAGGGGAGCCGGGCCAGAGCGCCCAGGCGCTTGCCCATGCCCTGCTGACTGATTTCAATGGCCTCAAGGGCCTCGACCGCGCCATGATACAGGATCTTCTCGCCGCCCCCGGCCTCAGCGACGCCAAGGTCGCCCAGATCAAGGCGGCTTTTGAACTGGGAAAACGGGCCTGCACACGGAAACTCAACGCCACCTCCGTCCTCTCGTCACAGTCCATTGCCGACCGTTTCCGGCCGGCTTTTTCCGGGCTGCGTCAGGAAACCGTCATCGCCGTCTTCCTGAACGGACAGAACAAGATCTTGGGCGAGAAGGATATCACGGAGGGCACACCCACCTAGGCCACAGTTTATGTCCGCCGTGTCATTGAGGCGGCGTTGCATCTCTCCGCCGCCGCCGTGGTGCTGGTTCATAACCACCCGTCCGGTATTCCGGAGCCGTCCGCGGGCGACGACGCCACCACGCGCGATTTGCTGAATGCCTGCAAGTTGGTGCAACTGGTCCTGCTTGACCATGTTATTGTCGGCGAATCTGAACACTACAGTTACTCCGACGAGGGGCGGCTAAGGGACCTGGAGAGAGAATAGAAGGAGACCTTATGGCCAGGAAGAAGACGGACCCACAACCCTACGCCAAAGCCGATCAGATCCATATCCGGGGCAACGAGGTCTTCTGCCCGCTCAAGGAGCGTTGGTTCAAGGCAACCCCGGAAGAGCGGGTCCGCCAGGAGTTTATCCTTCATCTCCATCACCATTATGGCTACGCGTTGGAACAGATGGCGCAGGAGAAGAAGACGCAACACGGTCGCCGCAGTCCCAAGGCCGACATCGTTATTTACCCGTCATCCCAAGCGAAGGCGGAGGGCAAAAGCCCCCTGATCGTTGTGGAGTGTAAAGCGGAGACCGTGGACATCCATCCCCGCGACTACTACCAGGGGGAGAGTTACGCCCGCGCTGTCGGCTGTGAACTATTCGTAACCCACAATCAGCGGCAAACGGCCGTGTTCAGGCTTGTGCCCGGCACACCCGGCGAGGCTGTTCAGATCAATGACCTCCCAAAGGCCGCCGACTGGGGCGACGCAAAACGGATTGAAGCCATCAAGAACAGCACCCGTGCCTTCAGTCGCAAGGAGTTCCAGGATCTTCTGTTCAAATGTCACAGCATCCTGCGGGACGTCCACAAGATGGAGCCAGGCCGCGCCTTTGACGCCATCTCGAAAGTGCTGTTCATCAAGATGTACATCGAGCGCACCGGCAAGTGGGGTACGTTCACCACGGATTTCCTGGATAAACGAAATGCCGTGCGCCTGCCCACGGACAAACCGGTACACGAGCAACTTTTTGACCAGACCACCCAACACTACGAAGCCGACGAGATCTTTGCCAAGGCAGCGACAAACTGGACATTTCGGAAGAGACCTTTCGCCGCCTGGTTAACGAACTCACGCCGTTCAATCTTTCCGCCACCGGCGACGATGTGAAGGGTTTGGCTTTCGAGAAGTTTCTTGGCGATACGTTCCGTGGCGAACTCGGCCAGTTCTTCACCCCACGCCCCATCGTGGATTTCATGGTGGATCTTCTGAATCCCCGGGAAGGGGAGCTTGTCTGCGACCCCGCCGCGGGATCCGGCGGTTTCCTCATCCGCACATTTGAACACATGCGCCAGGTTATCATCGATGACATTCAGGCAAAGAAGGACGCCGCCCGCGCCGCGATCGAGGCCAAACAACTGAAGGAAGATGAGGAAGTTCGCCGGATCGACGAGGCTTTCGCCAGGCTTAATCGTGACCTCGATCCGGAGCAGACGGACCCGCCGTCCCGCATTCGAACCCTTGCCCGTGACCGCATCTTCGGCACCGATGCCGAACCCCGCGCCGCCCGCACCGCCAAGATGAACATGATCATGCATGGCGACGGGCACGGCGGCATCCACTATCACGACGGACTCGTGGACATCAACGGTGTCTTCGCCGGCCGATTCAACGTGGTGCTCACGAATCCCCCGTTCGGCCAGAACGTGGGCGAAGATCAGAAGTTTGGCAGCACCGAGGAAACGCGGGTGCCCAATGACCGCGCCTATGTGGAGCGGTGCCGCTCCCGCTACGCCGAGGCATGGGAGGAGAGTCACCGCCAAACCCTCAAGCACGCGGCGGACAAGGATCCCATCCTTGAAGCCTACGAGATCGGCAAGGACAAGCCCAACCGCCCGACCGAACTCCTCTTTCTGGAGCGGTGCATCCAGCTCCTGCGCCCCGGCGGTCGCATGGGCATTGTTCTGCCTGACGGTAATCTCAATAACCCGTCGCTCGCCTGGCTGCGCCGCTGGGCGGAAGGCAAAGCCCGTCTTCTGGCCGTTGTCAGTTTGCCGGAGGAAACCTTTGTCTCGGCCGAAGCCACCGTGAAGGCATCGCTGGTCTTCCTGCGGAAGTTCACGCCCGCCGAGGCTTCCACGTGGGAGGATGCCTGGCGGAAGGCGCACGTGAAGCATGATGCCACGTTTAACGCGGAACGGACGCGCCTGTGCGCCGACTACGGGCGGCGCATAGCCTCTGGCGACACGCCGGCTCTGGCCGCCCTCATGCGCGAGGCCGCCGCTGTCGGCCTGGCCCGCCAACTGCCGGAATGGAAGCAAACCGAACCGCCGAAATACCCCCGCGGCATTGGCATGACCTCGGCTGGGAAACCCCGCTGGGTTGGTGAGCCGACCGACAAGAAGCGCGCCCGCGAACTCAGGAAGCAATTTGAGGACGGGTGGACGGACGAAGCGGGCCAGAAGGCCGATGCGCTCACGCGCGAACTCCGCATCGCCTTGCGGAAGGTTGACCGCCTCCACAATGAGGCTCTCTGGCGCGAGGTACGCGAGATATTCGACTACCCCGTGTTCACCGCCGCGCCGGATGCCGTGGGCATCACGTCCACAGGCGCCGACGGTCCGAACCAGTTACCGCAGGTCCTGGCAGCCTATCGGCAGTTCGAGGCATGGGTTTCCGCCGGGGCTGAAGCGGCGAGCCAGCCCACTTTTCCAGGCTCGACCGGCCATTGACGACATAGTATCAAGGTAGTACTATATGCCTCGAAAAGTCAGAGAGTTGGTCCGCGATCTGGAGCGGGTCGGGTTCGTGAATCGCGGCGGCAAGGGCAGTCACCGGAACTACCTCCACCCGCGCGGCGTGCGGATCACGATCAGCGGTGGAATGGGTGACGACGCCAAGCCGTACCAGGAGCGCGATACGGCCAAGGCTCTGCGGGAGGCGCGGTCATGAAGCCGAGCGACCGATACCTGAAAATTGTGGAATGGTCCGATGAGAACGGCTGCTACGTCGGCGCCTGTCCTGGTCTGATGCTGGGCGGTGTCCATGGCGACGACGAGGCCGCGGTGTATGCGGAGCTATGCCAAGCCGTCGAGGAATGGGTCGCCATTCACGAGCAGGACGGCACTCCGCTCCCGCCACCGACGGCCGACAAGGATTACTCCGGGAAATTCGTGGTGCGGGTCGGCAAGGAACTGCACCGGGAACTGGCGATCCATGCCTTGCGCGAGGGAGTGAGCCTCAATTCCTACTGCGCCAAGGTGCTGCGCGAGGGGCGGGCTTCGTACGGGTCCGCTCCCGCCGGGCAGATAAGAAAGGAAACGCCGTCTCAGGGGAGGAAACGGTGATCCAAGGCCCCTTTACGACACGCCACTACCCAAACCTGCCGTCCGGCCAGCACGCGGTCCAGCGGCTGGCTGATGAGTTCAATGCGGCTGAACGGAAGTGGGAACAGACGCACCCCGCCCAACCGAAGCGCAAGGGCCATCGCAAGGGGCGGAAAACCGTCAAGGCGCGTATGGTGAACAAGAGTCGGCCCCGGCAACAAGCCATCGGATTCGCGAAGCCATGATCTGCCAGATTCAAAGATGGAAGGACCTGGACCGGTGGGACTGGGTTCGCGTTTCCAGTGTGGCGGAACATTCAGATCTGCCTGCGACAAGCATTGGTGAATTCTTGCGCCGGCGGATTGACCCGGTCGACAGGAAGATCACTTCTTTTGCAGACATCACCCCGATCTCTATTCACTTCGACGGCTCGATCAGTAGGCGTGTCCTTAGTGCAGGTCGTGAGTACACGTTGCCCATGCTTTGGGTCCGGTCGGGCGACGTGGTTTTGTCAAAGATCGACCTCAAGAATGGGGCCGTAGGCGTCCTGCCAGATGATTGGCCTTTTGCGGCCGTCACAACGCACTTTGCGGTCTACGAACCTGACACACGCAAGGTATTGCCTGAGTTTTTCCGTTTTCTTGTCCAGCTCCTCGATTCAAGGCGTGGTTGGCTGAGAACAAGTCCGGCCAAGACGGTCGAACCGAGGTCAAACTCTCAGACTTTGAGGATTTGGAAGTTCCTCTTCCTGCGCTGAGTATCCAGCGTCGCCTGGTTGCCGCCTATCAGAAGGCCTTGGACAAGGCCGCCAAACTCGATGCGCAGGCGCATCAGGTTGAACGCGACGCCCAACGCGAGTTCGAGGCGGCGCTGGGCTTCACTCCGCCGCCAAACCTGCCTAAACGACCCTTCCAGATCGCCCGCTTCCGCGACATCGAGCGCTGGAGTCACGAGGGGATTCTCCAGACGGCGTTGCTGGGTGACGCCCCGCCCGAATCCAAGTTTGAAATCGTACAACTTGGCGATATCGCGACTGTCTCGTACGGACTCCAGAAGTGCCCCGGCAACCGGCCGGGCAAACATGCCCGGCCATATCTTCGCGTCGCTAATGTCCAGCGTGGCCACCTCGATCTGCGCGAGATCAAGACGATCAACGTGACGGACGCCGATATGCCAAAGTACCGGTTGGCGGTTGGGGACATTCTGCTCTGCGAAGGCAACAGCCCCGACTTGGTGGGTCGTGGCACAATCTGGAGAAACGAGATTCCAGACTGTGTGCATCAGAACCATGTCCTTCGCGTCCGCATTCGGGGGGGACGCGTCATGCCTGAGTTTCTGCTCGCGTACATCAACTCGCCATCTGGGCAGGCATACTTCAGGTCGAAGGCGAAGCGAACAACAAATCTTGCATCCATCAACAGCAAGGAGGTCGCTGGCCTTCCGTTTCCGCTTCCTGATGACAGGAGGATTCAGGACGGAATTGTGAAGAGGTTACGGCAAGGCCAAGACGCCGCCGCCGCGAAACGCAAGGATGCCGCCGCGTTGCGCGCCGCCGCCTGGAATGAATTCATCGCGGCAGTGTTTGCGTAGCACCGATAATCGAAAAGGCACGCAAGGTTGGGCATGGTTGAGTCAGCCATGGACATGAACAGTCAGCCCGGGCGCATGATCGGGATCGGCTGACATCGCTTGCATCGTAACTACCCGCCTGTTACCGTCCCGCTGTATTGCTTGTCAGCGGGGGACGGCAAGCGGAAGAAGGAGAGCCTCTTATGCTGTTTCGCCATCTCACGTCCCGCGGCGTCAATCCGGTCGTCTGTTCGGCCCTTGCGCTTCTCGCCGTCCTTCTCGTCACGGCCCTCGCTTACGCGGCCGATAGATTCGTCGACGCTCGCCAGGAAGCGCTGGTTGCGGACCTGAAAACCAACTTAGCCGATAGTACCCAGTCGCTTGTCAACCAACTGCGTCAAGCCCAGACGGAGTTCGCCATCATCACCCCGCCCGGCCCGGGCCACCCGCTGCACCAACCTTTCGGGATGCTGTCATTCGAGCCCAAGGCGTTTCCCAAGGACTTTCTCAAGGGCTTGGTCTACGATCTGGAAGCCGATTGTCCCGTCTACACACTCACGGTGCAGGGAGATCCCAAGACCCGGCAGATCCATTTCTATAACGGCGAGGATGTCCACATCTACTCGCTTGATCCGGACAAGGATTACGATTCCCGCTGGCTGGCGTGGCTGCTGCGCCCCGAAATCTACGACGCGAAGACCCCGGCGCAGGAGCGGACGGAGACCGAAGACTGGCTCGATCCGGCCCGTGTCGAAATCGAACTCAAGCTGATTCCGTCCGACTACATCGAAACCTATGCCGCGAACACCATTGCCTCGCTTTCCGACGCGATTCAGTCGCTTGGCGCGCGATCGCCGGGCGGCGGCATGATGCTTATGCGCCTGCCCGCGGCCGACAGTAACATTGTGTTCCAGGCCATTACCCGCGTCACCAACGG
>CAYWKN010000074.1:0-10606 GCA_964458765.1 uncultured Verrucomicrobiota bacterium
GGATCACCCTGGCGGGCTCCACGGCGTTCCAGCCGTTCGCGGAGAAGGTGGCCGAGCGGTACATGGCGTCGCATCCCGAAGTTTCGATCACGGTGCAGGGCGGGGGATCGGCGATGGGCATCCAGGCGGCGCAGTCAGGCGCCGCGGAGGTTGGAATGGCCGACCTGGTTACCCTGCCGCCCGAAGCCAATGGACTCAAGGAGATCGAGGTGGCGCGGGACGGCATTGCCATGGTGGTTCACCCCTCCAACGCGATCCAGGGACTCACCCTGGAGCAGGTTCGCGCCATTTTCAACGGGGGTATCCGCAACTGGAAGGATGTGGGAGGATCGGACAGGGCCATCTCGGTTGTCTCGCGCGAGGCCGGCTCCGGCACCCGCACCTCGTTCGAGCAGATCGTCGGGAACATCAACCTGTTGAACGACGCCATTGTCCAGGATTCCAACGGGACGATCCGGGAGACAGTGGCCAACGATCCGGGGGCCATTGGGTATCTTTCGCACGGGCTCCTGAACAATAGGATCAGGGCGGTGGATGTGGATGGAGCGGGATGCACGGAACAGGCGATCATGGCGGGTTCCTATAAACTGGTCCGCCCCATCTTCCTGCTCTCGAAGCCGGATGTTCGACCCGCCTGTGCCCGGTTCCTGGAGTATGTGCAGTCCGAGGAGGCGCAGGAGTTGATCCACAACAACGGACTGATCCGGGCGAAGGCGAAACCCGCTCCGTGACTCCATCCGGGTCGGCAGGCGGTTAGAAAGGCACCCGAAGCGGCATGAAGGCAGGCGGCGAAACGGCCATCCGGTGGGGCTTGATGCTGGTCGCGTTTTCCGCGCTGGCCAGTCTGCTGCTGATTGCCGTTTTCATCCTCAAGGAAGGCGTTCCTTTCATCGTCCGGACCGGGTTCCGGGACTTCCTGCTCGGGTCGAACTGGCAACCCCACCGCCAGGAATATGGCATCTATCCGATGATTGTTTCGTCGCTCTGGGTGACGGTGGGGGCGATGGTCATCGGGGCGCCGCTGGGAATCGCGGGCGCCATCTTCCTGAATGAGTTCGTGCCGAAGACGGTCATGAAGATCGTCAAGCCCACGATTGAGCTCCTGGCGGGTATTCCATCGGTGGTCTACGGGTTTATCGGGGTGATGGTGCTGGCGCCGTTCATCCGGGCGCATTTCGGGGGGCCGGGGCTGTCCGTGCTGGCGGCATCGGTCATTCTCGGGATCATGATTCTGCCGACCATCATCAGTATTTCGACGGACGCCATCGGGGCGGTGCCGAACACGTACCGGGAGGCGGCGCTATCGCTGGGGGCGACGCGCTGGCAGAGTGTTCACATGGTGACGATCAAGGCGGCGCGGTCCGGGATCGTTGCCAGCATCATCCTGGCCATGGGCCGGGCGCTGGGCGAGACCATGGCGGTGATCATGGTCGCGGGGAATGCCGTGAGGGTGCCCGGATCGGCGCTGGACTCGGTGCGAACCTTGACGGCCAACATCGCCATGGAAATGGGTCAGGCATCCGGGCAGCACCGGCAGGCCCTGTTTGCCACCGGCGTGGTGCTGCTGTGTGTGATCATGACACTCAACGGCATCGCGATCTCGGCGGTACGGGGAGGAGTGCGCCGCAAATGAGGATTCCCCCGCGCTATACCCAGATGCTGGCGGTGGCTGTCATGGGCGCGGCGACGCTTTTCACGCTCCTGATCCTGGTTTTCGTGGTGGTGTTTGTGCTGGGCAAGGGATTGCCGGTGGTCAACTTCCAGTTCCTGTCCGGCATGCCGCGCGACATGGGACGCTCCGGCGGCATCCTGCCGGCCATTGTCGGGACGTTTCTGCTGCCGCTGGTGGCGATCGCCATCGCAATGCCGCTGGGAGTGGGCACATCGGTGTATCTGGCGGAATATACGCGGGAAAACCGGTTGACCAAGGTGCTCCGGTTCGGGACGGATTGCCTGGCAGGCATTCCCTCGATCATTTTCGGCCTGTTCGGGTTCATCTTCTTTGTCGTCATGCTCAAGATGGGGTGGTGCCTGCTTTCCGGCGGCCTGACGTTGGCGATCATGATTCTGCCGACGATCATCCGGACATCCGAGGAGGCGATCCGGGCGGTGCCGAATGCCTACCGGGAGGTGAGTTTCTCCCTTGGGGCGACCCGGTGGGAAACCGTGTGGAAGGTGGTGCTTCCCAATGCGCTGCCCGGAATCGTTACCGGCGTGATGCTGGGAGTGGGGCGTTCCGTGGGAGAAACGGCCGCCGTGATCTTCACGGCCGGTTCGGCCTTGCGTTTGCCCGCCTCGATGTTCGATTCCGTGCGGACGATGGCCGTGCACTTCTACATACTGGCACGGGAAGGCATCTCGGCGGAGAATGCCTATGGGACGGCCGCCGTCCTGATCATTTCCATCCTGCTCATCAACCTGGCAACGTACGGCATGATGCATCATATGCTGGCGAAGAGGAACAAATGACGGGGACCCCGGCCAACAAGGTTGTCCTGCGCGATTTCAGCGTCTTTCATGGCGCCGACCATTCGTTGCGCGGCATCACGCTGGATGTCAGAGCCAACCGGATTCTCGGGGTCATCGGTCCGGCCGGTTCCGGGAAGACCACCTTCCTGCGAGCGTTGAACCGGTTGAACGACCTGGTCCCGGGCATTCGAACGAACGGGAAGGCGCAACTCGATGGCGAGGATATCTATGGCAGCGGGTTCGACGTGGTCCGCCTGCGCAAGCGGGTGGGAATGCTGTTTGCGCTGCCGGTGGCCCTGCCCATGTCCATTTTCGACAATGTGGTCTATGGCCCGCGCCTTTCCGGCGTACGGGACCGGAAACGCCTCGCCGAGGTGGTGGAGCGCAGCCTCACCTCGGCATTCCTTTGGGAAGAGGTCAAGGACCGTTTGCACAGTTCGGCGTTGCGCCTGTCCGGCGGCCAGCAACAGCGCCTCTGCCTGGCGCGGGTGCTGGCGATGGAGGAACTGGAGGTTATTCTCCTGGATGAGCCTTGTTCGGGTCTGGATCCGATTTCGACCGCCAAGATCGAGGATGCGCTGACGATCCTGAAGGAGCGGTACACAATCATCCTGGTTACGAACAACACGAAACAGGCCGCGCGCGTGGCCGACGAGACCGCCTTCTTCCTGATGGGCGAACTCGTGGAACGGGGGCCGACGGGCACGATCTTCACGGTGCCCTCGGACCCGCGGACAGGCGACTACGTCACGGGGAAATTCGGATAACAGGCCATGAGTGATTGCGCCATAACCGTCCGGGATCTGGATCTGCACTACGGGCCCTTTCATGCCCTGAAAACGGTGCAGCTTGACGTGCTCCGCCATCGCATCACGGCCCTGATCGGGCCCTCCGGATGCGGCAAGTCCACCCTGCTGCGGACACTCAACCGGATGAACGACCTTGTGCCCGGCGTCCGCATTGAAGGCAGCGTGAAACTGGAAGGGCGCGAGATTTACGCGGCTGACACGGACGTGTGCGCGCTGCGCAAGCGCGTGGGCATGGTGTTCCAGAGGCCCAACCCCTTCCCGCTGTCCATCCGGGACAACGTTACCTTCGGACTGCGTGTGGCGGGGCAACGCAACCGGGAAGAGCAGGACGAGATTGTGGAGCAGTCGCTCAAGGGTGCCTGGCTCTGGGACCAGCTCAAGGACCGGCTGCACGTGTCGGCGCTGGAACTGCCCATGGACCAGCAGCAGCGCCTTTGCGTGGCGCGCGTTCTGGCCGTGGGCCCCGAGGTGATCCTGATGGACGAGCCCTGTTCGGCGCTCGATCCCATTGCCACCGCGCGCATCGAGGAACTGATGCTGGACCTCAAGTGCCGGTACACGATTGTGATCGTGACGCACAACATGCAGCAGGCGGCGCGTATTTCGGACTATTCCGGGTACATGCTGCTGGGCGACATGGTGGAATTCGGCGATACACCGGGCGTGTTCACGAGCCCGAAGGACAAACGCACGCAGGATTACGTGAGCGGCAGGTACGGTTAACAAGGGAGGAAGAGGAATGCAACGGCACTTCGACGAGGAACTTCAGACGCTGAAGGTTCAACTCATGAGGATGAGCGCACTGGCGGAAGCCATGATCGCCGAGGCGGTCAAGGCGCTCGTGGAGCGGGATGAGAAGGTGATTGCCACCGTGTACGCGCGCGAGAAAGAGGTCAACCACCTCCAGGTGGTCATTGACGAGATGTGCCTGACCCTGATCGCGCTGCACCAGCCGGCGGCGGGGGATCTGCGGTTCATCCTTGGGGCGGCCAAGACCAACTCCGATTTGGAGCGGCTGGCCGACCAGGCGGTGAACATCGTGGATAAGGCCAAGGCCCTTCTGGAGGAGCCCCCGCTGCGGCCCTTCACGATCATTCCCCGGATGGCGACCCTGGCCCGCACGATGGTCCGCGACAGCCTCCATGCGTTCGTCAACCGTGATCCGGCGCAGTCACGGGCGGTGCTGTTGCGCGACGACGAGCTGGACCAGCTCAAGCGAGACATAACGGTGGAATTGTCGGAATTCATGAGGCAGGACCCGGCGTCCGTCTCGCGGGCGCTGGCTCTGATTCTCATCGCCCGGAACCTGGAACGGGTGGGGGACCATGCCACCAACATTGCCGAAAACACCATTTTTGTCGTCGAAGGACGCGATGTGCGTCATCACGGCGGATAAGGGAGCGACATGAACCTGCTCGGAATCGACATTGGTGGAACAAAGACCGCGGTGGTGCTGGGCAATGCCAGGGGCGAAATCGCCGCCTCCCGGCGGATGCCGACGGCATCGGATTCGATGGAAGCCTACCGCAAGCGTTTGGTGGAACTCTGTCACGAAGTCATCGACAAGGCCGGGGTGCCTGCGGCCAGGCTCGATGCCGTGGGGATCTCGGCGCCCGGGCCGATGGACTGCAAGAAAGGGATCCTCATCGCGCCGCCCAACAACCCCGGCTGGCGCGATGTCCCGATCCTTGCCATGGTGCAGAAGGCCTTTGCCGCGCCGGTTTTCATCAATAACGATGCCAACGCATGCGCGCTGGCCGAAGCGCTGTTCGGGGAGCACCGGGGCACCCGCAATCTCGTCTACCTGACCTTCAGCACCGGGATGGGAGGCGGCATCATCCTGAACGGTGAACTGGTGCAGGGCAGCACGGACACGGGCGGGGAAGTGGGGCACATGGTGCTGGAGCCGGACGGCCGCCTCTGCGGGTGCGGCCACCGGGGCTGCTGGGAAGCCTATGTCGGGGGCCGGAGCGTGGCCGAAACGCTGAAGGAGAAGATCCGGACGGGCGGCATTCACACGGTGATGATCGAGAAGGCCGGCGGCATCGATGCCATCAACCTGCAGGCGTTCGAGGCCGCGGCGCGCGAGGGGGATCGTTTTGCCCTGGCGGAGTGGGATGCTTTTACGGATCGCGTGGCGCAGGGCATTGGCGTGCTGATCATGGCGCTGAACCCGGATGTCGTGATCCTGGGAACCATCGGGATCCATGCGGGCGAATTCGTGATGGCGCCGATCCGCGACAAGCTGCCGAAATACGCCTGGAAATGGCCGCTGGGCGCCTGCAAGGTGACGACCAGTTCCCTGGGCGGGAAGATCGGGGAATTGTCGGCCCTGGCGGTTGCCGTGACGGGTTTGCGCCATACCGGCGGCGAAGCCCGCTGAACGCGACGGGGACGGGAACGACGCGTTTGCCGCCGGAAAATAGGCGTGCGCGGCGGAGGCGGCTCTGTTAGCGTACCGCCATGGACGCTTCATTACGGGCTATCTGCGGTCTGTTGGAATCGCCCGATCCCATGCGCAGGCATGCGGCCGCCATTGTGCTTGCCGAGTTGGCGCCGAAAGATGCCGCCGTGATCGAGGCGCTTGGCAAGGCGCTGGCCGATGCCAATCCGGTGCTGGCCGGGAACATCCTGGATGCCTTCGAGGCCATTGGATCGCCCCTCGCGGCGCCGTATGTGCTGCCGTTGCTAGGCACCGATCCCATGGAGATCAAGCTGCGGGCGGTGGCCATTGTCGCCCGCGCGGGGGAACGCATGGTTCCCGAAATCCGCCGTCGCCTGGAGTCCTCCAGGGCCGCCGACCGGCTGGTGCTGGTGGACCTGCTGGCGCGGATACACACCAAGTCGGCTTTCGACGCGTTGCTGCATCTGCTGTTCGATCCGGACTTCGAATTCGTCAAGGCGGTGTGCGAAGCCGTGCGGCGGCACATGGCGGATGCCGGCGCCAAAGCCCGGGCCGCGCTGCAGGCGCAGGTGATGGAATTCATGGAGGGGCCGCGCGTCAAGGACCAGGAGCGGATCATCACCTCCTGCCTGCTTCTGCTGGGTGCGATCGGGGTGCCGGAGTCCCGCGCGACACTGCTGGCGTACGCCGCGCCCAGGCACTCGCTCTATGTCCGGCGCCATGCGCTGATCGGGCTGAAGAATCTGGAGTTGGAGGGAGCCGTGGCGACGGCGGCCGCGCGCCAGGTGGCGGGTTATCTGGCGGAGGAGGATGAAGGGCTGGTGCGCCATGCCCTGGACATCCTGGCTCGGGCGCCGTCCGCCAAGGTGGACTGGAAGGAACTGATGGACAATCGTCATGCGCCGGTGCGGAGCCTGGCCGTGCGGCGACTGGCGGCGGAGGATTCCGCCGCGGCCAACCGCCAACTCCTGGCGCTGCTGCGGCATCCTGACACGGACGTGCGCGAGGTGGCCGCCGGGGCGCTGTCAGGCCATGCCGGCGCCTCAAAGTTGTTGCTCGAAGCGGTGGCGGAAGAGCCCGATGCCGACGCGGCATGGCGCCTGGCCAAGATCCTGAAGCCCCACAGCGGGGCGGTGGACCGGAAAGCGTTTCAGCGGTTTGCCGCCCTTGCGGCGGAAGATCTCGAGGCTGGCAAGCCGCGTTGTGAAGCGTTGCTGTATCTGTTGCGAAACGTGAATGCCACGGCGGCGGATGAGATCATCCTGAAGGCGGGATTGGCGCACAAGAAGGCCCGGCGCTGGGCGGCGGCTGTGGAATGCCTGCGACGGCTGACCAACAGCGAGGTGTTCGATGATGAGGCGCGTTACGCGCTGTGCGTCTGCAACCTCAAGCAGTCGGCCAGGGATATCAGCCCCGGCGTACGGGCGGAGGATCATGCCTTGCGCGGATTGCAGGTGCTGCTGCGTGTGCCGTCGTTCAAACTGGCGGGCAGGCTCAAGAAGGACAAGACGCTGGATGCCGATGAGCTGTTTTATGCGGGGTTTCATTTCTCGGAGATGGCGGGCGAGGAGAAGTCCTTCGGCGTGGCGTTGCTCGATCATCTGGCCAGGTCCGCGCCGAAATCCGCCACGGGCAAGGCGGCGAAGAACAAGCTCAAGCTGGTTCAGGCGGGGTAGGCGAGTTGTCGGGTGGTCCGCCCACACCGGATCCGGTGCTGGTACGCTGTGCAGAAGTTCAAGCAAATCAAGTCCGCGGTCCTTGACAAGGCCCAATAGGGCCGTTTTCGTTTCGGGGTATGCCCGGGGTGGGAGTCGAACCCACACACCCTTGCGGATAAGGGATTTTAAGTCCCTTGCGTCTGCCATTTCGCCACCCGGGCCGGATATTGGAAACGGCGGCACTCTATCACGGGTGCAACCGTTTCTCAACACGTCTCGAAGGGCCTGAACGCGTCCGGTCCTATCCCTGCCCTTGCCGGAAACAGCCTGGCATGGTATCTAACGGGACATCGGCGGGTATTCCATGGATAGTGTGAATAGCGAAACAGCCATACTTGTGATCGAGGATGATCCGGACGGACGGCGGTCCGTCGAGGAGGCTATCCGGGACGCCGGCTACCGTGTGCTTGTGGCCTCCACCGGGCGTGCAGGCGTGGATACGGCGCTGCGCGAGGATATCCAAGTGATCCTTTCCGACCTTGTTTTGCCGGACATCGACGGCTTGCGGGTCCTGGAGGCGGTGCGCAGGCAGAAACCGGGAATCCCTGTGCTGATCATGACCGCCTATGGTTCCGTGGACACAGCCGTGAGCGCGCTGCGTCAAGGCGCTTACGATTATCTCGTCAAACCGTTGGACCTTGAGGACTTGCAGGTCAAAGTGGGAAGGGCTGCCGAAGCGAGCCGGCTTCGCTCCGAAGTGGCGCGTTTGAACAATGAGGCGCGGGGCCGACATAGCGCCAAGTCCATGGTGGCGGTTTCGGCGGCGATGCAGGAGGTGTTGCGCCAGATTGCGTCGGTGGCTGACACCCATGCCACCGTGCTGATACTCGGCGAAAGCGGCACAGGAAAGGAGCTTGTGGCCAGGGCATTGCACGTCGACAGCCGCAGGGCCGGCGGCCCTTTTGTGGCCGTAAACTGCGGCGCGTTCACGGAGTCCTTGCTCGAATCCGAGCTGTTCGGGCATGAGAAAGGCTCGTTCACGGGGGCAACGGAGCGTCATCCGGGTGCGTTTGAGCGGGCGCAGGGAGGCACGTTGTTCCTGGACGAGATTGGCATTGCCCCCAAGTCCGTGCAAGCGCGTATGCTGCGGGTGTTGGAGCAAAGGGAAGTGCTTCGGGTTGGCGGGCGGGCGCCGGTCAAGGTCGACTGCCGCATCGTGGCGGCTTCGAACCGTGATCTGGAGGAACTGGTGGAAGCCGGCGAGTTCCGCAACGATTTATTATACCGGTTGCAGGTTGTCGCCATCCGGCTGCCGCCGCTGCGGGAACGGATGGAAGATCTGCGGGAACTTGCCCTGCGTTTCATGAACGCCGCCTGTGCGGATCACGGACGGCAGATAGAAGGCGTTCTTCCCGAGGCGTGGGCGAAACTCGAGAACCATGCGTGGCCCGGCAATGTCAGGGAATTACGCAACGTCATGGAGTCGGCGGTCCTTCTGGCGGGGAACCGCATGCTGGGGCCGGAGGCCATCCAGCTCGGGAGGTCCAACGCTTCCCTGGTCACAGGAGCCGGCATGACCCTTGCGGAGATCGAGCGGTCGGCGATCCTGGCGGCGCTCCGGCGTCACAACGGCAACCGGCAGTTGACGGCGGAGGAACTGGGAGTTTCAACCCGCACCATCCAGAGGAAGATCCAGGAGTACGGCCTGCCGTTCTAGTGTGGTGTCCCGCAAATAGGTATGCAAAACGTTGCTGTCATCCTGAGCGAAGCGAAGGATCTCGACCACTGGGTGAGGCTGAGATTCCTCGCTACGCTCGGAATGACAAACCGTTGTGAATAATGTCTGCTTTTTTGAAAGACACCACACTAGGCTATCCCCGACCGTGATCCGATTTGTCATCCGCAGGCTTCTCTATATGGTCCCGACAGTTTTCGGGGTCATCCTGATCACCTTTCTGCTGTTCTACGCGGTGGGGGGGAGCCCGTCTTCCGTGGCGCTGGGCAAGAACGCGACGCCGCAGGCGCTGGAAGAGTTCGACGAGCAGCGGGGTTTCAACAAGCCTTTGTTCGCGGGGTTGTGGACAAGGACACGCGCGCTCCCGGATGTGGATTTCACCAAGGGTACGGGGACCTGGGCTGGAACGCGGGGATTGGAGGAGGTTTGGTCCGGCAATGAGAAGGGCTTTGCCCGTCTGGCGGGAGGTCACAGCTACCGTCCGCCGCTCGCGTTCGGGCTCCGTCCCGGAACGACCTACCGATTGCGCGTGGTGTGCCGTTCGCCGGACGGCGCGTCCCTGCGCGTGCGCAGCGGGGTGGCGGGCACGGGACCTGCCTCGCGGATCGGCGGAGGATGGGCCGAAGTCGTCTTCCCGTTCGCGGCCGGCGGGGAGGGCCCCTTGGAGGTGGAAGTCTCGCGGGGACGGGTGGAAATCCGCTCCATGGCCTTGCAGAGGAAAGTGCGGCATGTGCTGGACTCCCAGCTTGTCCATTTCCTCGGCAGGCTGGCGCACTGGGACCTTGGGGAATCGATTGCCACCAACCAGAAGGTGACCACGATGCTCCGCCGGGGTGTTGGTCCTTCGCTGCTGCTCACGGTGCCGGTGTTCGCCGGGGAGCTGGCGTTGTCGCTCAGCCTGGCGCTGATCTGCGCCTATTTCCGGGACCGGTGGCCCGACCGGATGCTGGTGCTTGTTTCCGTGGCGCTCATGAGTGTGAATTACCTCATCTGGATTATCTTCGGGCAGTTCTTTCTCGCCTACAAGCTGCAGTGGTTCCCCATCTGGGGCATGGAATCGTGGCGGAATCTGCTCCTGCCGGTGGGGATCGGGATTGTCAGCGCCATGGGGGCCAATCTCCGGTTCTACCGGACCATCATGCTGGATGAGATGTACAAGGACTACGTGCGGACGGCCTTTGCCAAGGGCAGGGGGCCGGCGGGGGTGCTCTTCGGGCACGTTCTGCCCAACGCCATGATTCCCGTGATCACGAACACGGTGATCGCCATTCCCTTCCTCTACACCGGCAGTCTGTTGCTGGAGAGTTTCTTCGGCATCCCCGGGCTTGGCGGCATGAGTGTGAATGCCATCCATTCCTCCGATGTCGAGGTGGTGCGCGGCGTGGTGCTGGTGGGGGCCCTGCTGTATGTGGCCGCCAGCCTGATTTCCGACGTGTGTTACGCCGTCGCCGATCCGAGGGTGAAGCTGAGATGAACGCGAACGGCAACCAAGGGCAGTCCCTGTGGCAGTCGGCGTGGGCGCAGCTGCGCC
>CAYWKN010000075.1:0-10582 GCA_964458765.1 uncultured Verrucomicrobiota bacterium
CCCGCGGCTTTTCTATGGCAATTTCCTGAATTTTGCGGCAACATGCAAAGCCATCCAGAGGTGTGTGAAGGCGCGAATGGCCGGGAAGGTCCCGGAATGGGGCAAGACGGCGCACGCCTATCCGTCCGAGGATCAACTGCGGACCTTCCGGCGCAAGCTGGGCGACCTGCTGCTGGACCGCAGGTTGATCACCGCGGCGGAACTCGAGCGGGCTCTGGAGGCACAACGGATGGAAGGCGGGAAACTGGGGGAAATCCTCGTACGCATGGGCGTTCTGGATTCCGACGCCTTGACCCTGGTTCTGGAACAGCAGCGCAAAGGGAACTGATGGAACAGCAGGCGCAGGTCAGTCTGGCGGGCATCCGCGTTCTGGTGGTGGACGACGACGAACCCATCCGCACGATGGTGCACCGGTTCCTCTCGATGGCCGGCGCCGCCGTGGAGGATGTGGAGAACGGGCGGGTGGCGCTGCAGATCCTTCTCCGCCAGGACTTCGACGTGGTGGTGGTTGACCTCCGCATGCAGGAAATGGACGGAATCACCTTCGTCCAGGAAGCCCGCAATATCTGGCCGTGGCTCGGGTTCATCATCATGACCGGCTACCTGGACGACGCGTCCTTGGAGAAAGCCGGTTCGCTGGGAATCTCGCGGATCATCGAGAAGCCGATCAACATCGGCGACTTGTGCCGCCACGTGATCGAGGAATTCACGGCACGGCGCAGCCGGCTGGGCGAGGGCGCCGGGGGGCTGGAGCAGCACCAGAGGCAGTTGCGCATCCTGGGGCACCTGACGGAAACGGCGCTGGCCGCCGGGACGTTCGTGGAGGCATTGCGCGAGTTGACCGACGGGCTGGCGGGGTTGATGGCCTGCGATGTGGCGGGCCTGCTGGGGTTCTCGGAGGGTCAGAAGATCCTGGTTTTGAGCGCCCAGAACAAGGTGACCGAGGGTTTCCTGCGGCGGGCCGAGAACGAGATCCTGGACCGGTACAAGGCGTTGGCCGGCGAGCGCCTGGAGCGGGGCGACCTCCGGGTGCAGTGGGAAGGTCATGCGCCCGCGGCTGACGGGGCGGTGGAACCGCGCCGGATTCTCACCATTCCCATCCTTGTGGGCAATGAGGTGCATGCCATCCTCCTGCTGGCGGCCTCTTCCGAGTGTTCCATCGGCAAGGCGGACGTGGCGTTCATGTATCACACGGCCAACCTGCTTTCCGCCGTTCTGGCCGCCGTCAACCGCATCCGCCAGATGGCGGTGCACGACTCCCTGACGGGGCTGTACAACCGGGCGCATCTCGAGGAGCAGATGGAACGGGCGTGGTCGCTGGCGCGCCGGCACAACCACAACATGGCCGTCATGATCATGGACATCGACTATTTCAAGGTTTTCAACGACAGCCACGGGCACATGGTGGGCGACCGCCTGCTTCACGAATTCGCCAGCATTCTCAAGAACGCGGCGCGCACTTCCGATATCGTGGCGCGCTATGGCGGCGACGAGTTCGTGATCGTGCTTCCGGAAACCGACCTGCCGGCCGGCCTGATGCTCGGGAACCGCGTCCTGCGTTCCGTGGCGGAGCATGTGTTCTGCGCCGACAGCCTGGCCCTGAAGCTCACGACCTCCATCGGCGTGGCCACCAGCCGTGATATCGAACCCAATGACCGCGCGGCCGAGATGCTGCGCCTGGCCGACATGGCGTTGTACGAGGCCAAGCGGGCGGGGCGCAACTGCGTCAGGTTGTGGGGGGCCGGGATGGGCCATGCGCGGGAAAAGGGTGGAGTCAAGCCGGGCGTGGAAATGACGGTGCAGGGACGCATACTGGCGGTGGACGACGAGCAATGCGTTCTGGATGTAGTGTCGGATGTCCTCAAGAGCGCCGGGTATGCGGTGGATACGGAGACCTCGGCGGTGGAGGCCTTGAAGCGGCTGGAGCAGGGGGTCGGCCTGTACGACGTGGTCCTGACAGACCTTGTCATGCCCGACGTGGACGGATTGAAGCTCATAGACAAGGTCCACGTGACCGACCCGCTGGCGATGCCGATCGTGCTAACGGGCCACGGGACCAAGGATGCGGCGGTGTCGTGCCTGCGGCACGGGGCGTTCGAGTTTGTCGAGAAGCCGGTGCGGAAGGACGAGATGCTGGCCATTGTGGAGCGGGCGCGGGATCACCGGCGGCTGCGGCTGGAGAACGAGCGGTACCGCATGCGGCTCGAAGACATGGTCCGGCAGAAGAGTTTCGAGGTCATGGAGGCGTTGGAGCGGGTCAAGACTTCCCACGATTTCACCTTGCGGGCGCTGGCCGGCCTGCTTGATGCCCGCGAACGGGCGACGGGGAAGCACAGTCTGCGGGTGCGGGACCTGGCGCTGGTCCTGGGCAGGAACATGCAGCTTTCCGACAGCGAAATGAATGTCCTGAGCCAGGGCGCGTTGTTGCACGACATCGGGAAGATCGCCGTTCCTGACTCCGTGCTGCTCAAGCCGGGACCCCTTACGGAGGCGGAGTGGGAGATCATGCGGACACATCCCGAGGTGGGGTACAACATCCTCAAGATCAGTCCCTACCTGCAGGATGTGGCCGAACTGGTGTATTGCCACCAGGAGCGGCATGACGGGTCGGGGTATCCAAGGAGGCTGGGGGGGGACAAGGTTCCGCTTACGGCCCGCGTGTTCGCGGTGGTGGACGCCTATGACGCCATGCGTTCGCACCGGCCCTATCGCAGGGCCATGACCTCGGTGCGGGCGATGGAGGAATTACGGCGGTGCAGCGGCACGCAATTCGATCCCGCCGTGGTGGAGGCCTTCCTGCGGTGCGGCACAGAAGCCGAATCGGTCGGCCAATGGCCGCCGGATTGACCCCGGGAAGAGCGGTTATCGGTCATCAGTCCGGCCTCTGAGCGGTGCTCAGGTTTTTCGAGGAACTGAATGTCCAATATCCAACACGGAATGTCCAACCCGCCTGCAACGCTATGCGTAGCATTGCGGGCAGGCATTCAAGTGGGTGAGAGTCGTGCGAATCAATGGACAACCGGCCCTGCCGTCGCCTTTTTCTCTCCCTTGGAAATTGGAAATTCCTTGCTGGATGTTGGATATTGCATTCCAACACGTTGAACAATTACTCAGAAACAAAAAACAAGCAGGAACAAGGCCCTCTCCGGTTGACTTTACGAGGATGTCGGGAGGGGTTCCTGTTCGACTTCCGAGGCGCGGATGTTCAGTTTTCTCATGCGATAATTCAGGATGCGCCGGGTTGTGCCCAGCCGCCGCGCCGCCCGGGTTTGAATGCCCCGGGTGTGCCGCAGAGCCTCCAGAACGAGGGCCCGCTCGAAGGCGTTGACGGTTTCCCCCAGCGGCATGTTGTGGGGCAGGGCGGGAGAAGCGGTGGAGGGATGCGGTTGCCGCAGCGCTTCCGGGAGATGAGCCGGGGTGATCACGGCCTCCCGCGCGTGCAGAACCAGCATCCGCTCCACCAGGTTGCGAAGTTCACGGACATTGCCCGGCCAGGGGTAGTGCCGCATCACCTCCAGCGCTTCGGGGGAGAAGGCTGTGGTGGCGATGCTCATGGTGCGCCGGAACGAGTCGAGGAAATACCGCGCCAGCAGGGCAATATCGTCCTGCCTTTCCCGCAGGGGGGGGATTTGGACCGGAATGACGTTCAGCCGGTAGAAGAGATCATCCCGGAATTTCCGTTCCCGCACCTCCGTGGCGAGGTCCCGCGCGGTGGCGGCCACGATGCGGGCGTTGGCCCGGATGACCTGCGTGCCGCCGAGGCGCATGTACTCCCGTTCCTGAAGGACGCGCAGCAGCTTGACCTGGGTGGCGAGCGACATTTCCCCGATTTCGTCGAAGAACAGGGTGCCGGATCCGGCGAGGTCGAAGCGGCCCGGCTTGCGGCTGTCGGCGCCGGTGAACGCGCCCTTCTCGTGGCCGAACAGTTCGCTTTCCAGAAGGGTTTCCGGAAGGGCGGCGCAGTGGAGGGCCACAAACGGCTCGTCATGCCGCGGGCTCAACGCATGCAGGCGGCGGGCGATGAGTTCCTTGCCGGTGCCGCTTTCGCCCTGGATGAGGACCGTCGCTTCGGTCTCGGCGGCCTTGGCGATGTCTTCCAGCGCTTTCCGGAACGCGGCGGACTGGCCGACGAGACCGTTCACCGGATACTCCCGCTCCACTTCGCCTTGAAGGGCTTCCACGCGCCGGCGCAGGTTGCTGGTTTCGAGGACACGGGAGACAATGCGCCGGATTTCGTCCACATCGAAGGGTTTGACGACAAAATCGTAGGCGCCGGCTTTCATGGCTTCCACAATCGGACGAACCGAGGCGGATGCGCTGACCATGACGCACGGCAGTTCCGGGTAGAGGTCGTGCAACTCCTTGAGCAGGGTAATGCCATCCTTTTCCGGCATGAGCACGTCCAGGAGCACGAGATCAACGGGATCGGACGCGAGCAGTTTCAGCGCGGTCCGGGCGTTGTCGGCCAGGGACAGGGTGTAGGACTTGGCGAAGACCTGGCGCAAGGATTCGCGGCTGCCGCGGTCGTCATCCACGATCAGGAGGCGCTTCATGCCGGCGGCTCCTTCCTGTCCATGGCCGGCAGGATCACGGTGACGCTGGTGCCGAGTTCGTTGGAATGGACGGTGATCTGGCCGTTATGGTCCATGATGGTGCGGCGCGCGATGGGCAGGCCAAGCCCCAGCCCGCGGGCCTTGGTGGTGCAGAAGGGTGAGAACACCTTGCCCAGCAGTTCGGGGGGAACCCCCGGGCCGTTGTCCTTGAACACGATGACCACGGACTGGCGTCCTGCGCTGTCGCGGGTGGACCGGAGCAGGATGGAGATTTCGGGGTGGGGCCGGTGTTCGAGCGCCTCGAGGGAGTTGCGCAGGATGTGCTGGAAGGCCTCGCCCAGCGCGCGGACGTCGCCATGGATGCGGGGGATGGAATCGTCGGACGAAATCTGAACGCGGTGCCCGTTGCGCCGTTCCTCCGGAAAGACGGCTTCCAGGCTGCTTTCGACGCACCCGGCGATATTCAGCGGCGCCGGCTGCATGGCGGGCGGGTGCGCGTAGCTGTTGATCTGGTCAATGATGCTGTTCAGCCGATCCACCTCGGTAAAGACCAGGTCCTTGAATTCCGTCTGGAACTCCTTGTCCTCGTAACGTTCGGGGAGCAACTGGGCGAAGGTCTGGATGGCCACGAGGGGGTTGCGCACCTCGTGCGACATGCTGGCGGCGAGTTCAGCCCAGAAGGTGGCGCGGTCGAGACGGTCTTCCTTCTCCTTCAGGGCCTTCTGGTCGGTCGTGTCCTGGATGACCGCCACCGCGCCGAGGCAGCGGACCTGGTCGGTCAGGCGTTCGGTGCGTACGGCCAGGCTGCGCCGGGTCGAAAGCTCGGTCCATTCGGCCGTGCGCGCGGCGCCGCCTTCGCCGAGGGTGCGCCGGAGGATATCCGAGAGGCGGGACCCCTGTCCTTCGACAGGACGCCCGACGGCCGCGTCGGCGGCGACGCCCAGCATGCCGCGCGCGGCCTGGTTGTACCAGCGGACGACGCCATCGGCATCCACGGCGACGATTCCGGTCGGCAACGCGTGGAGCAGTGTTTCCGCCAGGGTTTTCTGGATGGTGACCTCTTCGTACAACAACGCGTTCTCGAGGGTAGTCGAGACGCAGTCGGTGAGGGTGATGAGGTTTTCGATGTGGGCGGGCTCGAAGGGGTTGCCGGTGGCGAGATGGCCGACATAGAGCCAGCCCAGCAGCCGCTCGCGGGACTGGAGCGGCACGAGGATTTCCGCGCCGAGCTGGTCGAGCGTCTGGGCCAGGACCAGGCGCGCCGACGGGTCGCTCACATGATCCAGGTTGGAACGGGTGATGACGTGGGCCCGGAGTTTCAGCCAGCGGACAAGGGGATGGCTATCCTCGAATTCAAGGCTGGCGGTGTTCTCGACGCAGCGCACGCCCGCGCGGAGCCGGAAATGCTCGCCGTCGCGCGTCCGGCAGAAGATGCCCACCCGGGAAACGCGCAGGGTGCTGCCCGCCTCGTCGGCCAGGCGGTGGAGGAGCGCCTCGACGTTGCTGAAGTGGCGCAAAGCGGCCGAGAAGTCGCTGACGTTCAGGCCGGTATTGGACGGTTTCGACGGGCGGTTCAGGGTGGCTTCCGAAAGAGCGGCCAGGCGCGCCGCCTCGGTCCGCAGGCGCCGGTTGTCCTCCGACATGGCGAGGTACGCCAGGGCCCGTTCGATGAGCGCGGCCAGTTGACGCTGGGGAGCCGAGGCATCCTCGACGGCGTGGAGGCCCAGGCGTTGCGCCTCGATGAAGGGATCGCTGCCGGGAACGCCAAGGGCGATGGCTACCACGTTGGGCCATGTGGTTCCAAGGAGGGAAAGCTGCTCGAAGACGCCCGGTGTCTGCAGATCCAGCAGCAGGAGGCTGGCCGGCTGCTGGTCCAGTTCGGATGTCAGTCGTGCCGGCGGGACCTGCCGGACGGAAACGAGGCCGGCCAGTCCTTCGCGGAGGCGTGCCGACCAGGTTTCGGAATCGCTGCACAGGAGGCATGTAAAGGTTGGTTTCATGAAGGTCGGCCTTCTTCCGGCAACAGGGGCAGGCGGATGAGGAAGGTGGTGCCGGCGCCCAGTTCGCTTTTAACGTCAATGAGGCCGTTGTGCTCGTGGAGGATGCCGTGGGCCACGGAAAGGCCCAGTCCCGTGCCGTGGCTCTTGGTGGTGAAGAACGGGTCGAAAATGTGGGAGAGGTGTTCCGGCGCGATGCCGATCCCCGTGTCCTGTATGGTCAGCATGATATGGCGCCCATTGGCGTGAGAACTCACAGGGAACAGAAGATTGTCCTCGGAAGGCAGGGTGGTGGCAAGAGTCAGAACGCCCGACTGGTCCATGGCATCTATGGCGTTCATGAGGAAGTTGATAAGGGCTTGACCCAGCTGGTGGGCATCGGCGCTGACGAGGTCGCGGGGCGCCAGCAAGCGCTGGTCGAGGCGGATATTCTTCTGGCGGAGCTGCTGGCTCATCAGCGCGACAGCATGGTTCAGGACCTCGTGGAGGTGCGTGGGGGCCAGGACCGGTTTGGCGGGGCGCGAGAAGCGCAGCAACTGGTTGACGATGGTATCTATGCGCTTGACTTCGGCGCCGACAAGGGAGGTGAAGGTGTCGCGGAAATCGGGATCCTCGTAGCGTTCGGGAAGCAACTGGGTGAAGGTCTTGATCGAGACGAGGGGGTTCTTGATCTCGTGCGCCATGCCGGCGGCCAGGGTGCCGATGCTGGCAAGCCGGTCGGTGCGCCGGACCTGGAGTTCCAACTGGCGGACCGTGGTCAGGTCGTTCAGGAGGAGAAAGGCGCCCATGGGTTGGCCGGTGTGGCTGTAGAAGAGCGAGCTGCTGACACGGACGGGGGTTTCGGTGTCGTCGGGCCACGAGAGGACAATGTCCTTGTCGCGGGCGGGCTGGTCGCGGTGGAGGGTATCCGAAAGGATGGCGGCGATGGGTGCGGGCAGGGCGTCCGCCGTGGCCGGGCGGGCGACGCGGCGGACGATGCGCAAGGCCTCGCGGTTGAACACGGTCAGGTGGCTGTTCCTGTCGGAAGCGATGACGCCGCTGGCGAGGTTGTCCACGAGTAGGTCGTTGTAGATCTTGGCGTTCTGGACTTCGGTATAGAGGCGGGCGTTGTTCAGGGCGATCGCCAGTTGGTTCGCCACCACCCGGAGCAATACCTGTTCAGGAATGCCGTAGATGCGTCCTGAGAGACGGGGGCCCATAAGCACCATGCCTTCATAGGTGTCGCCCGAATGAAGGCCGACGGCCACGGCCATGCCCATCCGCTCCATTTCATCGCAGGCCTTGAGGATCATCGCGCTTGGTTTCAGGCGCCGGACAACATCCGGCACGAGGGTATCGTGGCTGCTGGAGAGAACGTCCGCCAACGCCGAGCCGCGGGGTATGTCGATCCCGTTTCCCGAATCTTCCGAAGGGTATCGTTGCCTGAAGTCGCCATTGGATGCCAGCAGGATGACAAACCGGTCCACACCCATGGTGGAGGTGACGATTACCGCGAAATCCCGGAGGAGTTCATCCACGGTGCTGATCGAGTGGATCAGTTGGCTGACGCGATTGGCGATGGCGCCGATATCCAGGGGGGCGAGGTTGAGGAATAGCCGGTTGGAGAAGCGCTGCATCCTGCCGTGGGTGGGCGCCAGCGCATACGCGGTGCAGATCGCGGCGGCGATGTGGGGGATGAAGGAGGTGTGGTGGTTAAGGAGGCTGAGCAGCCAGCGACTGACCCACCATGTGGCACAATACAAGGCCACCAGATACGTGGTGAGAAGCGCGTAGGCGGTGAACAGCCGGAAGACATACGCCACGTCCATGATGCGGCGCGTGGCAATCCCGTAGGCGATGATGGAGTCAAGAACCACCACGCCCAGGGAGGCGAAACGGGCGGATTGCGAGCTGCCGGTAACCAGGGGCGGGATGATGGCCAGGGCCAGACCCACGGCGATGCTGCCGGCGGCTCCCACAAGCGTAAAGTTCAACTCGGCACGCTGTATTCCCTTGGCATGCTTGACGGAGAAGAAGAAACGACTCACCAGCAACCCGAATAGAACGGCGTAATGGGATACATATAAGCCGAACAGGGCGCCGAAGATCGGTTCGGGAATAACAGCCTTGCCAGGGGACGGCGGCGGCGTGTACGCGCCGGAGACAATCCAGGGTGTCAGGGAGAGGCATGCCATGACCACCGTGGTGGCCAGCCACACCGGGGAGTGTTTCAGCACGGCAACCAGACTTTGCCCCGGCTTGGCGATGGAGCAGCGCAGACAATCGAAAAGAAAGGGGAATGTGATGCCGAAGAAGTGGCAACAACGGATGCTCCATGTTGCCACGGCGGCGGAGGGTGATTGAAAGGCGATGGCCATGGAAATCAGCCAGAACCCAAGAGCGAAAGAGAGTATGGCGAATATCTGATTCGTGGCGCGCTGCGGGTTTGTGCGGTACACAAGGGTGCCGAGCACCATGCTTATCATCACTGCCGCAGGATGAATGATGCTTAAGGGAGTCATGAGCGTTGTGTCCGCTGCACGATCATGGAGCAATTTCCTCCGCCGATCCCATGGCTGTTGATCAGGGCGGTGTCGATCCGCTGGTGTCGTGGCGTCAGTGGAACATGATCCAGGTCGCAGGCGGGGTCGGGCTTCTCCAGGTTGGCTGTGGGAGGAATCAGGTTGTCGCGCATGGACAGCGCGCAGGCAATGACCTGCATCGCGCCCGCCGCCGAGAGCGGGTTGCCGGTCACCCCTTTGATCGAACTGGCGGGAATCCGGTAGGCGTGCGTTCCGAAGACCTTCTTGACCAATTCGGTTTCGATGCGGTCCATGACCGGATGACCCGGGCCGTGCATGCTGATGTAGTCAATGGCCTCGGCGCGCATACAGGCATTCGCCAGCGACTGGAGCATGGTGTATTCCAGTCCGCATCCCGAAATATCCATATCGGGGTCCACGCAACTGGCGTGTCCTTTGACTTCCAGGTAGATCGTGGCGTTACGCGCGAGCGCATGTGGCAGGCTTTCCAGAACGACCATGCCGGCGCCTTCGGAAATCACCCCGGAGTCGCGGTCCATGTCAAAGGGGCGGCTGGCCTTTTCGGGGGTGTCGTTCCGCAGGGAAAGCAAACCGGTCTTGGCCAGGCAGGCGAACGTCATCGGGCTGATGGGGGCATCCGTCCCTCCGCACAAGGCGATGGAAGCCGTTCCGCTGCGGATGCGATCGGCCGCCATGGCTATGGAGTCAAGGCCCGCGGCACAGGCGGAGGAGATGGTGATGGATTGCGTCAACACGGAGATGTGCTTGGCCACGTGACTGGCGGCATGGTGCGGTTGTCCGGAATGGACCGTGTAGGACGGGACCCGCATGGGACCGTGCCGTAGCAGGCGGGACATCCCTTCTTCAATGATGTCCATTGGGGCGCACCCAATGCCCAGCAGCAGGGGGAAAGGGGTATCCTGGCCCAGTGAGTCGGGGGAGACCCTGGCATCCTTGAGCGCAAGGCTTGCCGCTGCCAGCGCCAACTGCGTCTGGCGCGCAATGCGCTTCAGGTTCCCGTTAACACCTTCCACCAAGGCGTTCAGGTCAAAGTTCTTTACTTCCCCCGCAATCCGGCAAGGATGTTCACTGGCGTCAAAAAGGGTAATCGGGCCTATACCGGACCTGCCCGCCAACAGGGTTTCCCAGAACGCCTCCTTGCCGATCCCGTTCGGGGCAACAACGCCGAGTCCAGTCACCACGACTTTGATAGGGGTCGCCATGGAAGTGTCGTTCGTTTTCAGCATCCTGTCGTAGCTAACCCAACATATACGCTCCGGTATCTCTCAATTTACAATATATAGTGTTGTTCAAAAATGGACATCAGGAGAGACAATATGTTCATTCTTGTGCGCAAGAGACCACAAGCGGGTAGGCATTGCAAGAAAAAAATGAAGAAAAATTATGGAACAGTAGGGATCTGCGCTTGGCTCAGCCGTCACACCGCTTCGGCGTGTAAGGCGCCGCCAATAAATAACATGTACAAGTATGCAAGAACTTGCTGTGGCAC
>CAYWKN010000076.1:0-10419 GCA_964458765.1 uncultured Verrucomicrobiota bacterium
GCCGGGGGGGCGGGGGGTGGATTTTTTTATGCGTATGACGGCAACGGGAACGTGACAGCGCTGGTGGGGACGAATGGGGATATGGCGGCGGAGTATGAATATGGCCCCTTCGGCGAAGTGCTGCGAGCGATAGGACCGGAAGCAGCGGGCAACCCCTGGCGGTTCTCGACACGGTACACGGACCAAGAGACGGGGCTGGTCATGTACCCGGCACGTCCGTACTCGCCAACGCTGGGCCGGTTCCTGAGCCGGGACCCGATCGAAGAGAACGGCGGTCTGAATCTCTACGTCTTTGTCGCCAATAACCCTGTGGATTTCGTCGATCCGTGGGGCTTGGCACTCTACGCTTTCGATGGCACTTGGAACGACTACAGGAAGATGAAACGGCCAACGAACGTGCGTAAGCTTCATGACGTCTACATGGGACGGAGAAGGTATCTGAAGGGTGTGGGGACGGAATGGTATACGCGGCACATCGGCGGCGCAACCGGTGCAGGCGGCGGCAACCGAATTGAAGACATGTACGAACAACTCGTGCAGGTTTACAACACGCCCGATCCAACGGGCGAGAATCAGCAAATCGACGTGATCGGGTTCAGCCGCGGCGCGGCGCTGGCGCGGACGTTCATCAACTACATCAACAGCAAGGGTGGAGTCCCTCTCACGGGGCCGGACGGAAGACCGACCGACGTTGTGTGTCCGGTCAAGATCAGGTTCTTGGGGCTGTTTGATACAGTAGGTTCGTTTGGGATCATTCCGGGGAACAACATCAATCCGGGACATGACTTCAGTATCCCGCCGAACGTCGAGAACGTGCGGCACGCGGTGGCGCTGGACGAGAAGCGCGGGATGTTCCCGTTGTCCTCGGTTCTGAGCGATCCCAACACCCCCTTGGCTGATCCGCGCATCGTGGAGATGGGTTTCCGCGGCGCGCATTCCGACATCGGCGGGGGCTATGAAGACGGGGACCGATCCAACTTCGCGTTGATGTGGATGAGGGACGAGGGGGTGAGTGTCGGCGTACCGTTCGGACCGCTCGCGCCGGAGGACATCGGCGCGAGCTATCCGATCATCCACGACGAGCGCGGCTGGCGAGAGCGACGGCGGGACAGACCGCGCAAGATCTACTATCCGAATGCCGGGAGGTGAGACGATGCGACGAGGACTATTGTTCGTGATGCTGTTGACGGCCCTGTTGACGGGAGGGTGCGGAGTGGAAGACTACAACGTAGTAATCAAGAATGTGGGGAAGCGAAAGGTGGACAACGCTCACGTAGTCTACGGGGACTTCCGTTCTGTTGGCGGCATCTTGCCTCCCAACATAGATAGCATGCATATGCAGCCTGATCGTCCAATTCCCACGACCGCCACAGTCGAGTGGCGGAGGGAAGACGGGCAGATGCATCGGAAAGAGGTTGAGGTGAAGAAATTGGTGCCGAGGCGATTCCGGGGGGACATCCAATTTGAGATCGCGGACGACAATACCGTGACTGTCCGAGTGATTCCGCGGGAGAAGACACGGTACTAATCTGGAACGATTCAGTTCAATCTCGACTCTCGGATCTTTGGTGGCGTCCGACGTCGTTGCACAGGTTGGATCGGCTGTGGACAGTCGACGCTACATCCCGCGGGGCCCCAGGGTCTGTCCCGGGGTGAAGCGCCATGCCTCCAAAGGGTTGCCGAGGCGCGGAGTGTTTGATATGAAGCAGGCTTTTGATTCCCAAGAGAGGAAACCAAACACATGGCGATCAAGGTTGCATTCATCGGCGCGGGCAGCATCGGATTCACGCGCGGGCTGTTCCGGGATATTCTCAGCGTGCCGGAGTTCGGTGAAACTCAGTTCGCCTTCACGGACATCAATGCGCGCAACCTGGATATGGTGACCCAGTTGTGCCGGAAGGATATCCGTGACAACAAACTGGGCGCCAGCATCCAGGCGACCACGAACCGCCGGAAGGCCCTGGAGGGGGCCAACTATATCGTCAGTTGCGTGCGCGTCGGCGGGTTGGAGGGCTTCGAGACGGATGTCGAGATTCCCCTGAAATACGGGGTTGACCAGTGTGTGGCCGATACGCTGTGCGCGGGCGGTATCCTGTACGGGCAGCGGAACGTGGCCGCCATCCTCGGCTTCTGCAAGGACATCCGCGAGGTGAGCCGCAAGAACGCGCTGTTCCTCAACTATGCCAATCCCAACGCCATGAACACATGGGCGGCGAACCACTTCGGCAAGGTCAACACCATCGGCCTCTGCCACGGTGTGATGGGCGGGCACTACCAGATCGCCGAGGTGATCCAGTTGCTGGTCAATGGCGACAAGAAGCCCGGCGAGCGCGGATTCACGCCGGTCACGACCAAGGACGTGGATATCATCTGCGCGGGCATCAACCACCAGACGTGGTACATCCGGGCTCTGTACAAGGGCAAGGACTGGAGCCACCGCCTGCTCGAAGGGTTCGAGCGGCATCCGGTCTACTCCCGGACGGAGAAGGTGCGGATCGATATGATTCGGCGCTTCGGTTATTACTCGACCGAAAGCAACGGACACCTGTCCGAATACGTGCCGTGGTACCGCAAACACCACAAGGACATCGGGAAGTGGATCGACATGGGCAGTTGGATCCACGGCGAGACGGGCGGCTACCTGCGCGTCTGCCGCGAAGGCCGGATGTGGTTCAACACCGAATTCCCCCGCTGGATGAAGGAGCAGGGCCGCCCGATCTGCGCCGCCAACCGCGGCCATGAGCACGGTAGCTACATCATCGAAGGGCTGGAAACGGGGCGCTTGTACCGCGGCCACTTCAACGTGGTCAACAACGGCGCCATCACGAACCTGCCCGACGACGCGATCGTTGAACTCCCCGGTTACGTGGACAAGAACGGCGTGAACATTCCGAAGGTTGGCCCGCTCCCGCTGGGATGCGCCGCCGTCTGCAACGCCTCCATCTCCGTCCAGCGCCTGGCCGTCGAGGCGGCCGTGCGGGGCGACGTCATGCTGCTCAAGCAGGCCATGATGATGGACCCGCTGACCGGCGCCGTCTGCGATCCGGTCGCGATCGACCAGATGACCGACGAGATGCTGGCCGCCCAGGCCGAGTGGTTGCCGCAGTACCGCAAGGCGATCCCCGGCGCGAAGGCGCGCCTGGCCCTTGCGAAGCGCCGGGGCGACTATCGCGGCACCTGCACGTGGCAGGGGATCCGCTACAAGGCCGAGAAGAAGAAGCCGTGGGCGCGGGTGATCCTGACCAAGGTGGCGGTCAGCAACCTGCAGGAGCCCGAGAAGGACATCCGCAAGGTCGAGTGCCCGCCCGAGAGCGAGTGCCGCGAGGATATCGAAGGCCGCGTCAACGTGGCGCCCAACGGGTTCATGGACATGCGCGGGGTGCACGGTGGCCAGGACGGGGTTATCTTTGCCGTGATGAACTACCGTTCGGGCAAGGCCGGCAAGGGCGAACTGCGCTACGGCGCCGACGGCCCCGTGAAGGTGTGGGTCAACGGCCGCAAGGTTGATTGCCGGCCCCAGGCCACGAATCCGGCCCTGGCGGGCCAGTTCAAGGCGCCCGTTACCTGGAAGAAGGGGCGCAACCTCATCCAGTTCGCACTGGGGACCAACAAGGGAATGGCCTGGGGTCTGTTCTGCGGCGTGGCGTGAGGGGGAAGATAGCACGACCCTGCCTTTTGGTGGCAGGGCGTGACTCAATGCACCTTTCGGGTGGGGCATCAGGGCAGGAGCCCAGAAGGGCCTGGCTCCCGATGATCACAAGATCCCGGCAACCCGATATGCTGCCACTGGCCCGGATGACATGTTCAAGAGGCTGGCTTGGCGGCTTCGACCAGGGCCTTGAAGAGGGCCAGGTGCCGGGGATGGGCCGTCAGACGCTCCGGATGCCACTGCACGGCAACCAGGAAATCGCCTGGATGGTCGGTTTCGAGGGCCTCGATCACTCCATCCGTGCTTCGCGCTGTGACATGCAGTCCGCGTCCGGGCCGGGCAACCGCCTGGTGATGCGAGGAATTCACGGCCAGCGTTGCCGTGCCCGCGATGGCCGCCAGTCGCGACCCCGGCTCCACGTTCACGTCGTGCACGAAGGGACCGGGCTGGCCATCGTGGGGCAGGGTGACGCCGGGTGCCTCGGGCAGGTGCTGTTCCAGGCTGCCGCCCAGGACGATGTTGACAAGCTGCAGACCGCCGCAGATGGCCAGGAGCGGCAGCCGCCGCTCCAGCACGGCCTGGGCCAGTTTCAGGTCGTAGGCGGCGCGGAGCGGGTGCAGCGGACTGTGGCTGGGGTGCGGCTTCGCTCCATACAGTGCGGGATCGTAATCCGGGCCGCCGACCAGGATAACGCCGCGGACGGGGGCCAGTTGCGCGGGGATCAGGGCGGGATCTTCCACGGGCGCCAGCAGCACGGGGACGCCGCCGGCCTTTTCCACGGCCTCGGCATAGCACCACGCCAAGTCCATCCGCGCCCCGGTCCGGTCCCGGCTTGCAGGCGGGCGGATGTCGCAATTCAGTCCGATCACCGGCTTGGTTGCCATCTCCCGTTTCATGTGTCACCCGTATCCCGATTCCACCGTGCCGCATAGTACAGGCGCCGGTCAGGGTCGGCTACACCGAATTGCCGGTGGTTCAGGCGGGTTTCTTTGACTGCTTCGTTCCTTGCTGGAGCGGCAGGAGGAAGAAGTTGTGCCTTCACGCAGGTTCACGCGAGAATTGCATTGCGGCCCACGCCAGCCGTGTGCTATACACGACGAAAGAAGAAAATGCGTCGGTCTCCGGGCGCCGACGCAATGGCTTCTGACCTCTTGTGGCCTGTTCCGGCAAGCGCATACCCCGAACCGTTTATGGGGATGGCGGAGGGCGGAGGGTGGAGGGTACGCGAGCGGGTCGGTTCCCGCTGACTCCGGGGAGGATGGGAATATGATGGCGAGTGGAGCAGAGGAAATGATCCGTGGGTTGATGCTGCGGGCCCGCGCGGCCCAGCAGAAGGTCGAATTCGCCCCGCAGGAACAGGTGGATGACCTGACGGCACGCGTCGCCTGGGCGGTCGTGCAGCCGGACTTTGCCGCCCGGCTGGCGGAAACGCTGGTTGCGGAAAGCGGCATGGGGAATGTCCCGCACAAGGTCGCGAAGATCGTCAACAAGGTCAAGGGGACCTTCCGCGACATGAAGGGCCGGAAGTCCGTGGGAGTGGTTTTTGACGATCCCCGCGCCGGAATCCAGAAGGTCGCCAAGCCTGTGGGCGTGATTGGCGCCATCCTCCCGGTCACCAACGGAGAGGCGACGCCCCTTGTCAAGATCCTGGGCGCCTTGAAAACCCGCAACGCCATCCTCCTGGCGCCGCATCCGAAGGCCCGGAACACCTGCACGATGGCGGCGGAGGCCGTGCGCGCGGTCCTGAAGAAGCGCGGCTGGCCGGAAGACCTGGTCATCGCCATCGATCCGCCGTCCATCGAGGCCAGCACGGAACTGATGAGGCAATGCGACCTGGTCCTGGCGACGGGAGGCGGCGGGCTCGTGCAGGCGGCGCATGCCAGCGGCACGCCAAGTTATGGCGCTGGATCCGGCAACGCGGTTTGCGTGGTGGACGAAACCGCCGACTTGAAGGATGCGGCCGAAAAGATCATGCGGTCCAAGACCTTCGATTATGCCACCAGTTGTTCCGCGGAGAACGCGCTGGCGATCCAGGAGGACATTTATGAACGGATGCTCCGGGAACTGGAGGCAGTCGGCGGTTATGTGGTCAGCGCCGATGAGAAGGCGCGGCTGCAGGCGGTCATGTGGGATCCGGTGAAGCACGTCCTGGCCAGAGAGGTGGTGGCCCGGCCGGCGGCGGCGATCGCGAAGCTGGCGGGGATCGACCTGCCTGCGGGCAGGACCTTCCTGCTGGCGCCCGAAACGGGGGTGGGGCTGGAATTCCCGTTCTCCCAGGAGAAGCTGTCGGTCACGGCGGCGGTGTACAAGTGGAAGACCTTTGAGGACGCGATAGCCCTGGTGAACCGGATCATAACCTTCCGCGGGGCCGGTCATTCCTGCGGGATTCACACGGCCGACAACCTGCGGGTCCGCGAGCTGGCCCTCAGGGTCAATGTGTCCCGCATCATGGTCCGCCAGCCGCAGTGCCTGGCCAATTCCGGGGCCTGGACGAACGGCATGCCGATGACGTTGACCCTGGGTTGCGGCACGTGGGGCGGCGGTATCAGCAGCTCGAACATCACCTGGGAGCACATGCTGAACCACACCTGGGTGTCGACGCCCATTGCCAGCACGCAACCGACCGACGAGGAATTGTTCGGCGCGATCATGAAGGAAGGGTGAGCCTGCCGGGAGCCTTTCAGCCTTGCATTACGGTCTTGGCCGGAGAGGCTGGTTCTTGGTAAAGCATGGCGAAATGACCATCGCGCGCTCCATCCTGATCGTGTGTCTTGCGGCGGCCGCCTGGATTGCCTCCCCGGCGGGAGGCGCCGGCGAGGGGACAGGCGTGCCGGCCGCCGAGTTGCCGCTCAAAGCCGTTGTGGAAGCCGGGATACTCATTGACGCGGTCGGCAATCCCGCGGTGCGCGCGTACCTGCAAAAGCGGCTCGATGCCCTGCTGGCCGGCGATCCGGGCGCCGAACGCAACGCGGCGCTGGAGTCTTTTCTCGCGGAACTGCGCGCGGCGGTTCCCGCGGGCGGCGCGATGCCCGTGCCGGGGAACGGAGCGGCCTCCAACCATCCTCCCGATCAGGCCGCGGCCCTCGCCGGCGCCGCCCGGAACGTGGAACTGGTGAACCTGCTCACCCAGTATGCGAGCATCCTTCAGGACCTGGAAGGCGGCGGCAGCGAGACCGTGCGCAGGGAACTCGTGGATAACCTCAACACCTCCGGCATCAACGCCGACGCCATGGGGCTGTTGCGTCAACTCGTGCTCGTCTGCGACGAGGCGGAGCGAACGCTGCGGAACCGTGGATACATCGAGGAGGACGTGGCGAAGGCGGAGAAATCCCTGTATCTGGAAAACCTCGGAACCTACGGCGCCACGAGTCTGCTCTCCGGCAATCCCCTGCCGCTGTTGAAGGCGGCCGCGGCGATCGCCAAGGGCCGCTACACCTTGTCGAAGGAAAAGGACCGGCAGGTGGGCATTGAAATCCAGAACCACCGGGGGAGGCTGGCGAATTTTCTTTTTGAAGTGGGCGTGCGGCGGGCGAATCTGAAATCGTCTGGAGCGGATGACGGCGCCTTTGTGACCCAGGAAGGCTATAACGCGCTGCAGGATGCGCTGGCCGAGCCGGATGCGGGGAAGCGCCTGGCGGCCCTGTCGCGGTGTGTGGCGGCCTGTCCGGCCTTGCGGGAGGCGGTGTTCTGCCTGGCGGTGGCGACCCACGAAGCGGGAGAGCCGGCGGAGGCCGAGCGGCGGTTCCGGGAGGTGGCGGTGCGCGAGTCGCAGTTGCTGGTGCATGACGGGTTGCGGGCGGCGGCCTATGACCGGCTGGCGGGATATGCGCTCGGGAGGGGCGAGCATTCCAACACGGTGGCGCTGGCCCGACGGGCGCTGGAATGCGATCCCCGGACGGCGGGAGCCTTGAATCACCTGGCGCTGGCAATGCTGGGGCTGGGCGATGTGCCGGCGGCCTGCGGCCACGCGGCCGGCGCGCTCCAACTGGACCCCATGAACGGGAGGTATCTGTGGACGGCCTCCCGGGTTGCCGCGGCGCGGCGGAAACCGGATCTCGCGCTGACCTTTCTCCGCGCGGCGCTGAACAACGGCTTTCACGATAGCGCCGAGGTGTATGCCTGCGCCGCGCTGCGCGAGGCGCTGGCCACGCCGCGCGGCCAGCGTGTGGTCCAGCCGCCGCTGGCCGTCTCCTGCGATCCCCAGCTTCTCAACCACCGCTTTGCGGTCAGCAACATGGCGGGGTACGCGATCACGGGGCTGGTGGTCCAGCTCACGGTCCGCTACGAGGCGAACGGCGCTCCGGCGCGGGAGCAGACGTTCTCGCGGCGGGTGGCGGCGCTGCCCGCGGGCGGGGTGATCGGCTTCGCCATGGCTGGAGCGCCAAAGGACGGGTTCCGCTGCCGGATGCAGGCGGACTACCAGTGTGCGGGGCATCCCGGCCGGGTCTTCCGGGCGGTATCGTGTTTCAACATGGAGGGGACCGGCGAGCACTTGTCCTGGTCCGACTATCTGCACCGGTCGGCGCTGCGTGCGTTGCAGGAGGGCGACGCCGCGCGGCGCGAACAGGGTTTGCGGCTGGCGGGGGAGGCGGCGGAATGGACCGCGTTCGAGGACGCGGAGATTCTCGGGACCTGCGCGAAACTGGCGGCGGCGCTGGGGCGGGAAGCGGAGGTGGACCGCTATTCCGATGCCGCGCGCCGGGCCGGGACGTTGCGTCCGCTGCAGAACAGTGTCCTGGTGGGAGCCGCGGCCAAGCGCCTGTGCGAAACGGACGAGCCGGCGGGGAAGTGAGCCCCGGTCCGGGCGCGGAAGTTCGTGGATCGCCTCCAGGGATCGGTGGCTGGCGCTACGGGCTGGATCTCTGGCCCCGGAGTTCCTTCTGGCGGGCCAGGGCGATGTCGACCTGCGGCTTCGTGGCAAGGCCGCGGCTGACGAGGATCTGGCCGAAAAGCCTTCGCTCGGCGCTGCGCTTCTGGATGGCCAGCACTTCGTCAATCTGTGCCTGGGTGAGAATGCCCTTCTGCTTCAGGATTTCGCCGAGCAGAGTCGAAGAAGGTCTGGCGTTAGCCTGACCGCCGGTCGGATTCATGCTCGAGACCTCCTGGATATCATTCTGCCTCCCAATGCAATGCTGTACAGATAACGATTCCTGGCTGGGGGAATCAAGAGCAAACTGCGGTTGGCGCCTGCGGGATAGTGGTTGACTTCACGGGGGTGGTGCTTCATTCTGCCGTCTTTACGCCGTATTAGAGGATGCGGGCGAAGGGGGAAAGGACCAGTCACCATGACGCTGCCGTTGCATTCCGGATCCGAAGGGATTTCCTTGATGGAATTGAGCCGGCTGACGGCCATGGCGGGCGGGGCCGTGGCCGGGGCGGCTGCCGGATGGTTCTGCAAGCGCAACCCGATTTTCGCGCTGGTGGCTTTCATGATGGGACTCATGGGCGGGCTGTGGATCGGCACGGGGGTGGGGCGTTTCTTCTATGTCACCCCCGACGGCGCGGATTGCTACATGAATGCCGGGTTTGCCTGCCTGGGAAAGGCGTTGCTGGCCTCTCTGTCCGGGGCGTTTCCGGCGGCGCTTGTCATTTCCGCCGTCGTTTCCTTCCTGGCGTTGCGCCACATGCATCCGCGCCCGCCCCGTCTGCGCACCGGGCTGACCGCCATGTTCTGCGGTGTGGCGGGCGGGCTTCTCGCAGGCGTGGTGGTGGCGCTGATATGAGGCGCGGACCGCGGGGCGCCCGCCGGCCGTGGTCCGGAACGGCACGCGGGACGACCGTGCGTCAGGCCTTCACGACATTGCGGGCAGGCTGGAGATAGACTCCCCGCGTATCCAAGATCAGCTTCGCCTGCCGCTTCAGGAGTTTGTAATCGAAGCAGGAGTGGTTGGTCGCGATCAGCACGCAATCGTAGGAGGCGATGCTCCGGGGTGTCAGCGGCACGCTCTTGAGTTCGAACGAGTGCTCCCGCATTTTCGGGAAGACGGGGAAATAGGGATCGGAATAGGCGTACCGGGCGCCCCGTTTGCGCAGCAGTTCCAGCAGCGCCATGGAAGGCGATTCCCGCGGGTCGTCCACGTCCTTCTTGTACGAGATGCCGAGCACGAGGATCCGGCTGCCTTTCACCGATTTGCCGCGCTCGTTGAGGGCCTCGGCCAGTTTGCCGACGACCCATTCGGGCATGCCGCTGTTCACCTCGCCGGCCAGTTCGATGAAACGGGTGTGGACGCCGTATTCCCGGGCCTTCCAGGTAAGATAGAAGGGATCGATGGGAATGCAATGCCCGCCCAGGCCGGGCCCGGGTTGGTAGGGTACGAAGCCGAAGGGCTTGGTGGCTGCCGCGCGGATGACCTCGTGGATGTCTATGCCCATGCGGTCGGACACGATCTTCATTTCGTTCACCAGTCCGATGTTGACCGCCCGGTGGATGTTTTCCAGCAGCTTGGTCATTTCCGCCACGCGCGTGGAGCTGACGGGGATCACGCGATCAATGGCCTTGCTGTACAGCGCCACTCCCACATCCCGGCAGGCGGGCGTGAAACCGCCGCAGACCTTCGGAATGGAGCGGGTGCTGAACTTCGGGTTGCCCGGATCCTCGCGCTCGGGCGAGAACACGACGAAGTAGTCCTTCCCGAGGGTCATTCCCCGGGCGGTGACGCGGGGAACCAGTTCCTCGTCCGTGGTGCCGGGGTAGGTGGTGCTTTCCAGCGACATCACCTGGCCGGCGCGGATGTGGGTTGAAACGTAGAAACGTGGAAAGTGAAACGTGA
>CAYWKN010000077.1:0-10416 GCA_964458765.1 uncultured Verrucomicrobiota bacterium
CGTGGTCAGTGGTCGCAGGCGTCGTTCGGTGAAAAAGCGGAGCAGAGCCCGGTCGTCCGTTCCGGCCAGGAACTCCTTGATCTGGGGCGGCAGCTTGGTGACCAGCGACGTGAGCTGGTACACCCGCTCTCGGGAAACGCCAAGGACCTCGGCGGCCTGGGCGTATGTCCGGACCGACTCGTCCTCGAAAACCCTGAGATATTGGAGTCCTTTCAGGATGGGGTTCTCGCGCTGCCGGCCGTTCTGATACCGGTTCCATTGGCGGGCGGTGATCTTGGCTATTTCGGCCAATTCGCGGGGTTTGTCGCCACGGACGAAGAGGCAGCTTTTCTCGTATGCCCTTGTATAGTAAGGGGTTACTTCCCAGGCTGACTTGAGGGAATTAGTGCTGGCCGGGTTACGACCGGGGAGCCATACAGCAGACGCTGCGTGTCGCTGTGCAGGCTCGCGGGTTTCAGCTTACGTGTGTTCCAGGTAGAGCCGGCGGCTGTCCCAGAGGTAAATGGCGCCGGACACCACGGTCAACGCCCCCACCATCAACGAGAGAAACATCGCCGTCTTGGCGAAATACAGGGCGAACAGGCTCATGACCTCGCCTTGCACCTCCGGCCGCAACAGGAGGGGCAGAATGTCCTCCTGCAGCGCCAGCCCGGCCATGATGACCACAATCGTCACGGTCTGCCAGACCATCTTGTGCTTGCCCCAGCTTCCCGCAGGCAGCACCACCCCCTGCTGCGCGCCCAGCAACCGCAACCCGGTGATCAGGAAATCACGGCTGATGACGATGACCACAATCCATACGGGCATGATCTGGTGAATGGCCGCAAAACACACAAACGCCGCCGAAACCAGGATCTTGTCGGCCAGGGGGTCCATCAACTGGCCAAAGGAGGAAATTCCGCCCATCCGCCGGGCCAGCATGCCGTCCAGCCAGTCGGTCAGACCCGCCAGCCCGAACACTATCAAGGCCAGAGTCTTCCCGAACGGCAGGCCGGCCGTCAGGAAACCGACCATGACGAACGTTAACCCGATCCGACTGACCGTAATCTTGTTTGGCAGATTCCCCATGTCATATCCCCGCAAAAGAATGGCCAGTCTATGCCACGGCCCATTCTTGTCAACCGAAGTCTGTAGTCTGAAGTCTAAGGTCTAAGGTCTGAAGTCTGCCCCCCTACATCCTCGCCGCCAGCAGGACCGGCCCCACAAAGTCGGTGTACTTCACCCGCACCCATTCCCCCGCCTTCACACGGGTGCTGCCGGCGTCGAACATCACGTCCCCATCCACCTCGGGCGCCTGCCCGGCGTTGCGCGCGGGCACCCACCGGCCCTCGCCATCCTTCATGGCCAGCACCGTATCCACCGTGCCAACCCTTGCCTGCCGCACCTGGATCGCGACTTCGTCCTGCGCCTTGAGCAGCTTGCCCCGCCGCAACCGCGCCGCCGCCTCGGAAACCTGTCCCGGCATTCCGAACGCTTCCGTGTTCTCCTCCCTGGAGAAGACGAACACACCCAGATGATCGAACCGCGCCTCGCGCACGAATTGCGCCAGGTGCGTGAAGTGCGCCGGCGTCTCGCCGGGGAATCCGACCAGGCAGGTTGTCCGCAGCACAACTCCGGGCAGGAGGCGGCGCGCCCTGCCGGGGAATTCCCGAACGGCCTTTTCCCCGCCGGCGCGCCGCATTGCCCAGAGAATGTCCGGATGGGAATGCTGGACCGGAACATCCAGATACCGGCACACCTGCGGGATCTCCCCCATTGTCTCCAGCAACTCGTCCGTCATGAAGGCCGGATGCCCGTACAGCAGCCGGATCCAGAAATGCCCGCCCAGCCGTCCCAGCCGCCGCAACAACTCCGGAAGACGGGCGCCTCCCTCCAGATCCTGGCCGTACCGGGTCGTGTCCTGCGAGATCAGGTTCAGTTCCTGGACCCCGCGCCCGAGCAAGGTCTCCGCCTCGCGCACGATATCGTCCACCGGCCGTGAGCGGAATCGGCCCCGGATTCCCGGTATGGCACAGAACGCGCATCGGTGGTTGCAGCCTTCGGCGATCTTGACATAGGCAAAGGGGCCGCCGGTCAGCACCAGCCGCGATGCGCGCGGGCGGAACACCTTGCGCGAGACCTTGGAGACGCGCAGGATGTCGCGCTCGCCGCCTTCCAGACGCCGGAGGATCCGCGGGATTTCCTCCAACTGATCCAGTCCCAGGAAGGCATCCACCTCCGGCAGCGTCTCGCGCAGTTCCTCCCCGTACCGCTGCGTGAGGCACCCGGCCACGACCACGGCCTTGCAGGCGCCTTCCTTCTTCAGCGCGCAGGACTTCAGGATCGCCTCGATGGATTCCTTCTTGGCATCGCCGATGAACCCGCAAGTGTTGATCAGGATGACATCCGCTTCCTCGGGGGACGGCGCCAGCCGGACATGCGCCTCGCGCAGAACGGTCGCCATATGCTCGCTGTCCACAAGGTTCTTGGCGCATCCCAGGCTGATAAATCCGACGGAAAACGACGGAACGCGACCCATCTTCGGGGGCCTGGAGGAAATCCCCGCTGCCTCGCGGGAACTCATGGCGCGGCGGGTTTCCGCGGCTTGAGGTAGGGCGCCGGCGGTTCCTCGGCCAGCCGCAGCCGGACAGCAGACGCCGGCGCCGCTTTCGGAGCCACGGGTGCGGCCACTTCCACAGGCACCAGTCGCGACGATGTCCCACGGCCTCGCAGAAGCACCACGGCAAACCCTGCCAGAATGGCAATCGCCACAATCGCCGTTCCAACGGCCGCGTACCGCCCGATCGGAAATTCCTCCAGCCTGTCGTTAACCCGCGGCAGACCGAAGCCCCGCCGCCGCCGCCATCCGCCCGCCCCGCGGCGGACCGCCCATGCCATCCGGACCGCCAGAACGGCCTCCCGCGACACCACGGCCAGATCGCTTGCCACCCGTGCGGCGGCCGCCCGGCCGGCCTCCAGCAGGGCTCCCGCGGCAGGGACCGGTGGCGCCGCCTTCGTCCGGCTCCGGACCGGAGCCTGGGCCTGTTCCACCGGAGCTGGCGGCGGATGGGCGCGCAGCGTCGGTCGCACCTTGTTCGCGAACCGCGCCAGATACTCTCGGATCAGCGGATCGGGATCCAGTCCCACGCGCTCCGCGTACATCTTGATGAACCCCTTGGCATAGAGCGGAGTGGCGATTTGCTGGAAATCGTTGTTCTCGATGGCCTCAATGATATGCGCCTTGATCCGCGTCGCCTCGGCGATATCGGCCTGGGTCAGGTTGTGCTTCTCCCGTGCCGCGCGCAGCGTCGCGCCGGGTGCGAACATATCCGTCATGGGGTCCCCTCCTCGGATTCCGCCGTAGTATCCGGAACTTCGCCGTCCAGATCAATGAGGATCTCCCGCGGATCGGAACCGCGCGCCGGACCCACAATGCCCCGCTCCTCGAGCACATCCATGACCCGCGCGGCGCGCGTGTAGCCGATCCTCAAGCGGCGCTGCAGCGACGATGTGGAAGCCCGATGCGTCTCGCGGATGATCTGGACGGCCATCTCGATAAGCTCGTCATCGTTATCTTCGCCGCCGCCATTGACCAGCATATCGTCAAAACTGCCCGCCGTGACCGCTCCGGCCGCGGGAGGGGCGCTCTCCACCGGGGCGGCGGCCGGTGCCGGCCGCCGTGCCGCCCCCGCCGCGCTTTCCGGAGAAGCCGCCTCTTCCGGCGGGACCGGGCGCTGTTTCTTGATGAACTCCACGATCTTCCAGATGTCGTCATCCGAGGTCATGGCGCCCTGCGCACGAATGAGCTTGCTCGCGCCGGGCGGCATGAAGAGCATATCCCCGCGCCCCAGCAGCTTCTCGGCCCCGTTGCCGTCCAGGATGGTCTTGCTGTCCACCTTCTGAGCCACCTGGAAGGCAATGCGCGCCGGGAAGTTGGCCTTGATGGTGCCGGTAATGACATTCACGGAAGGCCGCTGGGTTGCCAGGATCATGTGGATGCCCACGGCCCGGGACATCTGCGCCAGCCGGGCAATGTATCCTTCGATCTCCGCCTGCGCCGTCAGCATCAGATCCGCCAGTTCGTCAATGATGATGACAATGTAGCTCAGGCGGTCCGGGGGCCGGGTGCCTTCGTCCGCCGTTTCGCCGAACAGGCTTTGCTGCTTCTCGATCTTGCGGGCGTTGTAGCTCTTGATGTTCCGGACGCCTGCCTTGGCCATGATCTGGTAGCGCCGCTCCATCTCCGTCACCGCCCACCGGAGGCCGCCCGCCACCTTCTTGGGATCGGTGATGATCTGGTTGCGCGCCCCCATCAGGTGCGGGAGATGGTTATACACCGAGAACTCGACGATTTTGGGGTCAATCAGCATCAACTGCAGTTGCTCCGGCGCCCGGGACATCAGCAATCCGGCCAGGATGGAGTTCATGCACACGGTCTTGCCCGACCCTGTCGCACCCGCGATCAGCATGTGGGGCATGGTGGTCAGGTCGGTTACCAGATCGCGACCTCCGACATCCTTGCCCAGGACGATCGGGATCTCCATCCGGCCGGGGTGCCAGGCATTCCCCTCGAGAATCTCCCGCAGGTACACCGTGCTGGTGGAAGTGTTCGGCACCTCGATGCCGACCGTTCCGCGCCCCGGCACCGGCGCCTGCACACGCACACTGGCCGCCTTGAGGGACAAGGCCAGGTTATTGCTCAGGCCGACAATCTTCTCGAGTTTCACGCCGGGCGCGGGAACCAGTTCATAGCGCGCCACCACCGGCCCCACCTCCACAGCCTTCAATTCGGTCTTGATCCCGAAATCCTCCAGCGTCTGGATGATGACCCCGGCCGTGATATCGGTATCCCCCCGCAACACCCGCTGCTCCGCCGGGGGGACTTCCGTGAGAAGCGAAACCGGAGGCAGCGTGTAGGTCCCCTGCGGCAAGGAGACAGGCGGAGGCAACGGTTTGACGGCGTGTTCCGCCACAGACGCCTTTTCCTTCGGCTTGGGCGGGGGTTTCGGCGGTGTGACCGGCTTGGGCGGTTCCGCTGCCGGTGCGGGTTTCGGCGGCGGCTCGGAAACCACCGGAAGTTCCGGCTGCGGCGCCGGCTCTGGAACCACAACCCGCTTGCGCTCCTCGCCCTCCCGCGGCTGGCGTTTGGACTCTTCCCGGGCCGCCACCCGCTCGATCCGCTCGCGCTGCCATTCCTTGATCGCCGGCTTGCGGCGCGGCCAGTCTTCCGCTTCGCGGTCGCCTTGCGTCCGCATCCGCCCCCCCGCCGCCGTCACCCATGCGCCAAACCGCGACACCTCCCGCACAATGACATCCCACCCGAAAAACAACACCGACGAAACGGCCAGCGCCGTCAGCACGAGGATCAGTGCCCCCAGTTCCCCGAACATCTGCCCTGAAAGGAAACCAGTCACAATCTGCGCCGGCATGCCGCCGACGGATCCGAGATTCAACGCCGACGCCAGGGAATCGAGGAACATCGGCCGCATGTCCAGCAGGCAGCAGAGGGCAAAGGTCATCACCGCCGCCCACGTGAGCTTGGCCCTGGCATGCTCGATGCCGTGGAAGATCATCACGACCCCGAAACCCAGGAACCAGAGGGGCAGTGCGAAAGCCGCCACCCCGAAGGCCATGAACAGAACGAAGGACGCCCACGCGCCGACGGGGCCGATAAAGTTGACCGGCGGATCGTTCGGGGGGGCCTGCAACAGGGGAATATCGCGCCAGTCATACGAGACCAGGCTCAGGAACAGGAGCACACACATCGCCAGCAAGACAATGCTCCAGGCCTCCCGGATCCCGGTGCTCATCTTGGATTTCACTGCTTCTGCCATAACAACCTTCCGTCCTCCGTCGGCTCCGTCGCGGGATCGTCTCCCGCCTCCGGATCCGGACTATTCCATTTCCCGTTCGTCAGCGCCGCCGGACACACCCGCCGCCTTGCGGCACCGGCTGACAAGCTCCCGTGAGGTGGTCGTGTTCGTCACCCCCGCCAGAAGACTCAGCCGCAAAGCGCTCTCGGCCGCCCGCAACGCCCGGTCATACCGTCCTTCCGCGTAGTAGGCCTCCGACAGCGTGTTCCAGATCAGGTAATCGGAAGGCGCATCCATGACCGCGGAGCGCGCCAGCTTGATGGCCTTGGCGGGATTCCTCACCGACGGATCCTTGCTCTTCACGTACACCCAGGCCAGGTTGTTCTTGATCATGGGGTTATCCGGGATCTCCACCAGAAGGGATTCCAGCATGGGCCGCGCGTCGTCGTAGCGTCCCGCTTCAATGCAGGCGGCGCCCAGCAGGAAGCGGGCTTCCTTGTTCTCCGGATCGAGCTTCACGGCCTTTTCGAGGATCGCCACCGCTTCGGCGGTCTTTCCGCCCATCAGGAGTTCCCGGCCGCTGCCTGCCAGTGTCCGCGCTTCCGTGCCGCCATCCGGCCCCTCCGCCGCCATCGCCAGACACCTTCCGCCCACCACCACCGCCACCATCCATGCCCGCCACCATCGCCTCATGATCCGCTCCTCCCGCCTCGCCCTTCCGCGGACGTTGGCAGTTCCTGTCCTATCCACTGCTTCTCGCTGCTCACTTCAGCGACAGCGTCACCTTGACCGTTTCAGGATTCACCGTCGCCCGCACATCGTTTCCCGCGAAGACGCGCACGGGCACCACAAACGATCCCGGCGCCACCAGCCCCGTGCAATCCGCCACAGCCCGGACCTGCCGGCCTTCGTCCGCGGGAAGCGCCGCCACCCCGGGCCGCACGCTCAGTTCCACGTCCACCACCGGAGGCTCAACGTCAATCGCCAGGATCTGCCCCGGCTCCACCACGGCATGCACCCGCAGCCCCTTCAACTGGCGGAACGCCTCCTTGCGCGTCAACTCCACCTTGACCTGCACCTCCGCCGGCTCCATCACGGCCACCCAGTTGTCGCCCGGCGGCTGCAGGGTGACGCGGCGCGCAAAACTTTCCACCCGTCCGTCGACATCAACCGGCTGTGTGTAGACGCATTCCGTCGTGCGCAGTCTCGCCGCGGGCCCCCGCAGCGCCACCGTCGAAGGATCGCAAAGCACCGCGCCCACTTCGCCGAACAGCGGCGTCCCCGTCGTGCGGCCCTGCACCGGCACGCGTTTCTCCGCCTGCTGATCCAGCGTCACGTGGATCCGGGCCGGGTGGACGGCCACCACCCGCGGGCCGCGGGCGCCCCGGATATTCTCGGGAGAAAGCGCGATCTCCTTCGGCCGCGGGCTCTTCTCCGCCTCCAGGTTGACCCACGCCTGGATACGGCGGGGATCCAGCCGCTGGATGTCCTCCTGCGAACCCCGGAATGTCACATCCACCGTGGAGGCCGATTGATCCAGGATGGCCATGCCTTCCCGGACCTGGAACTGCAGACGGACCTCGGGGATCTCCACTTCAAAGCTGATGGCGTCCTGGATCACATACCAGCTCACCAGCGCCATCAGGAGGGCCACGCACTTCAGTTTCCAATGATGCCGGACCAGAGCGACCAGCCGCATTGCGTTATCGCCCATCGGCGCCCTCCTCCCGCGACAGTTCGTCGGTCTTGGCAATCCCCTGGAAACTCAGGTCGAGCTGCTTGCGCGCCCGGCTCCACCGGCTGGTACTCTCCGTCTCCTTGGTGAGAACCGCCCCCAGGAACCGGCGCAGGCGCTCCTCGTCAAAATCACGGCTCAGCCGGCCGCGGGTGCTGATGGAAACAGTGCCTGTCTCTTCCGAAACCACTATGGCGATGGCATCCGTCTCCTCCGTCAGCCCCATGGCCGCCCGGTGCCGCGTGCCCAGGCCGCGGCTGAGTTCCGGCCTCTGGCTCAACGGGAACAGGCAGCCCGCCGCCACAATCCGGTTCCCGCTGATGATCACGCCGCCGTCATGCAGCGGCGTATGCGGAAAGAACAGCGTCGCCAGCAGGTCCGAATTCACGCGCGCATCCAGCCGCACCCCCGTATCCTGGATCGCCTTCGTTCCCACCCGCCGCTCCACGGCGATCAGCGCCCCAATCCGCCGTTCCGCCAGCAACATCACCGCCTCGACAATGCTGTCCACGAAATCCCGCGATTCCGCCGGGGCACTGAACATCGGCTGGCGGCCCAGTTCGGCCAGCGCGCGCCGGATTTCGGGCTGGAAGATGACCAGCAGCGCCACCGCCAGATACACGGAGAACCGGCTGAGCAGCCAGTTCAGGGCATACACGTGAAAAACCCGCGTCATGCCCAGCAGCACAATCAGGATCAGAAGCAGGCCCACCGCGATCAACACGCTGCGACTGCCTTTAAAAAAAAGCATCAAGCCATAAAACACGGCCGCCAGGATGAGGATTTCCACCATCCCGCTGAATCCCGGCCAGGCGATCTGGTTCAACCATTCCACGCCGCTCTCTCCTCCCGCCGCAACGCCGACAGCAGCCGGGCCGCATCCACCGAAGCCCGCACATCATGAACCCGCAGAATATGCGCGCCCCGCAGAAACGCATAGACCAGGCCCGCCACACTCCCCGCCAGCCGCCCCTCCACCGGCTGTCCTGTCACCATACCGAGAAAACGCTTGCGTGACAACCCCGCGACTACCGGCCGGCCGACCTCCGCCAATGCGCCCAGCCCGGCCAGCAGTTGAAGATTGTGCTCCGTTGTCTTCCCGAATCCGATTCCCGGATCCACCGCCAGCGTATCCTCCCCCAGCCCCTGCCCCGTAAGCGCCGACACCCGTTCCCGCAGCCAGGTTCCCACTTCTGCCACCACATCCCCGTACCGGGGATCCGCCTGCATGGTGGCCGGATCGCCCCGCATGTGCATCAGTACCACTCCGGCCCCGTACCGGCGCGCCACTCCGGGCATGTCCGGGTCGCCGCCCAGGGCGGTGACGTCGTTGATAATACGGGCACCCGCGGCCAAAGCCCGTTCCGCCACTTCCGCCTTGCGCGTATCCACCGAAAGCAGCGGCCATTCCGCCCCCCGCAACTCGCGGCATAACGCCTCGACAACCGGCGCCACCCGGGCCAGTTCCTCTCCGACCGGAACGGGCTCGGCGCCCGGCCGCGTCGATTCGCCTCCCACATCCAGGATGTCGGCCCCCTCGGCGGCTATCTCCAGGCCGCGGCGCACCGCCGCCTCCACCCCCGCGTGCCGCCCCCCGTCGGAAAAGGAATCGGGGGTGACATTCAAGATCCCCATGACAAGCGGTCTCGCCCCGGCATCCATCACCCGGTCCCGGCACCGCCATACTGGCCCTTTTCGACCGCCGTCCATCAGGCTCCCTGTGTCGGGACGGCGGGAGTCGCCTCCGCGACGGGCGCCGGTCCGGGTCCGGCTTCTTCCGCGGATGCGGCCGCCGCCCTCTCCCCGGCGCTCAACTCCCGTCCATGCTTGACGATTTCCTCCACGTCCCGCCCATCCATGGTCTCGCGTTCCAGAAGGGTCCGGGCAATCAGATCGAGCTTGTCGCGTCCGCCCTCCAGGATGCGGCGGGCCGCCTCGTGCGCTTCGCGCAGGAGGCGGTTGACCTCGGCGTCTATCTTGCGCGCCGTATCCTCACTGAAGTCCTGGTTCCGAGAAATCTCGCGTCCGAGGAAGAGAAGTTCCTCATGGGAACCGAAGGTCTGCGGCCCGAGCGCCTCGCTCATGCCCCAGTCGCACACCATCAGGCGCGCCAGCCGCGTGGCCTGCTTGAGGTCGCTGCTCGCCCCGGAAGTGATGTCGCCGAACACCAGTTCCTCGGCCGTGCGCCCACCCATCAGCATGGTCAGGATGCCCTCGAGCTTCTTGCGTCCCTCCATGTACCGGTCCTTCTCCGGCAGTTGCATGGTGGCGCCCAGGTAGGCCGTGCCGCGCGGAATGATCGTGATCTTGTGCAGCGGCTCGCTCTCGGCCACCATCACGGTTACCATCGCATGACCCGCCTCGTGGTATGCCGTGATGCGCTTCTCCTTCTCGTCCAGCACCCGGCTGCGCCGCTCACGGCCCCAGCGCACCTTGTCACGCGCCTCCTCCAGGTCCGCCATGGTCACGGCCTCCTGGCCGTTGCGCGCCCCCAGCAGCGCCGCCTCGTTGATCAGGTTGGCCAGATCGGCGCCCGAGAATCCCGGGGTGCCCCGCGCCAGCCGGCGCAATTCCACGCCGGCCGCCATCTTGACCCGCTGCGCATGGATCTTCAGTATCGCCTCGCGCCCCTCCAGCGTCGGCAGATCAATCACGATCTGGCGGTCAAAACGCCCGGGCCGCTGCAACGCGGGGTCCAGGACGTCCGGACGGTTGGTGGCCGCGATGATGATCACGCCCTCCTGCGTGTCAAAACCGTCCATCTCGACCAGCAGCGCGTTCAGCGTCTGTTCCCGTTCGTCATGCCCGCCGCCGATCCCCGAGAAACGGCTCCGCCCGACCGCGTCAATCTCGTCAATGAAAATGATGCACGGAGCATTGCGCTTGCCC
>CAYWKN010000078.1:0-10375 GCA_964458765.1 uncultured Verrucomicrobiota bacterium
GCGACCCAGAAGACCGTGGACGGCCCGTCCAAGAAGGACTGGCGCGGCGGCCGCGCGGCGGCCCAGAACATCATCCCTTCCACCACGGGCGCCGCGAAGGCCGTGGGCGAAGTGCTGCCCGCCACCAAGGGCAAGCTGACCGGCATGGCGTTCCGCGTCCCGGTTCCGGATGTGTCAGTGGTGGATCTGACGTTCCGCACCACGAAGGACACCTCGATCGGGGAGATTGATGCCGCGCTGAAGAAGGCGTCGAGCAGCTACCTCAAGGGCATCCTGGGCGTGGCGGATGAGGAACTGGTTTCGACCGACTTCATCCACGACAAACGTTCCTCCATCTACGATTCGCTGGCGACGCTGCAGAACAACCTCAAGGGCGAGAAGCGCTTCTTCAAGGTTGTGAGCTGGTATGACAACGAGTGGGGCTACTCCAACCGCGTCGTGGATCTGATTCGTTTCATGGCCAAGGCCGACGGCGTCAAGTAAGGCGTTGCCGGAAGGTTGACGGGTGGCGGGACAGGGTATGGCACCGGTCTCGCCCCCGTATTGGATTTTCCAGAGGGAGACTTGGATGAATAAGAAGACCGTGCGCGATGTGAACATGAAGGGGAAGCGCGTGATCATGCGCGTGGATTTCAACGTGCCGCAGGACAAGGTCACGGGCGCGATTACCAACACCAAGCGTATCGAAGCGGCGCTGCCGACGATCAAGTATGTGCTCGGCCAGGGCGCATCGGTTGTCCTGATGAGCCATCTCGGCCGTCCGGACGGCAAGGCGATCCCCAAGTTTTCCCTGAAGCCGGTGGCGGAGGCGTTGACGAAGCTCCTGGGCAAGCCGGTCAAGTTCCTGGACGACTGTGTCGGTCCGGCGGTGGAAGCCGTCTGCGCGCCCGGCGCTGTCAAACCCGGCGATGTGATCCTGCTGGAGAACCTGCGCTTCCATATCGAGGAAGAGGGCAAGATCAAGAATGAGGACGGCGCCTCGATCAAGGCCGACCCGAAGGCCGTCGAGGCGTTCCGTGCCAGCCTCAGCAAACTGGGCGATGTGTATGTGAACGACGCCTTCGGGACGGCGCATCGCGCGCATTCCTCGATGGTCGGCGTCAACCTGCCGGAGAAGGCTGCCGGTTTCCTGATGGGCGCGGAACTGGAGGCGTTTGCCAAGGTGATTGATAATCCGAAGCGTCCGCTGCTGGCCATCCTGGGCGGGGCGAAGATCTCGGACAAGATCCCGTTGATCAACAACCTGATTGAGAAGGCCGACGAGATCATCATCGGCGGGGCGATGGCCTTCACGTTCAAGAAGGTGCTGATCAATATGGAAATCGGCGCGAGCCTGTTCGATCCCGAAGGCGCCAAGATGGTGAACGACATCATGGCCAAGGCCAAGGCCAAGGGCGTGAAGATTCATCTGCCCGTGGATTACGTCTGCGGCGACAAGTTTCCCAAGGATGCCGCGATGGAAGTGGCCGTCAAGCCGGCCGACGACAAGAGCGGGATCGAGGCCGGGTGGCTTGGGCTCGATGTGGGGCCGAAGTCCAACGCGGCGTTTGCCGAAGTCATCGCGCGGGCGAAAACCATCATCTGGAACGGCCCCGCGGGTGTGTTCGAGGATCCCCGGTTCGACGCCGGCACCAAGGTGATGGCGGACGCCATTGCCAAGGCCACGGCGGCGGGTGCGATTTCGGTGGTGGGCGGCGGTGATACCGCCACGGCTGCCAAGAAGTTCAAGGTGGTCGACAAGGTGACCCATTGTTCCACCGGCGGCGGCGCCAGCCTGGAACTGCTCGAAGGCAAGGTTTTGCCCGGTGTGGCTGCCTTGAGCGACAAGTGACGGATCAGTCCAACAACCATTCATAAACGGTACGGTTTCAGCTATGCGAAAGAAGATTGTTGCCGGCAATTGGAAGATGAACAAAGTGACGGGGGAAGCTGTCGCCCTGGCTACGGCCGTCAAGAGCGCGATCGCCGAAGGCGCCGAGGTTGAGGTGGTGCTCTGCCCGACATTCACGGCGCTGAAAACCGTCGGGGATGTCCTGGCGGGTTCCTCCATCAAGCTGGGCGCCCAGAACATGCATTGGGAGAAGGAAGGGGCCTTTACGGGGGAAATTTCGCCGGGCATGCTCAAGGATCTTGGCTGCCAGTATGTGATTCTGGGCCACAGTGAGCGGCGGCAGTTCTTCCACGAGACGGACGGGAATGTGAACCGCAAGGCCAAGGCCGCGCTGGCGGCCGGGCTGATCCCGATCGTGTGCGTCGGGGAAACGCTGGAACAGCGCGAGGCCAACCAGACGGAGGAAGTGGTGACAACGCAGGTTACGCGCAGCCTTGCCGGGCTGGACGAGGGCGGGTTCCGGCGCGTTGTGGTGGCCTATGAACCGGTGTGGGCGATTGGAACCGGCCGCACGGCGACGCCGGCCCAGGCGCAGGCGGTTCACGCTCTGATCCGGCAGGTCCTGGCGAAGGTGTGCAATCCGGGCGCGGCCCAGGCTGTGCGGATTCAGTATGGCGGCAGCGTCAAGCCCGCGAACGCGAGAGAGCTGTTCTCGCAGGCGGATATTGACGGCGGCCTGATCGGCGGAGCAGCCCTGGAGGCGGCTTCGTTTGTGGATATTGTAAAGGCGGCAATGTAAGACGCCGCCACGTAGGAGGAGGAGGCAACCGATGGCTGTGCTCAAGGTCTTGTTGATGATGGTGGAAGTTATCAGCGGCGTTCTGCTGGTGGGCGTGGTGCTGCTGCAGAAGTCGAAGGATGAGGGGCTTGGACTGGCGTTCGGCGCCGGGGTCGGCGAGACGCTGTTCGGGTCGCGCGCCGGCAATGTTCTCACGAAGATCACCATCGGACTGGGCATTGTGTTCATGGTGAACACCATGCTGATCGGATATGTGATGTCTGGTGGTTCGTCGAGCGGATCCATCACGGATGATCTGCCGAGCCAGCCGGTGCCCGCGCAACAGGCGGCTCCGTCCGGCGGGATGGCTTTGCCGGCCAGTCCCGAGCCGTTGCCCGCCCCGGCGGCCGTGCCCGCCGCTCCGTCCGCTCCAGCGGCCGTGCCCGCCGCTCCGTCCGCTCCGGCGGCACCGGCTGCGGCCCCGGCTACGCCTTGATGACGGAAATAGCAGGAGGCGCGCAACGACCCCGCCGGACGGTATCGGCGGGGTTTGTCTTTGGGATCCTCAGTCGGGAGCCTTCACCTTGAAAAGAGCGATTCTGGCGGTTCTCCCGGCGATTCTGGCGGCAGGGCAGGGGTGGTGTGAATCGGTGTTCCACGGAGAGACCGGGCGCCTGACGAGTCTCGATCCGGCACGGGTCATGGATGTGCCTTCCGTGCAGGCCGTCAGCAAGATCTACGAGGGATTGCTCCAGTATTCCTATCTCGACCGGCCCTACAAGGTCGAACCGCTGCTGGCGGAGGCCATGCCCGAGGTTTCGACGAACGGGTTGGAGTACACGTTCCGGATCCGGCGTGGCATCCATTTCCAGGACGATCCCTGTTTCGCGGCCGGCGGCGGGAAGGGGCGGGAACTGACGGCGGAAGATTTTGTGTATTCGATCAAGCGTGTGGCCGATCCCCGGGTTGGATCCAGCGGCTATTGGGCCTTCCGCGGGCGTATTGCCGGACTCGACGAGTTCCGCGAAAAAGCCGCGACGGAGAAGGCGGACTATGATGCCCCCGTGGAAGGGTTGCAGGCGACGGACCGCTACACGCTCCGGATGCGGTTGACCCAGCCGTTTCCCGCCCTGCTGTGGATCCTGACCATGAACTACGCCTACGCCGTTCCGAGGGAAGCGGTGGAATACTACGGCGGGGAGTTTGTCAACCATCCCGTCGGGACAGGGCCCTATGTGTTACTCTCCCATGTCCACAACTACCGCCTCGAGTTTGTCCGGAATCCCACATGGCAGCAGACGGGACGGACGGATTCCTACCCGTCCGCGGGCGCCCCCGGTGACGCGGAAGCGGGCTTGCTGGCGGATGCGGGCGCACGGATCCCCTTCCTGGACCGGATTGTCCAGTACGTGATTGGCGACGCTTCCACACAGTGGCTGATGTTCCTCTCCAACGAACTCGAGATGTCGGCGATTTCCAGGGACAACTGGGACGCGGTGATCGTGCGCCAGGATGAACTGGCCGGGGATCTGGCGCGGCGCGGGATCGTGATGGACAGGACTCCATCGCTGGATACCTCGTACATCGGATTCAACATGGAGGATCCCGTGGTGGGGACCAACCGGTTGTTGCGGCAGGCGATGATGGCCGCCTTCGACCGAGAGAAGTGGGTCAGGTTCCAGAACGGCAGGGTAGTCCCGGCCGACGGTCCGGTGCCGCCCGTCATGCGGCATGCGGATCCCGGACGGACAAGGTTCCCGTACGACGTGGAGCGCGCCCGTGCCCTCCTGGGCGCCGCCGGCTATCCCGGCGGGCGCGATCCGCGGACCGGGCGAAGGCTGGAGCTGACGCTGGAACTCGGATCGGGCGGATCGGATACGCGCGAATCCGCCGAAGTGATGGCCTCGTTCATGGAGCGGATCGGCATTGTCCTCAAGCCGAGTTTCAACAACTGGCCTGCGTTCCTCAAGAAGGTCGAGCAACGGCAGGCCCAGATGTTCATGATGAGCTGGGTGGCTGACTATCCCGATCCCGAGAATTTCCTGCAATTGTTCTACGGGCCGAATGAGACACCCGGGGCCAACCGCTGCAACTACCACAACGCGGAATTCGACCGCTTGTACGAATCCGCGTTGCGGATGCCGGAGGGGCCCCCAAAGCATGAGATCCATGCCGCCATGGAGAAGATCGTCATGGAGGACTGCCCATGGCTGTTCCTGCACCACAACATGTCGTTCAGCCTGAGGCACGGGCGGCTGCGGAACTACAAGCCGCACGATTTTCCATATGGGATGATCAAGTACTACCGCCTCGGGGTTTTGGCTCGACCGGCGGAAGGGCCGGGTGGTAAAGGAACCTCATGAACAGAACATTGCGGGAACTGGCCCAGGAACGGGAAACGAGGAATCTGGATCATCCGCTGGCCACATTGAGTTCCATGACGCGCGGGCGGGAGCGGCCGGAGGCGGAGGACCCGATCCGGTTGTGCTACCAGCGCGATGCGCACCGGATCATCCATTGCACGGCCTTCCGCCGGTTGCGCTACAAGACGCAGGTGATCTTCTCGCCCGAAAACGATCATGTTTCCACCCGCGTGGATCATTCGCTGTACATGGCTTCGATCGCCCAGACGATTGCGCGCGCCCTGGGGCTGAACGAGGACCTGGCGTATGCCATCGCGCTGGGCCATGACCTCGGGCACGGGCCCTTCGGCCATGTCAGCGAGGCCGCGCTGGACCGCTTCTGGAAGCGGGATGACCGGCGGCAGTCGTTCTCCCACGAGATGCACAGCCTGCGGGTTGTGGACCGGCTGGCGTTCCGGCCCTCGACGGACGAATGCGGTTTGAACCTGACCTACGAAGTCCGGGACGGGATCGTCTGCCATTGCGGCGAGCGGACCGACCAGTACCTGAGTCCGCGCGACAAACCCGGCAAGCCCCTCGAGGAACTCCGCAAACCCGGCACGCGGCCGATCACGATGGAGGGATGCCTCGTGCGGCTGGTGGACCGGATTGCCTATGCGGGGCGTGATTACGAGGACGCGCTGAGTGTCCTGGGCCCCCTGCCACCGCTGCCTCCCAAGGTGGCCAGGGTGCTGGGCGCCGATAACCGGGTCATCATCAACAACCTGGTTACCGACGTCATCCGTTCCAACCTGCGGACACCGGAACGGATCGGGTTCTCCGATGAGGTCTTTGAGGCGTTGAACGGCTTGTACGAGTACAACTGCAAGAACATCTACTTCCATCCGCGTCTGACGGAATATGCCAACCGGGCGGAAAAGATGCTGACAGTGATTTTTGATTTTGAACAGCGGGAATTGGCTTCCCGCCGCGAGAGCCAGTGGGGGGTTGTCGGGGAGCACGATCCGTATCCGATCCGGGAACTGCACCACTTTATTGAGAAACTGTATCCCCGGAGCGATCGCCCCGCCCTGACGCAGATTGTGATCGATCACTTGTCCCTGATGACGGATCGGTATGCCCGGAGCTTCTTCGATGAGATTTTTCTGCCCAAGGCGGTGGGATGAGGGGAATGGGCAATGGTTGATGGTTGATGGGAGATAGGGGCAGGACGTTCGCGGGGGCTTGCGAACGATCCGGGACAGGGTTTTGTCCCGCTTCAAGGGATTGTCGGCGGGGTCAGGTGAAGTTTGCGGCAGGTGTTCCGGACGTGACTGCCGTGCCAGAAGACTGTTCCGCAACGGGGGCATCGGAAGAACTTGTCGTGCCGCGCATACACGTTCTCATGAACGCGGTCGCGGATCGCGGTCTTGTCGGGCACCGGCTCGAGGTCCGTATTGCAGCGGATGCACATGCGGAAGAGGCGGCTGTGAACGTCCAGGACTGCTTCACGCGCGACGGTCTCGAACTGCACGGCGGGATCCGTGGAGCGGAGCAGGATCATCCGATGCGGGGCGGGGAACTGGTCCGCGATGTGTCCGTTACGGGTGATGAAGATCCGGCCCGTCGCGTTCGCGGAATGGATCAGGTCATGGGTGCGCAGGGCCAGGTCCCACTCGGCGTCATACCCGCAAATGCGAAGGTATTTTCCCAGCCGGATCACCATGTGGTCCATCATGAATCGCGGCGTGGGAACAGGGGTCATGGGCGGGTGGGTAGGGCGAGTGGCTCCCGCTGCTGGAAAGCACCGAAGCCCGATCCGTGGCGTTGCAGCCGCTTTTCCACGGCCTGGAAAATGCGTCTGGCACGCTCCTTGGAGAGCCGGGCGCAGGAACGGTAGCCGGCCATGAAGCGCAAGGCTTCCCGCGGGGTCATGAACTGCTGGAACGACCGGAACAACTGGTGCAGATTCCGTTGCACGTCGTAGTTCCGCGCGCGCAGGAACCGCAGCCGGCAGTTGTCCAGGTCGAGGAGGATGAAATCATAGCGGCCCGCGGTTTCGCCCACCAGGATGTTGGAAAACTTGAGGTCATGGCATGCGATCCCCGAGCCGTGCAGATGAGCCAGCCATCGGGCCATGTCATCCACGAAGATGCGACGGGCCTTGCCGACGGGCGGGTGGGTATTCACCCATCGGTCGGCCGTGGCCAGGCCGGGAAGCACGCCCGTCACCAGGATGGACGTGTTGCGGCAGAACGGCATGATGCCCCATCCGGCGGCCAGATGGGGAACGGTTCGCCCGCCCAGCAGTTGGATGCGCTGGGCCGCGCGGAAGTTCTCCAGAGCCGCCGGACGCCGAAGTCCTGCCCTCCGCAGCAACCAGCGGTCGCCTGAAAAATGCTTGGTGTAATAGTCCTTGCCGCCGATGGATAGGTGGTGAACGGTGGCCTTGGCGGATCGTGACACTTCGTTGGCGCTGGATTGCCGCGGCCAGTGGAAAGCCTCGAAGCCGGGCCCCTGTTCCGGATCCGCCAGCCAGTGGTATTCCTCCGGTTCCGCGACGACCGGGATGGCGCGTGCCGCATGACGGAGGCGCGCCGCGGTTGTCAGCGCCGCGCGTATCCCCGCCGCCATGGCAGTCAGGCTGAAGTTCCGTTCCACATGCTGGCGGGCACGGAGGCCGGCGGTGGACCGCTGGTCCGGATCCGACAGGAGGCGCTGGAGACGCGAGGTCATCGCCCGCGGATCGCGCGGAGCCACCACATATTCCGCGAGATCATCCGCGAAAATCTCGGGTGTTCCACCCACGCGGGTCGCGACGACAGGGACGCCGCCTGCCATGGATTCCAGGACGATGTTGGGCAGGCCTTCGGAGAGACTGGGGTGGATGACGGCATCGCACCCCCAGAGCAGGCGGCGGGCGTCGTCCCGCCATCCCGCGAAGTGTATCCTTTCGCCGACGCCCAGTTGGATTGCCAGGGCTTGCAGGGCGGCCTGCCCGGGCCCGTCGCCAAAGAGCACAAGGTGGGGCGCGGGCGAGGTTGTAACGCCGGCAAGGGCACGGATGGCGTCATCGAATGCCTTGCCGGGAACGAGGCGGCCGGAGGCGCCGATGACCGGCGTGTTGCCGGACAGGCGGAAGAGTTCCCGGAGGCGCTGCCGTTCGGGAGGGAGTGAAGCGGGGTCCGGGATGGCGACGCCGTTATGGATGGCGGCGATCTTGCCCGGGAGTACCCAGGGCAGTTGGAGAAAGGCGTTGCGGGCGGCATGGTTGTCCACCAGGACCCGGTCCACGCAATAACGGAAGGTGAGGCGATCCGCCAGGGCGGGGGTCAGTTCGTTGGCTGCCGGGAGTTTGACGGCGATGGTCGTGGAAGGCCAAGCCTGGCGCAGGAACCGGGCCTGGCGGAATCCCTTGACGACGGCGATGTCCGGCTGGAAATCGCGGCAGATGGACCGGAGCCGGAGGGTGACCCAGGGGGAAAGATCGCCGCCGAACGGGCAGGGCTGGAAGGGGACACTATTGTCACGGCAAATGACAGGCCATCGGCTGGAAGGCCGCCCCACCATCAGGCATGACTCGCCCAGGGCGGGCAGGGCGCGGCAGAGGTTGAGCATCCAGTTCTCCATGCCGCCCCAGTCCTGATGCTTGATGGCGTTGATGAACAGCCACTTCATGGCGTTTCCTGCCTGCCTGGGACATGTGCCGCGTTCAACATGACGCCAAGCTACAAGTGTGTCCGGTCAGCGTCAAGCCAATGGCGGCTGGCGGCGCTGGCACGGGATGGAAGCAGGCCCCTCCGCCGGGTCCTCTTCCGCAGGGCCGGAGGGGCTGGAGTCCATGCTCCGGCTGGATAAAACTTGCGTTTTCGCCCTTTGTTTTGGCATTGTTCGCCCGGCAAATGACGGGGTCTCCGGCCGGGGAGTCGGACGGTTGTGGACGTGGAGATGCCAGCTTAGCTCAGTTGGTAGAGCAGCTGATTTGTAATCAGCAGGTCGTCGGTTCGAGCCCGACAGCTGGCTCCAGCCTCGTCCGCGGCTATGGCTGAGAGGCCGCCTTCACCCGAGGCGTCACGCAGATAGATAACTGGTATGTCAGACCCATTTGTCACCACGGAGAAGCGGGATGCGTTGTTTCAGCGCATGGAGCGGCTTGGTATCCGCGAGGCGGATCTTGGAGAGAAGTTCATCCTTGGCAGCGGCAGCGGGGGGCAGAAGATCAACAAGACGTCCTCCTGTGTGCATCTCCTGCACAAGCCAAGCGGGACTGAGGTGAAGTGCCAGCGGGAGCGGTCGCGGGAGCTGAACCGGTTTCTGGCGCGGCGGGAATTATGCGATCGGATCGAGGAGAAGCAGCTGGGGGCGAAAAGCGCCCGGCAGCAGGCTATCGAGAAGCTGCGTCGCCAGAAGCGGCGGCGATCGAGACGCCAGAAGGAGCGGATGCTGGAAGGCAAGAGGCGGCAAAGCGAGAAGAAGGCGGAAAGAAGGCATGTGGCGCATGAATGAGGCTGCGGGGCGGAGTGAATGGAGCCGGTTGCCGGCCCTGCTGGGGCGTTGGCTGATGCTTACGGTGGCGGTTTGGCTGGCGGCGGTGATCGTGCCGGGTGTGGGCTATGCCGACTGGCCGAGCCTGTTGGCGGCGGCGCTGGTGCTCGGGCTTCTCAACAGCCTGGTCAAGCCTGTGCTGTTGGTTGTGTCGCTGCCGTTTGTGATCCTCACCTTCGGGCTGTTTGTGCTTTTCATCAACGCCCTGCTGTTGCTGTTGGCGGCGAAATTGGTGCCGGGATTCCATGTTGCGGGGTTTTGGTCCGCGATGGGGGCGGCCCTGATTGTCAGCCTGGTCAGTCTTCTGTTCGGGGTGTGGCGGACTCCGCGGGCGTCTGCCGGGGGCTTTCAGGGGCGTGCGGGAAGGCGGATGCCGCCGCCGGGCAAGGGCCCGATTATTGATGTGTAGAAAGTCGTTTTTTTCTGGTTGAATTCCTTGTGGCGATCATGCAGTATGCGGGTCCGTTTTCGGGGGCGTAGCTCAATTGGTTAGAGTCCCAGACTGTCGATCTGGTTGTTGCGGGTTCGAGTCCCGTCGCTCCCGCCAGCCTTAGTAGCTCACAGCACCCGCCTTCGTTCCGAATTGCGGAACTACGGCGTGGCACGGCGCAGAGCGAAGGCTGGGCTCCCGGCCATTAACGATTGCCCGTGGTGTCGCGCCCATCCGGGGGAGGGAGTTGCCCCCTCATGGTCCACTGAACAACGCACGCCACCCTTGAACGACATGTTTGGGTTCCTGGGCGTAATACCATTTCGCCGTCTCTGCCGAAAGGCCTGCTTCGACCAATCGCGCCACTTGGGCCGTTACGATGGAACTCCAATTACTTTCTGCGACGAACTCCATATGCCCGTCCACAAACAGCATTTCGCGCCCAAGTT
>CAYWKN010000079.1:0-10351 GCA_964458765.1 uncultured Verrucomicrobiota bacterium
GTGGTGGGACTAGGATTCGAACCTAGGAAGGCTGAGCCAACAGATTTACAGTCTGCCCCGTTTGACCGCTCCGGAATCCCACCCCGTGAGCTCCCGGGAAAATCCGCCTGGACGGCCCTCCCGGAACAAGCCGCGTATCATCCACGGGAAGTCCCTTCACGGCAAGAAAAAAGCGGAACAAAAATACAACAGATGCGCTGATTTGCGCCACTCGGCGGGACTGGCGGCAAAGTCCCTCTTCCATCAATCCGGACGCCAGCGGCGGACTTCGGCCATCAGCCGCTCCACTATGCCACGTTCCGGAACCGTTTCCACCAAGGTCCCTTTGACGTATAGCGCCGCTTTGCCCTTGCCGCCCGCAACGGCGACGTCCGCCTCACGGGCCTCCCCGGGACCGTTGACCATGCAGCCCATGACCGCCACCGTCGGACGCGCCGCCCGGGGATTCTCCCGATAATACCGCTCCAGCGCGTCTTCCACCTCGCGGGCCAGGCCCACCACATCAATCTGAATCCGTCCGCAGGTAGGGCACGAAATTACCGAAGCGCCCGGCGCCCGCAGCCCGAAACACCGGAGCAGTTCCAACCCCACCCGCACTTCCTGCGCCGGCGCATCGGTCAACGATACCCGCAACGTGTCGCCAATCCCCTCGGCCAGCAGAAGCCCCATGCCGACGCTGGACCGCACGGTTCCGGCCAGCAGCGTGCCGGCTTCGGTCACTCCCAGATGCAGCGGGTAATCCGTGGTCCGTGACAACAGGCGGTAGGCCGCCAGCGTGCGCGGCACGTCGGAAGCCTTGACCGAAATCTTGATCCAGGGATGCCCCGCATCCTCCAGGATGCGCACATGCCGCATGGCGCTCTCGACCATGGCTTCGGCCGTGGCGCCGCCGTATTGCTCCAGCAGGTCCTTCTCCAGCGAACCGGCGTTGACCCCGATCCGGATCGGGACCTGCCTGCCGGCCGCGGCGCGCACCACTTCCCGTACCCGGTCCAGGCCGCCGATGTTGCCGGGGTTGATCCGCAGGCCATCCACGCCACTCTCGATGGCGATCAGCGCCAGCTTGTGCTGGAAGTGAATATCGGCAATCAACGGAAGGGAAACTTCGCGCTTGATCGCCGCCAGCGCGCGGGCGGCTGGCTCATCCACCACGGCAAGGCGAACGATATCGCAGCCAAGGGATTCCAGCTCCCGGATCTGGGTCACCGTGGCCGCGACGTCCCGGGTGTCGGTCTTGGTCATGGTCTGCACGCTGACGGGTGCGCCGCCGCCAATGGCCACCCCGCCAACGTGGATCCGGCGGGTGGGACGGCGTTCGATATGGAAACCGGTTTGCATGCGGGGCTATTCCGCCCGTTCCGCGGGCGAAGGACTTGTCGCGGCGGGCGCGGTGTTTGTGGCGGCCGGTTGCTCCTGCCTGCCCTGAGTCCACCGCGTCCATTGCCGCCCGATAGAGGTGAAGCGCCACAGGTCGCGCCCCGTGAGGAATACGAATATGGCGATCAGCAGGACCGCGAACGCATTGGTTGCCACGGTGACCACCTTCGCATGGGCGGGGCGGCGGGTGATAACCTCCCACAGGGAAAACAGGATATGCCCGCCATCCAGGACCGGAATCGGCAGGAGGTTCAGGATGGCCAGGTTGACGTTCAGGAAACAAGTGAACCAGACCGCGACCATCAGGCTGACACGGACGATGTAGTAGTAGTTGATCAGGATGGCCACCGGGCCGCCGATGGAACGGGCCGTGGGGCCGGCCTGGCCGGGGGTGGCCAGCGCCGTCAGGCTGCGGAAGATGGCCGTGGAATGCGCCTTGATCTGGCTCCAGGGGGTCGGGTGGACGATTTCGTCGAACTCCACGTCCGTGACGTTGAACTGGACGCCGATGCGGACCTGGTCCGTCTTGGGATCATAGTCCGGGGTCACCATGGCGGAGACGATTTCGCTGTTGCGCCGGACCTTGATGGGCGAGGTTTGCCCCCTGCGTTCGCCCACCAGGGCGATCAACTGGGCGCGGCTGATGATTTCGGCGCCGTTGAACTCGGTGATGATATCGCCCCGCAGGAGGCCGGCGCGTTCGGCGCTCATGCCGGGGTCGGTCGAAAGCACCATGCACAGGTTCCGGCCATCCACGCCCCGCAAGGTCTGCTCGCCGAACATCCCCTTCTCGGTGGACACCTGGATCGGGATGCGGTTTTCCCCGCGGCGGACCTTGAGCGCAACGGAGGTATGCCGGGAACAGGCGATGAGGAAGTCAATCCAGCTCGCCACGGCCTCGTTGTTGACGGACAGGATCTCGTCCCCGATGCGGAGGCCCGCCTGCTGGGCGAGGCTGTCGGCGGCCACATAGCCGACCGTTGCGCTCTTCTCCGCGGGGGTTGCGGGCTTCCCGATGATCCACACCGCCCACGCCAGGAGGATTGCCAGGAGTATGTTCCCGACCGCGCCGGATGCGGACACCACGATCCGCTTCCAGGGGACGATGGGGGGGAGGGAGCGGGGGGCGTCCTCACCGTCGGCGCCGCCTTCGGTCTTCCCGGAGCCACCCTGCACCATGGCGGTTCCGCTGGGATCCAGTTGGGGCAGTGCGACGTATCCGCCGAAGGGAATGCATCCGATCTTGTAGGTCACGCCGCGGTGCTTGCGCTGCCAAAGGGCGGGCCCGAACCCGATGGAGAACGCATCCACCACCAGTCCGCACAGGCGCGCGGCCAGGAAATGGCCGAACTCGTGGACAAAGACAGTGACCCCGAAAAGCAGGGCGACAACAGCGATGGTGTACAACGTCGTCAGCATAGTTTCTCCGTCCTTATGTTCGTGCGGCGGCGACCCGGCAGTGGCGGTCGGCTTCTTGGCGGGCCCAGTGGTCGGCGGCTTCCACGCCTTCGAGTCCCGGCTCGGCGACGGCATGGTGCCGGTTCATGACGGCCTCGACGGTATGCCAGATGCCGGAGAAGGTCAACTGGCCGGCGAGGAAGCGCTCCACGGCGACCTCGTTGGCGGCGTTGAGTACGGCGGGCATGGTGCCGCCGGTAATGGCGGCATGCCGGGCCAGGCGCAGGCAGGGGAAACGCAGGAGATCGGGCGCCTTGAAGTGCAGCGCGCCCATGTTGGCCAGGTCCAGTTCCGGCAAGGCTCCGGGCACGCGCGCCGGGTATGTCAGGGCGTGCTGGATGGCGAAGCGCATGTCCGGAGGACTCAGTTGCGCGAGGACGCTGCCGTCCACAAACTCGACCATCGAGTGGACAATGCTTTCGGGATGGATGACCACATCGATCCGGTCATAGGGGATGCCGAACAACCAGTGGGCCTCCATGATCTCGAGCCCCTTGTTCATGAGAGTGGCGGAATCCACGGTCACCTTGCGGCCCATGTTCCAGCGCGGGTGCTTGAGGGCGTCGGCAGCGGTGACCTTGTCGAAATTCACCTCATGCCGCGAGGCGAAGGGGCCGCCGGACGCGGTGAGGATCAGGCGGCGGATTTCGGCGGCGGGATGGCCGTCCACGCACTGGAAGATGGCGCTGTGTTCGCTGTCCACCGGCAGGATGCGGGCCTTGTGGCGGGCCGCGGTTTCCATGACCGTGCGGCCGGCGGCCACAAGCACTTCCTTGGTTGCCAGGGCGACATCCTTCTGATGCGTCAGGGCGGCGAGGACGGCATGCAGTCCGGAGACGCCCACGAGGGCGCAGAGCACGATGTCGGCTTCGGGCAGGGAGGCCAGCCGGGTAACGCCTTCGGGCCCGGCGTGAACCGTCAGGCCATGCGGCTTGTTTGCCAGGCAGGCGGCGGCAGCGCCTTCGTCGGCGATGGCCACCTGGTGCACGCGGAACTGGCGGGCCTGTTCGAGCAGGCGGTCCACGTTGGTGCGCGCCGCGAGGCCGACAATTTCGATGCGGTCCGGCAGCTTGGCGGCCACGCGGAGGGCGTTTTCGCCGATGGAGCCCGTGCTGCCAAGGATGACAGCGCGTTTTCGCGGAGATGGGGTGGGGTCAGACGACATGGGCAAACCATCGGAGGTAGAAATAGAGGGCCGGGGCGGCGAAGAGGAGGCTGTCGAGCACATCCAGGATGCCGCCCATCCCCGGGAAGAGGCGGCCGGAGTTCTTCATGCCGGCCGAACGCTTGAGGAGGGATTCCACCAGGTCGCCCAGTACGCCGACGGCGGCCAGGAAAGCTCCCAGGAACCAGACGTTGGCCGGCCTCAAGACCAGCCTGCCGAACGCCACGGCCTCCGGCGCGGAGGCGCTGGAGGGGGCCAGACGGGCGAAGAGGATGCTGGCCAGGATGCCCGTGGCCAGGCCGCCGGCGAGTCCTTCCCACGTCTTGCCCGGGGAAATGCGGGGGAAAAGCTTATGGCGCCCGATCAGGCTGCCGACGAAATAGGCGCCGATGTCGGAGGCCTTGACGATGGCCACGAGGTAGAGGATCAGCCAGCAGGCGGTGGGCGACAGCCGTTGCAGCGGCGAGGTCGGAGTCCAGCGGAAGGCCAGGAAGAACAGGAACATGAGCAGGAAGGGGACGTAGACCATTCCCAGCATGGTGCAGGAGATGGTCGGCAGCGGCTGCGGATTGTTCTTTTGCGGGAACTGCCGCACAAAGACGGTGAAGATGATCAACGACATTACCAGCAGGGGGACTTCCCGCCACATTTCCGCGGGACGTCCGTCCACATAGGCCTGGACGTTCAGGGACCCGTACGTGGCGGCCAGCAGCACGACGCCCGAAACAATCCCCAGGATGCGGAAGGAGGGGATGTTGGCGTTCCGGAGGATGGCGTAGAATTCGACCATGCCAAGGACGGCCATGGCCAGCAGGACGGCCACGGCTACCGCCGACGGGAGCACGAACATGACCACCCCGACGGTGCCGAGGATCAGGATGGCGCTAACGGTTCGTCGCAACAAGGCCATGGTCAGTCCTCTTTTCCTCCGCGGCGCTATTCCGTGAGCCCGAACCTGCGGTGCCGCCGGCCGTATTCCTCGACGGCCTTGAGGATCTGTTCCTCGCGGAAATCGGGCCACAGGACATCGGTGATGTACAACTCGGAATAGGAAAGCTGCCAGAGGAGGAAGTTGCTGATCCGCATTTCGCCGCTGGTCCGGATCATCAGGTCCGGGTCGGGGATATCCGGGGCGTAGAGGTGCGCGGCAACCGTCGCTTCGTCCACCTTGTCGGCATCCAGTTCCCCGGCCTTGGCCTTGCGGGCGATCTCCCGCGCGGCGGCGGCGATCTCGGTGCGGCCGCCATAACTGAGGGCCAGGACCAGCGTGCCGTCCTTGTAGTGTTCGGTGGCGTGCATGACGCGGTTCAGTTCACGGCGGACGGACTTGGGCAGATCCGAGAGGCGGCCGATGGCCCGCAGGCGCACCTTGTTGTCGTGCAGTTCCTGCTCCTCCTTGCGGAGGAAGCGCTTCAGGAGGTCCATGAGGGCGTCCACTTCCTGTTTCGGGCGGGCCCAGTTCTCGACGCTGAAGGCGTAGAGGGTGAGATAGCGGATGCCCAGCTTGCGGCAGGTGCGGATGGCCACGCGGACGGACTCGGCGCCGCGCTCGTGTCCCTTCATGCGCGGCAGGCCGCGCTGTTTGGCCCAGCGCCCGTTGCCGTCCATGATGACGGCGAGGTGGACGGGAACCTTGGGTGGTTCCGGGCTCGTCGCAGGCGTGGCTATGGGTTCCTGGGTGGCCATGGGGTCAGATGGCGATCCGGAAAGTGCCGGCGCGTTTGGGGCTGACGGAGAGGACTCCGAGCGGAATTCCGGTGATATCGCAGAGGGCCTTGACGTAAGCCTTGGCATTGGCCGGAAGGTCCGCCTGGGACGTGATGCCGCTGGTGGAAGTCTTCCAGCCGGGGAAATCCGTGTAGACGGGGCGGCACCGGCTTAGCGTGGCAATGCAGGCGGGAACCGTGTCGTACCGCTTCCCGTCGCACTCGTAGGCGGTGCAGACGCGGATTGTGTCCATTTCGTCGAGGACATCCAGCTTGGTGATGGCCCAGTAATCCATTCCGTTGACCATGGCGCTGTAGCGGGCGACGACGGCGTCGAACCAGCCGCAGCGGCGCGGCCGGCCGGTGGTGGCGCCGAATTCCCGCCCGCGCTGGCGCAGGTGTTCGCCCGTGGCGTCGAGCAGTTCGGTCGGGAAGGGGCCTTCGCCGACGCGGGTGGTGTAGGCCTTGATGACGCCCAGCACGCGCTGGATGGCGCGGGGGGGCAGGCCGGTGCCCACGCAGGCTCCGCCGCTGGTGGGGTTGGACGAGGTCACGTACGGATAGGTCCCGAAGTCAATATCCAGCATGGTGCCCTGGGCGCCTTCGAAAAGAATCTGCCGGCCGGCCTTAAAGGCGGCATTCAGCAGCGGGACGGTGTCGGAGACATAGGGGCGGAGGAACCGGGCGGCTTCGTCCACTTCGCGGCAGAGTTTGCCGGCGTCCAGTGTTTCGGCTCCCATTTCCCTCAGCCAGGCGTTCTTTTCCGCCAGGCGTTCCTTCAGGCGTTCCGGCAGGGCCGGATCGAGCAGGTCGCCCATGCGGAACCCCGTCCGGGAGGCCTTGTCGGCATAGGCCGGGCCGATGCCGCGCTGGGTGGTGCCGATCTTGGCGCCCTTGCCGGCCCGGGTTTCGCTCCCCGCGTCCAGGGCCTTGTGATAGCTGAGGACCATGTGGGCGCGGTCGCTTACGTGCAGGCGTCCGGCCGAGGTGATGCCGCGCTTTTCGAGGTCCTGGATCTCGCCGACGAGGGCCAGCGGATCCACGACGAGGCCGTTGCCGATGACGCAGGTCTTGTCGGGGTACAGGATTCCGGAGGGGATCAGGTGCAGGACGTAGCGTTCCGCGCCGATTTCAATCGTGTGGCCGGCGTTGCTGCCGCCCTGGTAGCGGACGACTACGTCGGCATCGCGACTGAGGAAATCCACGATCTTCCCTTTGCCTTCATCGCCCCATTGGGCCCCGATCAGCACTGTATTCGCCATGAAGTTCCCTTTCCGTCTTTCGCGTCCTAAAAGGCGTTATTATCAAACAAACGGGGTCACGGCAAGCGTGGCGAGAGGGGATGCGCCCCGTCGGGCCTGCCATGCGGCAGGCGTGGCGCAGGGCGGCTACTTCCGGCCGGAAAAGGTGATGCGGGGATCCACAAGGACGCAGCAGAGGTCCGAGACGATGCCTCCAAGCAAGCCCAGGATGGAAGTCAGGGCGAGGATTCCCAGGAAGACGGGGTAATCGCGGCCGACAATGGCATCCAGGCTCAGGAGTCCCATTCCGGGGATTTCAAACACCTGCTCGATCAGGACCGAGCCGGCGAACATGACGGTCAGGATGCCGCCGATGCCCGTGGCGATCGGGATGAGGGCGTTGCGGAGCGCGTGCCGCCAGACCGCCCGCCGCATCGAGCCACCCATGGCGAGGACGGTCCGGACATAATCCTTGCCGACCTGTTCGAGCAGCGAATTCTTCATCAGCAGCGTCAGCACGGCGAAATTGCCGATGACGTAGCATGTGACCGGCAGGATCATATGCCAGGCGATGTCCGCCACCCGCTGCCAGAACGGGAACAGGTGGGCCTGTTCCGAATGGAAACCGGTCAGGGGGAAGAGGTTCCAGAATCCTTCCGTCGTGCCGCACAAGAACATCTTCAGGACCATGCCGAAGGCGAATGGGGGTATGGCGTAGCCGGTAAAGACCAGCAGGCTGGACACGAGGTCGAATCTTGACCCGTTGCGGAGGGCCTTGGCGATGCCCAGGGGGATGCAGACGGCATAACTGAGCGCCAGTCCGGTCAGGCCGAAGATCAGGGAGACCGGGAACCGTTCGCGGATCAGTTGCCAGGCGGTCTTGTTGGGATACTTGTAGGACTCCATGCGCATGCCCATCCGGTCATGGACCAGCCATTTCCAGTATCTTTCGTGCACGGGGCGGTCGAAGCCGAAGTGCCGCTCGATGGCGGAGCGCTGATCGGCGGAGATGGAAGCCGCGGCGCCGGCGGACAGGCGCGACTCGCCCGTTCCGATGGCCTTCATGCGGGTAATCATCTGTTCCACGGGGCCGCCGGGCACCATCTGGATCAGGGCGAAACACAGCATGGTGATGCCCAGGAAGGTGGGCACGACCAGGAGCAGCCGGCGGAGGAAATAGCTGGTGCGGTCCATGGGTCTATCGCTGGAACGGGGAGGCGATGACGGGTTTGCCGCAATAGATGCAGGTCGGCCGGTTCTTGGCCGAAATGCGGTTGCAGTACTGGCAGGGCACGGGGGGGGTGGCGGCGACGCGGCCGTCGATCCGGCCGTCGCGGGCATCAATCTCGGCCAGCATGCGGATCAGGTCGGCATCCGTGAGGTTGTGTTCCCGCCGGATGAACGACCAGAGCGCCTCGGTGATCATCAGCAGGCGCTCGATGTCGCCTTGCATCAGGTCGAGGGACGTCTGGGCGCTGGCGGAGGCCCGGCGGGCTTCCTGTGCGGCCTGTCCGGCGGCAAGGGAATCGCGGGCGGCGGAGGCAAGGGCGGATATGAACATGGTGTGCTCCTTTTGCCGGGATTCAACCCGATGCCCCGGAAAAGATCAAGCGCAAGCCGGGGGCGCACAGTGGCGCGGGTTTCCGGAATCATTTTTGCTGGCGGGGCCAAGGGGGCTAAAGTATGCTGTGCGGCGTGAAAGACAAATCCCATCCCACCATCCGGAATGCCGGCTTTACCGATGTGGAAAGCATCTACAAGCTGGTCAAGTCGTACCCCAGGGAACTGCTGGCACGATCGCATTCCGACATCGCGATGAATATCGACCGCTTCCTGGTGTGCGACCGGGAAGGGGAGATAGTCGGGACCGTTTCATGGTCCATCCTTCCGGAGATCGGGCATGCGCGCCACCCGTCGGTGGAGATCAAGTCCGTCTCGGTGAAGAAGGAGTTGAAGAAACAGGGAATCGGGCGGGCGCTGATCGAGGCGGCGATCCGGCGGATCAAGCTTTTGAATCCGTCGCAGATCATTGTGCTGACCTTTACGCCGGAGTTCTTCCGCAAGCTGGGGTTCCGCGAGGTGCCGAAGGCTTCGCTGATGCACAAGCTCTACATGGGCTGCATCAACTGCACGAAATACGATTCCCCCTTCACCTGCCCCGAAGTCGCCATGGCGATGGATCTGTGAGGTGAGCCGCCGGAGCGCAGCCGCATGACGCCGTTCGTTCACTTGCACGTTCATTCGGAGTACAGCATGCTGGACGGCGCCTGCCGCGTGGCCGACATGGTGTCGGCGGCGGCGGGGCAGGCGGTGCCCGCCCTGGCGATCACCGACCACGGCGTGATGTACGGAGTGATTCCCTTTTACCAGGCGGCCAGGGACAAAGGGGTCAAGCCGATTGTCGGGTGCGAGATCTACATGGCGGAAGGCAGCCGCTTCGACCGCAAGACCGAGAATTCGGCGCGCTCCCACGCCAACCATCTCGTCCTGCTGGCGGCGAGCGAGATCGGCTACCGCAACCTCGTGCGGCTTGTCAGCGCGGCGCACCTGGAGGGGTTCTACTACAAGCCCCGCATCGACAAGGAGATCCTCGCGCGGCACAGCGAGGGGTTGATCGGCATGACCGCCTGCCTGAAGGGCGAGGTTCCGGCGAAACTGGTGGCCGACGACGAGAAAGGCGCCCTGGCGCTGGCGGGGCAGTATGCCGACATATTCGGCAAGGACCGCTTCTTTCTCGAAGTGCAGGACCATCTGATCCCGGAGCAGCGCAAGGTCAACCGGGCCCTGGTGGCGCTGGCGAAGAAGATGGGGGTGGGACTGGTGGCGACGAACGACGTGCACTACCTCAAGCAGGAGCACGCCGAGGCCCACGAGGTGCTGCTCTGCCTGCAGACGCAGACGGTGATGAGCGATCCCAAGCGCATGCGCTATGCCTCGAACGAGTTTTATTTCAAGAACGGCGACGAGATGGCGGAACTGTTCCGCGAGATCCCGGAGTCCATCGCCAACACGGTGCGGATCGCCGAGCGGTGCAACGTGGACTTCAAGTTCGGGGACCTGCATTTTCCGCAATTCCATGCGCCTCCGCCGCTGTCCCAGAAGGAGTACCTGTGCCGGTTGTGCGAGGAGGGATTGCTCCGGTTGTACGGCGTGGAGAACGCCGCCCATCCGAAATCGCCCCGGGAGAAGGAACTGGCGGACCGGTACCGGTTCGAGCTGGGCGTCATTGAGAAGACGGGATTCATCAACTATTTCCTCGTGGTGTGGGACTTCACACACAAATGCAACCTAAGCTGCAAACACTGCTACTCAAACGCGGGCGCAGTATCTCAGCCAGAGCTCACCACAAAAGAAGCGTTGGAAGTGGTGAACCAGCTTGCGGATTTCGGCGTGACCGCCCTCGC
>CAYWKN010000080.1:0-10325 GCA_964458765.1 uncultured Verrucomicrobiota bacterium
CCACAGCAAGTTCTTGCATACTTGTACATGTTATTTATTGGCGGCGCCTAAGCCGCTTGTGATCCGTGGGGCAAGACAGGTGGGCAAGTCCACACTGGTCCGGAATTTCGTATCCCATCGTTGGCCGCTCTCGTCGCCCGTTCTCGTTCACCGAAAAGCGGGAAAGTCGGTTGACGATAGCGGACGACGAGAGCGGATGACGATTGAGCAGGGAAACTGTCCGGCGATCTGCTTCGCCGGTTTCCCGCCGCTTATGCAGGGGCGGTTCAAGAGCATACCGATCGAGAATGGCGCCTGGGCCTATGAACTGAGTCTCTATGTGCATCTGAATCCGGTCATGCGCAAGGCGCATGGTCTTGGACAACGTGAAAAGGCAGCCGAGGCGTTCCGGGAGCGCATCCGGCAGGCAGGCAAGGGCGGGCGGGATGACCCCGATGCCTGACCCCCGAAATCGGCGCGGGAATACTTGAAAACTCAGGAGCCAACCCTCACATTCTGCCCTTTCAGCACAACAACCTTTTCTGCAAATACAAGGCCATGACGGTCCTGTCTGCACTTGACAGCCCGACCTGCAGCAATAACCTTTGCGTTCCCCGGAATCCGGCCGGACAAACCGTTTAATTCCAGGCGTCCGTACAAAACCTTGATCATCATGGAATGTTTCGACACCTCAACCAGACCCCAGCCGGATTCAAGACACCAGAATGATCTGAACAAACCGGCTGCGGCATGAACCGGGGTAAAGCCGATTACGCCCCTGACCATATCAAACTGAAATCCGCTGAATGCATTAAGCAGCGCATAGCTGGCCATTGATCTGGCGTAATTATGCCCGCACTCAAACTCATTCCAGGGATTCCGCTTTTCACCGTCATAGCGGTCACGCACGCCCCTGACAACCGCCATACCCTCATCAACCATGCCGTTCTGTATCATCTGGACCGCCGCCGCATATTCAAAGCCATGCATGGCCTCCTGGGCATAGGTCAGGGGTATGGCAGGCTTCCTGCGCCCTTCAGGCCATGAGCTGATGACAAGTCCGCTCTCATCGTTCAAAGCATACAACCGGCAGGGATTGTACACATTGCGCATCGACTTCTTGAAATTGTAACGGAAGATTGACTTCAGCGCTTTTTTTGTCTTCTTCGGATCAAACAGGTCGCCAAGCCCGTAAAGGTTGGCGTGATACTGGGCAAGAACCTGGTCAACAGCGCAGCCTTCGTCAATCTGATACTTGATTTCCCGATGCTCATCATCCCAGTATGTCTTTTCCGCATTGAACTTCTTCGGAATGCCCCGGTTCCTGATGTTGATCTGCTGCTGGTAGTACTCGCCGTTGAAGAGGTTCTCATCAACCCATTTTCTGCCGCGCGCGAACATGCGGCCGAACTCATCAGCAGCCTGCGCATCGCCGGCGCACAAAGCCATTTCCGAGCCGGCCTTAAGCGCGCCGAGGTAGAATCCACACAGCCAGCCGCTCGGTCCGAACAATTCCATGTCAAGAGTATGGTGCTGACGGCCCCACAGGACACCTGTCTTGCGCGGATCCCACTGATCCTCGTTGGAAGGGTCCCAGGCGAACGCGATGGATTTTCTGACGGCCGGCCACATCCTGCGCAGCCATTCAGTATCGCCGGAAACCTTCCAGTCGCGGTACACCATCATCACATTCCCGAACAGGCCATCGGCACAGGATCGGCCGCCCGGGTTCTTTATTCCCAGCGGAAGCTGGATCCGGAACGGCATGCCCCCGTTGGCCTGCTGATTGTATTGATAATCAACCTCGCGGACCGACCTCTCAAGTTCCGGAAACAGGAACGGCAGCGCCTGGGCATAGTTCCAGACATGAGTACAGGTTCCTTCACAGCATCCGCTGTTTCCGCAACACCCTTCAAACCCATAGAACGTTCCATCCGTAAGCCTGAGAACCGTCGGCGACTTGAGGATCGAAATGTTTGCGGATATTGCATCGATCGCCGCTGCCGGCAGTGTGGATCCGAACAGCGCATCGCGGAAGAGCATGGTTTCAGCCGCAAGACGTTTCCAGTTCCGGAGGGAATAGAGAGCGCTCTCGGCCGCCGTCTTCCAGATCGTGGCATAATAGTTCTTCCATACCGGGGAGACCCCGGCTTTCTTCGCTACTTCAACATTCTTGCTCCAGTAGTTTTCACAATTGGGGAAATTCCAGGTGATGACGAAGCGCAATGTGGCCTTGCCGCCCGGCTTGATGTTGACATGGCCGGCAATCATTCCCTGATTATTTCCGCCGGAACCGCTGCCCTTGTTGGCGCGCTTGCCAGTTGAGCGGTAATTGCGTTTCGGAAGCGGCCCGGGCGTAGTGATATCGCGCCAGAAAACTTCGAGCGAATCAAACCATGCCCCGCGGAACCAGTACTGCTGGAAGCTCACGCGCTTGGCATCGGTTGCAACAGTCATTTCACCGTACTTCACATCCTTCTTTCCAATGCCGTCGGTTGTGAAGTTGAGCAGGGAGAACCCGTTTTTCCTCTCGAACCGGTGCGCCTGATCCGATGGCAGAGGATCACCAAGGGTCGCTGCAACCGTATAATCAATGGTCTCCCTGGTGGTATTCTCGATTTCGAACTCAAAGAAAGCTGCTGGAATGCTGGAATCCTTGTCATTCAGCGGAATAAAAGGATTGAAAGCCGTCTGCGTTACCCGTCCGGGAAACCCAGGCTCCTTGAAACGGATCTCGGCAACCGGATATTTACCGGTAAATTCCGTCTCACGGAAATGAGGCAGCCCTGCCATTGTTTCACGCGCAGGCCCAAAACCTTCGCCCATATAAGGCGGCTGCACATCGCCATTCAGCACCCGTGCATCAAGAACGTTGCCACCCCTTTCAGCGCGAACAGCAAAATTCGAAAAACCGTTAATGCTGTTCTTGCTGGGCTTGTTGAAAATTTCCCAGTCAACTAGCCTGCCATTCCCCGCAAGCCCTATTGAGCCTGAACCGATGCCGCCCAGCGGAAAGCTGATCATTTTTGTCTTCTCAGCCCGATACAAAAAAGAATTACCCGTCTGCATACAGTCTTTTCCCGTAACTGCTCAGGTACCCCGGATCGGTTCACGAGAACGGCGACGAGAACGGTGAACGAGACGAGATTTTCCATCGTAGTCCGTTCTCGTCGCCGCTATCGTCAACCGGTTCCCGCCTTCCAGCGGCGGGCGCTGAGTAGTAACCTTTTCCCTTTCCTTTGTAAAATTGATAACAAATCGCTTCTCGGATGACGCCGGCCCGCATAGGCCGAAATCATGCCGGAACCGGTCTGGCGTAGCGAATTCATGGTTTGAAACATGACAGAAACCGGTGAACACGTCAATCCCACCGCCAAACTGCACGCGGGCGCGATCTGTCACGTGACGTTCCGTGGAAATGCGCGGCAGGGGGGAGGGTGAGTAGTTACCAGCCGGGTTTATTACCGAACTTGACATCCGCGCCGGACTTTCACATGTTCCCAGCCATGAAAACGATGTTTCAGGGCGGTCTCAACGGGCGTGTGCCAGTACCGTCAGAAAAGCGATTTCTTATCCATATCGCCGAGGGAGAGATACTACCATGACCGACACCTACCGTTTCCCCGATGCTTTCCGCTTCGGCACCGCCACGGCCGCCTACCAGATCGAGGGCGGCTGGGACGCCGACGGCAAGGGGCCGTCCAGTTGGGATGTGCTGTGCCGCAGGCCTGGTTTCATCCGCACCGGCGAAACCGGCGAGGTGGCCTGCGACCACTATCACCGCTGGGAGGCCGATCTCGACTTGATGGTCGCGCTGGGCATCCGCCACTACCGCTTCTCGATCTCGTGGCCACGCGTCATCCCCACCGGGAACGGAGCGGTGAACGAGGCGGGGCTCGCCTTCTACGATCGTCTGGTCGATGGCATGGTCAGGCGCGGCATCACGCCGATGATCACCCTGTTCCATTGGGACACCCCCCACGCCTTGGTCGAGCAGTACGGCGCATGGACCAGCCGACGCATCGCCGACGACTTCGCGCGCTATGCGGGCATTGTGGTCAAGCGCCTCGGAGACCGCTGTCGCGACTGGCTGACCCTCAATGAAGTCGCCTGCTTCACCGAGTGGGGCCACTATGTCGACCAGCCCTATGAGGGCCTGAACGCCCCGGCGGTGAAGGTCGGCTCGGCCAAGGAGCGCACCGCCACCGTGCTGCACGCCATGCTCGCCCATGGTGCCGCCGTGCGCGCCATCCGCGCCGCCAGCCCGCAGCCCTGCAAGGTCGGCTGGGCCCACAACGAGGGCGCCCAGGTCCCGGTGACGGAGAGCCCCGAGGACATCGCGGCAACGGAAAAGGCCTTCGTCGAGGCGTGCAGTCCGTTGAAACTGTACGCGGCTCTCACCGGCAAACTGCCCTCGGCCTGGGTCGAACGCGGCCAGCGCGCCGGCTGGCTGGGCGAGGTCACCGAGGCCGACCTGCGGGCGATCAGCGCGCCGGTCGAGCAGATGGGCCTGAACATCTACAGCGCCGGCTACACCCGGGCGGCGGACAATGTCCAGGGCTTTGAACAGGTCCCGTTGACCAAGGGCTATCCCCAGTTTGGCGATCTGGGCTGGCTGAACATCGTGCCCGAGGCTCTGTACTGGCTTCCGCGCCTGACGCGCGATGTGCTGGGATACCGCGGCGAGATGGTGATCAGCGAGAACGGCTGCTGCGCTGAAGACCGTTTCAACCTCAACGGTCGCATCGAGGACGTCGACCGCATCATGTACCTGCGCCAATCCCTGAAGGCCGTCCATCGCCTGGTCGACGAAGGCCTGCCCCTGACCGGCTACTATCAGTGGTCGTTCATGGACAATTTCGAATGGACGCATGGCTACAGCAAGCGTTTCGGCCTGGTCCATGTCGACTACGCCACCCAACAGCGTACGCCGAAGCTTTCGGCGCGCTGGTACAGCGAGGTCATCCGCCAGCGACGGGTAGTCTAGTCAGTGTTCCGACACGGGAATCAGAAGGACACGTTTGTGGACGCGGTATGGCCCGCAAGGTAACCGTTCACGGCTTTGTGAAAACACAAAGACCCATGCAATCTTTGAGCGTTCTCGGGAGAATATCCAATAACCAACACTCAAATCCAAGGAACAAGGAGCGCGAGAATGGCGAATGGTTTGGCTTTGGTACGCCCATTACGCCCATTCTCATCTCTCGCCCACTTGGACATTGGACATTCCTTGTTGGATATTGGATATTCTCCCCGGTGGCCCATACGGCGTGAACGCTTACCCCGCAAGAGACAAAGGGAGTAGGCTGAAATGAAGCATGGCGATGACGATGGGTGTTCCGCAACCCTATATGTTTGCCCCGACGGCGACGACCGCTGGTCGGGGAGGTGCGCGGTTCCGAGTCCGGACGGAGCGGACGGACCGCTGGCGAGTCCCCGCGCCGCCCTGCTGGCGGCTCGGAGGCTCACCGCCACGGGACGTCCGGCGCGAATCGAAGTGGCGGACGGCCTTTACGAGCTGGCCGAGCCCTTGGTTCTGACGCCCGCCGACAAGGACCAGGTGTGGACGGCCGCGGCGGGCGCCAGACCCGTTTTCAGCGGCGGTCGCCGCCTCGCCGGCTGGCGGACGGAGCACCGCGATGGGCGCGAGGTGTGGACGCTTGAATTGCCGGAGGTGGCGGCGGGCAGTTGGCATTTCACCCAGTTGTGGGTCAATGGCGTCCGGCGGCCGCGCCCCCGGTTGCCCAAGCGCGGATTCTTCCGTTTCGCCGGCCTGGACGGCCAGGGCAATTCGGGTTTTTCATTTCACCGGGGGCCGGCCCGCGCCGAATACCATCCTGGCGACCTGCGCCGCTTCCACAATCTCGATGATGTCTCCCTGGTCGCCTACCAACTCTGGTTCGACACGCACCACCGGATTGCCAACATCGACGAGGAGAACCACATTGTCCATTTCCGCCAGCCTTCGCTCGGCAGCCTGCTCGATGAAGGGGGCGCGTTCGCCCGCTACGCCTTGTTCAACGTTTTCGAGGCGCTGGAGGAGCCCGGCGAGTGGTATCTGGATGCCCGGTCAGGTGTCTTGCACTATCTGCCCATGGCGGGCGAGACTCCGGAAAACACGACCATCGTGGCGCCGCGGCTTCCGGAACTGTTGCGCGTCCAGGGCGACGACGTCAACCCGGTCGCCAACATCCGCTTCGAGAATCTGGGCCTGGCGCACAACGAATGGCACCGCGACGCCGACTGCGTCGGAACCGTGCAGGCCGCCTACGACGTCCCCGGGGCGGTGGTGTTCGACCGCGCCGAGCACTGCGTCCTGTACGGCTGCGAGATCGCTCACTGCGCCGGCTATGGCGTCGAGATGCTTACGGGTTGCCATGGGAACGTGGTGGCCGCTTGCACGATCCGCGACCTGGGCGGTGGTGGAATCAAGATCGGCCACGAAGCCCTGGAGGTACACGAAGCGGCGGTCGGCAAGGCCTTCCAGCCCGCCTTGCGCTGGTTGCGCCCGATGGCCGCGACGGTGGTGGACTGCAACATCCACGACGGCGGCCACGTCTACCCCAGCGCGATCGGAGTATGGATCGGCAATGCCTGCATGAACCGGATTCAGCACAACGAGATACACCACCTCAACTACACGGGCATTTCCTTCGGCTGGACATGGAGTTTCGCCCCGACGAGCCGCGGTTTCGACAACCGCATCGAATACAACCATATCCATCACATCAACGACCAGCGTCTGCTCTCCGATAACGGCGGCATCTATTCCTTGGGAATACAGACCGGATCGCGAGTGGTCGGAAATCATATCCATGACATCGCCTGTTATCACTACGGCGGCTGGGGTCTATATCCGGACGAGGGCAGTTCCGGCATTCTCTATCGGGACAACTGCGTGCATGATATCCAGGATTGCGGATTCTCCATGCACTACGGCCGTTTCAACGTCACGCGCAATAATATCTTCGCCCGGATGGAGAGATCGATGCTCTGCCTGGGGCGGGAGGATCTCTCGTGCGGCAACGTCTTCGAGAAGAACCTGATCTGGTTCGATCGCGGCAATTTGACGGAGAGCGTGGGGCGAAACGAGGCGACGCACGCCACACGCCGCAATCTGGTCTGGAATGCCGGCGTCGGGGGCGTGCTCTGGCCTCTCGGATCGCAGGCGGCGGAGCAGGCGGCGGGACGCTGGATCGAAAGCATCGAGGCCGATCCGCTCTTCGCCGATCCGACCGGCGGCGATTTCACGCTGCGCGCCGACTCTCCCGCCGTGGCTCTCGGCTTCGAGCCGTTCGACTGGCGCGCCGCGGGGCCGCGCCGGCGCCGAACGCTGCCGGCAAGCTTCGCCGAGTATGCCCTCCCGTCCGCCACCCCCCTTGCTGCCGCCGTGGCGCACGTCGAAATCCGCGACGTCGCCGAGCAGGCCGGGGGCCATCGCATCGATGCTCGCGTCTGCGTCCGCAATCCGTCGACGCTTCCCGTTGCCGGCGCCTACCGCCTCGCCGGCGTGGCCTTGGGTGCGGACGGCCGGGAATGGCTTGGCGATACGATCGAAGTTCGCCTCGAGCCGGGCGCGGAAGCGATCCACGACGTCTCGCTTCTCTTTCCCGTCGAGGTGCGGCGCCAGGTGCGGCGCCTTTGGCTGATGGCGCGCGGCGACGAGAAGGCGCTTTTCAGCGGCGCCGCCCTGGTCACGATCTCCGCGAAACTGAAGATCCCCCGCCTCCCGGAAGCCGTCGGCGGGCCGGCGGGCGGCCGGTTCGGAACGCCGCCACAGGGCGCGCCGATCACGGTCATCCATGCCGGGCAGGCCATACTCCGCGCCCGCGCCGCCGTGGAAGGCGACGCGCTGCGTCTGGTCGCCAAGGTCACCGACCCGCGCCCGTGCCTGAACGATTCGCAACCGTATAATGCCTCGTCCGTGGAACTGTTCGTCTCTCGCGAGGTTCCCATCGGCCGCAGCGTGCGCCCGTACCAGTTCATTCTGATACCGCCGGTGGACGGGGCACGCGCCGAGTTGCGGGCGCTCTGGGCCCCCGGCGTGCCGGAGGGGGCGCGTTACGATGCGAGCATGACCTCCGCGGGATGGACCTTCGATCTGTTTCTGCCGCTGGGTGCGCTGGGCGTCGAGACGCCGGTGCAGGCATTCCGATTGGACTTGATCTGCAACGCCACCGCGCCGGTGGCCGGCCAGAACCACCTGCGCCTGCCCGTCTGGGGCACGCTGGCGGACAACATGGACGCGGGGTTTCTGGCGAAGGTGACGGTGGGTGAATGCGCGTTGAGCTTCGGCGGTTCAGGAGAGGATCTGTAAACATGCGATGTCTTGAAGGCAAGGACGATGTGGTTTTCGATTCTCCGGCCTCGGGTTCGGCCGATTCCATGACCGTTCCCTTTGGCGCCAGCTATTACCCCGAACTGATTGACGAATGCGAATGGACAGGCGATCTGGACAACATGAAGGCGGCGGGGCTTGGCCTGGTTCGGCTTCTCGAATTCGCCTGGTCCCGGCTGGAACCGCGCGAAGGCGAGCATGACTTCGCCTGGCTCGACAGGTTCCTGGCCCTGGTCCGGGAGCGCGGCATGCAGGCCATTCTCGGCACGCCCACGGCTACGCCGCCGGCGTGGCTGACCGGGCAATACCCGCAGATGATGATCGAAATGCGCGACGGCACGCGCCTTACCTATGGCGAGCGCCGGGCCGCCTGCGTCAACAGTTGCATCTATCGCCACTTCACCGAGCAGATCGTCGTCGCGCTGGCCCTGCGCTATGGCGAACACGAGGCGGTCAGGGGCTGGCAGATCGACAATGAGCTCATCGGCCCCGAACTGCGCGATCGCTTCGAATGCCATTGCCCGGATTGCCAGTGGCGGTTCCGGGACTTTCTCAAGAAGCGCTACGCCTCGCTGGCCGAACTGAACAAGGCCTGGGGGTTGGGCTTCTGGAGCCTGGAATTCTCGGACTGGGGCGAGGTGCAGACGCCGCGCTGCCGCCGGCACTGCCAAGGCCACGTCCTGGACATGTTCCGCTTCTATCATGCCAGCCAGGTCGACTACATCCGGCTGCAGTACGATCTGCTGCGCAGACACATCGCCGCGCGGCAGTTTGTCAGCCACAACTCGACCGGCATTTTCGATCGCACCATCAATCATCTGGAATATGGCCGCGCCCTGGATGTGGCGGGCTGGGACGCCTATCGCGGCGCCGCTGCCGCAGATCACCCGCGCAGCGAACCGTTTACCGCGCTCGCGCATGACCTCTTCCGGTCCGCGCTCCACAAGCCCTTCTGGATCTTCGAGACCAATACCGACGGCTCGCAATCCAAGGCCTATCTCGCGGCCGCCCGGGCCCATGGCGCTGAAGCGATTGTCCTGTGGCACTGGCGCCGGCATCGCGGCAATATGGAGCAGACCTGCCCGGCCATGACCGACTACGCCGGCAAACCGCATCCGGAGCGGGTGGCGCTGGTGCGGGAGACCAAGGCGCGGCTCGATGCGCTGGGCGCGATTCCCGAGCGTTTGCCCAAGCGCCAGGCCGCGATTCTCTACAGCGTCGATTGCGTGCGTGCCCAGCATCGCGATGCGAAACGGCCCATGCCCTACCTCGATGCGCTGATCCACCTGTATGAACCCTTCTGGCGCTCGGGGGTGGGCATGGACGTGCTTCAGCCTGGCGAGTGTCTCGCCGGGTACAGGCTCCTGGCCATGCCGAGTTTGTACCTGGTCAGTGGCGAGCAGGCGGCATTGATCCGGGACTGGGTGAAGCAAGGCGGCGTGCTGCTGGCCTGCGCCAAGACCGGCCAGCAGGACTTGCATGCCCTGTTCTACCCCGAAATGGCGCAGCCGTTTGGCGACTTGCTGGGCTTTCGCATCGGGGAAGACGAGCCCCGCGCCATGAATGAGGACAAGCCGATGCTTGCGCTCGCCAGCGGCGAAGCCCATGAATGCCAGCCCTGGTTCGAACGGGTCGAGAACGGCACGGCCGAGGTGCTGGGCACATTCACCAGCGGGTTCGCTGCCGGTCAGCCCGCAGTGCTGAAGCAGGTCTATGGCAAAGGGACGGTCTTCTACCTCGCCGGCTTCAATGCCGACCTCTGCATGATGTTCGCGAAACAGGCGGCGCTGGCCGCAGGCCTCTTCTGGATCGATAACCCTCACCCGGATGTCGGCATTGTCCCGCATCTGACAGAAGACAAGTACTGGTATTTCAACCATGGGCGGGCAGACCTCGAGGTGAACGGTATTGGGGTGCCGGCAGGGGACTTTGTGGTGGCGTAACGTAAAGGGTCGCCAGGGACAGGAAGATAGTTAGTAACCGTTCACGGCTTTGTGAAAACACAAAG
>CAYWKN010000081.1:0-1326 GCA_964458765.1 uncultured Verrucomicrobiota bacterium
CGCGGCCGCCGCGCCAGTCCTTCTTGGACGGGCCGTCCACGGTCTTCTGGGTCGCCGTGTAGGCGTGGATGGTGGTCATCAGGCCGGTTTCGATACCGAAACCTTCCTTCAGCAGGACATGCACCACCGGCGCCAGGCAGTTGGTCGTGCAGGAGGCGTTGGAAACGATAGCGTGCTTGGCGCTGTCGTATTCCTTCTCGTTGACGCCCATGACGATGGTCTTGACCTCGCCCTTGCCGGGCGCGGAGATGATGACCTTCTTGGCGCCGGCGGCGAGGTGGCCCTTGGCCTTCTCGGAATCCGTGAACAAGCCGGTGGATTCGACCACGTAATCCACGCCCAGGGCCTTCCAGGGGAGCTGGTCCGGGGTCTTGGTGGCCAGTACGCACTTGATCTTCTGGCCGTTGACCACGAGGGTATCGGCTTCCTCCTTGGAGGGGTCGCTCTTTTCCGTGGAGACGGTGTGCTTGAACTTGCCGTGCACCGAATCGTACTTCATCTGGTAGGCGAAGTAGTCGGCGTCGGTGGAGATATCCACCACGGCCTTCACGTTGATCTCCTTGCCCAGCAGACCCTGGTCGCAGATCGCCTGGAACGCCATGCGCCCGATGCGCCCGAACCCGTTGATACCCACATTAATCGCCATATCCCGTTCTCCTTCCTTAGCTTTGGTTATACATGAAATTCAACCTTCCCGGACCATCCGCGGCCGGGTCCGTCAAATGAGCGCAAAATAATACCCCACCCACCCCCCATCGTCAACAGCACATTTCCGCGTTTCCGCGCGAGGTGTTGCGCAGGGACGGATGAGGCTTGGCATCGGTGCTGAGCTCGATCGTCACCGGACCGTCATTGACAAGCTCCACCTGCATGGAAGCGCGGAACACTCCCGTGGCCACCCGTTCCGTTCCGAGAATCCGCCGCAGGTGCCCGACATAGACCTCGTACAGCCGCTGTGCTTCGTCCGGCGCCGCCGCGGCGGTGAACCCCGGCCGGTTGCCCTTGCGTGTGTCGGCGTAGAGCGTGAACTGCGAAACCACCAGCACCCCGCCACCCACATCAACAACCGACCGGTTCATCCGGTCCTGCTCGTCCGGAAACACGCGCAATCCCGCTGTCTTTTCCGCCAGGTACAGCGCGTCCGCATCGCCGTCACCATTCCGCACACCCAGCAACACCACAAACCCCCTCCCCACCACGCCCGCCTCGCGCTCCTCCACGCGCACAACTCCCCGCGTCACCCGCTGAATCAACGCTTTCATGCGCCGTACCCTATCCCATGCACAACGCCTTGACAATACCTGCCGCGCGCCATAGTTTCCCTCC